>JBDGXD010000007.1:0-36330 GCA_039584755.1 Gemmatimonadota bacterium
TCGCTCGGCGGATTTGCGGTCTCCCTTCCGCGCCCGACGAGCAAGCCGACGCTCTTCGGCGGGATCTTTGATCAATGGCAGTTTCTGGATGTCCTGCAGGTACTGGTCAAATGCGGTAGACGAACCCGCGTAAAAAAAGGCCTTCGATTTGCTCGCGCGGAGCTGGGTCATACACGCTCCTACCAAAAGACTTCGACCATTCGAGGGAGGGGCAGACGTAACGAGGAAACGCCCGCCAAAATGGCCGACTACGCGGGGCGAATATAGGGAGTCTTGAGAAGCCAGTCAAGAAAAAATCAGTTTTCCACATCACAAATCGTTAGTCTATATCGAGTTCCACAATCTCTCCACTCTGCTCCACATATGATGCGAGTATCACCTTGTGGACTATTTGTGTAACTTGTTGTTATGAAAGCTTTTAGGCGTGTTAGCGGAATGTTGATGATCGTGGCAAGTCATTGGCATTCTTTGGCTTAGGAGCGGCGGTCCAAAACCTGTTTCGTTACCGCTTCTGGGACGATGTGTGTCCAGCTCCCGCCCGGTCCTCGCGCCATCTCGCCCAGGCGTGCCGGGAGCGCAAACCTGACAGATCCTGCGATGCCCTTCTTGTCCTGTTCCATACAGTCAAGCAGGTCGCCAGTCAGCAAAGTTGCTGGCGGTTCGGTCGGCAGGCGGAGTAACGAAACCGCCTCTCTCAACCCCTGTTCTACCCCTTCATCCGTGATGCCGAGCCTGGCACCGATTGCGGCCTCGGCGAGCATTCCGAGTCCTACCGCTTCTCCATGGAGCAGCTCGTATCCTGAGGCTGCCTCCATTGCGTGCCCCACAGTGTGTCCGAAGTTGAGCACAGCACGCTTTCCGCTTTCCTTCTCGTCTTCTGCGACCACCCTCGCCTTCAGCTCGACGCTTCGCTTCACTATTTCGATCAGCGCGGCCGGGTCCAGGTTTAGAATCAGACCTGATCTGGATATCACGCGCTGTATGTACTCGGCGTCCGATATGGCACCGTGCTTGATGGCCTCTGCCATCCCCGCGGAGACATGATTTGCCGGCAGGGTTCTGAGTGTGGCAACATCCGTGATGACGACGGTTGGTTGATGGAACGCTCCAACCAGATTCTTGCCCAACACTGTGTCCACCCCGGTTTTCCCGCCAACCGAGCTGTCGATCATCGCCAGCAGTGAGGTTGGTACCTGGACAACCCGTACGCCGCGGAGATAGGTGGCGGCAACGAATCCTGCGAGGTCGCCCACGACTCCGCCACCTAGTGCAATGACCGTAGTGTCACGTCCCAATCTGGCCGCGAGCATCTCGTCAGTCAGTTGCTGCCACGTATCCCTGTTCTTCTGGCTCTCGCCCTCTGCGAACCGAAACAGCGAACAGCGGGATTCTCCACCGAGGTGTTGGAGCACGGTTGGCCCGTAAAGACGGCCTACCGTCGAATCGCTGATAATCGCATAGCGGTGGGCGGGTGAGTGCTCTTCGACCAGGTCTGCCATGCTCTCCAGCAGGTTTTCACCCACTACAATCGGATACGACCGGTCTCCGAGATGTACGGTCACTGAGACGGTGTCTATAGCTGAAGCTCTCCCTTTATTACGGTCACTGCCTCGCCGCCCACACGCACCTCGGTGATCTCACCGCCATTTCCGACGGAGATCTCCACGTGGATCTTGCTTGGACGGCCCATCTCTATGCCTTGCTCCACCACGATGGTCCCGACCCCATCGTGCGGCCGCACGATATTGTGCCACACCAGGTAGGAACCCAATGCTCCAGCGGCGCTTCCTGTGGCAGGGTCCTCAGGAACCCCGAGGCCCGGCGCAAACATGCGGCAATGAGCCAGAGCTGCTGAGTCCTCGGTCTCCAGCGTGTAGCACATGCCGCAATCGGTCCCCAGCTCTTTCAACAGGCTCGCGAGCCTTCCCCCGGTTCCGCCACTGGGTAGTCGCTCCAGTTCTTCCCGCGAACGCAGTTGGATCATCAGCTGAGGCAGTGCCGTAGAGACCACCTGGGGTTTCGGGTCGCCGAGCACGGTATCGTTTCCTCCCCCCAACGCCTGACCCAGCTCTGTTGGATCCTCTACCGTGGCACCGAATTCTGGTAATGCCTGCACCATTACCACTCGCACCGGCTTCCCGGCCTCGCAGTGGACGTCGACAGGCAGCACGCCCGCCCCGGTTTCCTGCGTGAACCGCTCCAGCCCGTGGTCGGGAAGCTCGACCCGGCCCAGTTCTCCCAACAACCACCATGTCCCGATCGTGGGATGTCCAGCGAGGGGAATCTCAGCAGCCGGGGTGAAGAACCTGATCCGTCTCGTTGCTACGTCGGATGGCAGCACGAACGTCGTTTCCGACAGGTTCATCTCACGAGCAATCGCCTGCATGGTCTCGGCGTTCAACCCCGCCGCGTCAGGAAACATGGCCAGCGCGTTGCCTGTAAGCGGAGTGTGGGTGAACACGTCGGCCTGGAAGAAGGGATAGGATGTCATGCTACCACTTGGTGTCGGCTATGTTGGCGCGGTGGTTTGCCAGACGGGCTAGGACGAACAGCAGGTCCGATAGACGATTGAGAAAGACCAGAGCGAGGGGTGGGACGTCCTGCTGGCGAGCGAGTTCGACCACGCCCCGTTCGGCTCTGCGGCACACAGAACGCGCGTGATGCAGCTGAGCGCTCTTTATCGAGCCACCCGGAAGGATGAACGCAGTCAGCTCGGGTAACTGTGCTACAACCCGGTCGATCGCCGCTTCCATCTCACTGATCCTCGTTTCCGGAATCGCCGTCTTTTCCAAAGCACCAGCGACCTTCTCGGGTGCTGGGCTCGCCAGCCTCCCACCGATTGAGAACAGGTCTCGCTGAATGCTGACTAGGAGGTCGCTCTCGAGGTCGTGTGGCTCAGTGGCGATAACGAGGCCAATGACGCAGTTGAGCTCATCGATGTTGCCGTAGGCAGCTACGCGGGGATCGTTCTTGAATACACGCCCGCCACCGAACAGGGAAGTCTGTCCCTCGTCACCCGTCTTGGTGTAGATGTTCACAGCTGCCAAGGTAGGCGGAAGGCCCGTCGGGCGGTAGGGTCCCGGGACTCCACACCTTCCGCCCCACCGCCGATCTGATATCATCTAACGAGACATGTGAGTGGAGGGATTGTGACACGCATAGGGTCGGATTCGGAGCCACTCAGAGTGGCCGTCATTGGCTCAGGGCCGGCAGGGTTCTATGCCGCCGAACACCTATTGAAACAGAATGACGTGGTGGTACGCGTGGACATGTTCGACCGCCTACCGACACCGTTTGGGCTTGTGAGGTTTGGCGTCGCCCCGGATCACCAGAAGATCAAAAATGTGACGAGAGTCTTCGACAAGGTGGCGTCAAAAGAGCAATTTCGATTCTTCGGCAACGTAGAAGTGGGCAAGGACATTCAGCTGCACGATCTGGAGCAGCACTATCACCAAATATGCTATGCCACCGGCGCTCAAACGGACCGGCGCCTGGGTATACCTGGTGAGGATTTGCAGCGCAGTCACCCAGCGACGGAGTTCGTTGCCTGGTACAATGGCCATCCGGACTACCGGGACTTGGAGTTCGATCTTTCAGTCGAGAGAGCCGCCGTAGTTGGTGTTGGCAATGTAGCTGTTGACGTCGCGCGAATACTCTGCAGGACGCCCGACGAGCTGGCTCAGACCGATATAGCCGACTACGCGTTGGAGGCTCTGCGTCACAGTCGTGTGAGAGAGGTCTACATCGTTGGTCGTCGTGGTCCGGCACAAGCGGCGTTCACCAACGCAGAGATAAAGGAGCTCGGGGAACTTGCTGGTGCCGACTTGATCATCCTCCCCGAAGAGGCCGAACTGGGCGAGTTGAGCAAGGCTCAGTTGGAAGAGAGCGATGACAAGGCGTTGGCGCGGAAAGTCGAGATCATCCAGCAGTTGGCAAAACTCGGAGAGCAGGGCAAATCGCGAACGTTGACGATTCGATTTCTCGTGTCACCTGTGGAGTTGAGCGGTGATGAGGCTGGAAGAGTCACGGGGATGCGCTTGGTGAAGAACTCTCTCCATTTGTCAGAAGACGGTTCGCTTCGTCCGAGACCGACCGATGACCATGAAGAACTCGATGTCGACCTGGTGTTTCGCTCCGTCGGGTACCGCGGCGTGCCGTTATCTGGCCTGCCCTTCAATGACTCGTGGGGTCTCGTGCCCAACGAGAAGGGCCGGGTGATTGATCCGGATCGCAAAGAACCGATGATTGGCATCTACGTATCTGGCTGGATCAAACGCGGTCCCTCCGGTGTGATTGGGACGAACAAACCGGATGCGGTCGAAACAGTGCGCTCGATGCTAGAAGATCTAGCCAGCGACAGGACATTGCGCCCGCGGTATTCGGATCCCGAGTCAATATCCCGATTGGTGGCCGAACGCGGCGTGCAGTCGTTTTCATACCAGGATTGGCGGCGCCTGGATGAACTCGAGGTTGAGCGGGGAGAAGCCGTTGGAAGACCACGTGTCAAGTTCACGTCGGTTCAGGAAATGCTCACCAACCTAGGAAGATCGTAACTCTGAAGTTCCAGCTTCTCGCTGTACCGATCGCCTTGGCCTTGGTCGGCTTTCCTCTGGCCCTCGAAGGACAAGAGCAGGATCCGAGAGATCTTGTGGTGCGTGGTCTCTCCTTTTCGGGCAATCGCGCGATTGACGACGCCACCTTGCGCATGTCAGTGTCCACCTCCCGCTCCTCGGCGTTTGTCAGGTGGGGCCTGGGAATCGGAGCGAAGCGATACCTCAACGAGACGCAGTTCCGCAGGGATGTCCTGCGCATCCTGGCGCTCTACCGGCGCAGCGGATTTCGCGAGGCGACGGTGGACACTGTCGTTCGGCGAACCGAGCGAGACGCACACATCAGGTTCATCATCGATGAGGGAGAACCGGTGCGTGTCACCTCGTTTGAGGTTACCGGGGTCAGTGACATCATCAGTGATGAACAGATCGCCGACAAACTGCCGCTGCGGGTCGGAGATCCGTTCAACCTCCTGTGGTTGCAGATGTCCGCCGACAGCGTGCGCACCATGTTGAGAAACCGCGGTTATCCCTTTCCGCAGATCTACGCAGGGTACGATGTCTTTCTTGGTCAGCGAACCGCCGAAGTGTCATTTGATGTGTCACCAGGCCGGTTGGCGACCATCGATACCATTGTGGTGACCGGGACGGAGGTGATCGACGAGGACCTCATACGTAAGGCCATATCCGTGCGGCAAGGAGACGTTTTTGATGAGAGCAGGATGTTTCGCGGCCAGATCGACCTTTACAGACTGAACTTGTTCAACTTCGCGAGCGTCGAGATAGCCGACACGCTGGAGCGTACCCAGGGCGACACAACCGTGACGATCCAGGTCCGTGTATCTGAGGCGAACCTCCACCGACTCCGCGTTGGGGGTGGTTACGGTACGATCGATTGCTTTCGCGTTCTCGGAGGTTGGACACTCTATAACTTCTTGGGGGCAGGCCGAACCCTTGATCTGTCGGCCCGATTCTCCAAGCTGGGCGTGGGAGCGCCAACTGACTGGGGTTTCCAGAACAGTGTCTGTCCGGCGCTCGACCAGGAGAGCGATTCACTCCTCAAGTTGAATTACAACGTTGCTGTCAGCATGGAGGAGCCGTTCTTCCTGTCGAACCGCACCAGCGCCGCCGTGACTTTTGGCGCCGAACAGTTCACCGAGTTCCGGGCCTACCTGCGACAATCGATTGGTGGCGCGTTCGCGGTGACATGGAGAACACCGTTTGAGATACCCATAACGGGTGCGTATGCCCTTGGTCGGGCCAAGACTGAAGCCGATCCGGCTACTTTCTGTCAGTTTCTCGACGTCTGTCTGATCGAAGACACCAGGCTGTTCACCCAACCACGTTTCAGGGCTACCCTCGGCTTGAGTTTCGTATGGGATCGTGCTAATTCGATTCTCAATCCAACCAGGGGATACAGACTCACCGCTGAGTTGCGTCATGCGGATGACTTTCTGGGGTCAGACTCACTGATCCAGTTCTCCCGGGGTATAGTCGAGTTTGCCTCGTACTACAGGGTCGCGCGGCGATCCGTGTTCGCGTGGCGTGTCAGGCTGGGTGCGGTGGCGGCGCCAAGCGCGCGGTTGGAGGGTAGTGGGGAACAGTTCATACCGTCCGAGGATCGGATGTACGGTGGCGGGCCCAACAGCGTGCGGGGCTATGCACAGAATGAACTGGGGCCACTCGTGCGGGTGGTCGAACGGGGAACGGTCGATTCAACTGGCGAGGAACTGGTGGTGGACGGCGTCATTCGGACCTCAGCTTCCGGGGGGGATCAACTCGTCTTCGCCAACGCCGAGTTGCGGTTTCCGCTGCCCCTGTTCGGTGGCAGAATCATAGGGGCTGTATTCGTGGATGCAGGTCAGGTCGCCAAGCGGGGAGACAAAGTCGTGACATTGGCTGACATTCGGGTAACACCAGGTTTGGGCTTCCGAATTGCGACGGCGCTAGGACCGATAAGACTGGATGTCGGGTACAACGGTTATGCTCCGCGTTCGAGCTCGTTGTATGCGCCGGTAAACGGTAAGCTGGTTGAGATCGACGATGAGTACACACCAGGCTCTTCCAGCTTCCTCGGCAAGTTCAGATTACACTTTTCAGTTGGACAGGCGTTCTGATCATGCAGTCTCACCGGCACCTCCAGTTTGCCCCGATAAGTGGGACAGGCGTTTCTTTCGCGCGGCGCCTCGCCCTGGTGCTGTTCGTGCTTGGTGGCTCGCTCATTGGGATGATCATGGGAGTGTCAACGGCTGCGCTGGGAACAGCGATGGGACGACACGTCTTGGGACGTGCGATCATCAGCGCTGCCAACGATGCGGTCCGGGGATCGGTGACCGTGAGCCAGATCGACGGTTCCTTTCTGGGTGGCATCGCTGTGCGGAACCTGGTGATCAGAGGGGAGAACGGGGTACGGCTCGCTGAGATCCCTCGGATTCAGCTGAGCTATGGGCTGCGAGATTTCTTGGGCGGTGGTTTGGCGATGGGGAGGCTGCAGCTGGAATCGCCGCACATCAACCTCGTCGACCCACGGGACGGTGATCTCAACATAAAGGAGGTGTTGGGACTGGGAGGACCCGGTGGTGGTGGACGAACGCCGCTCATCTCCTTCCGTGATGTCGACATCACCGACGGCACCATCACTATCCGCACGCCCGCCGACCCCGACGATTCGGTAGACGAAGGAGAGGAGTGGCGCGGAGAATACATGCGCGTGCGACGTGTCACCGATCTGAATGCCCATTTCACGTTTGTGCGTCTCACGTCTCCTCTGCCAACCCAGTCAGGCATTCACATCATGATTGGGCAATTGCGGGCCAGGATGTCGGATCCCGCACTCGATCTCCTGGATGCACGCGGCCGCGTGAACATCAGGGGAGACTCGATCGGTCTTGCCTTGAGCCGGGTGGATCTTCCTCGTTCCCAGGCCGCCGTGAACGGCGTCCTGGTGATCGAGGATGGCAAGATCCTGCCGGACCTACGCATCGAATCCGAATCGTTCGTCACTGACGATGCTCGGGGGCTGGTGTCAGATGTCCCGGCGGGGATGGTTGGGAGCGGGTCACTCAAGGTGCGTACCAGGGCAGGAGGCGCCACCGAGTTCATCGGTGAGCCGCTCGCGTTGGAGGGTATCGGGGGTGGCGGCAGCGCCCGCGGGCGGCTCTCTATGGTGGTGGGACCCGCCAGTGAGTGGTCCTTCAACAACACTCGGCTCGATTTGGATGATTTTGACCTCGAGTACATCAGACCCTACTTCGACACACTGCCACTAGCTGGACGTGCTACCGGACAGTTCGATGCTCACGGCCCACGGCAGTCGTTGACCATGGGTTTCGACGTCGTCTTCCGAGATTCGTTGATCGAGGGCTGGCCCGCCACGTTGCTCAATAGCCGCGGCACGGTTGCGGTGGGAGTGCCGGGCGAGATCGTGTTCCGTGACTACGAGATCTTCGATGCCAACATCGACCTCGCGACAGTGCGTCGCTTGATCCCCGCCGTTGACTTGCAAGGCCTGGTCAATGGGTCGGGGACGTTGAACGGGCCGTGGCTGGAGCTGGAGTTCGTGGGTGATCTCGCCCATGTCGCAATTCCATCGCTGGTGACCAAAGCCCGCGGTAGTGTTCGGATCGACGCTACGGGAGAAGTGCTGGGCGCTTGGACCGACCTGAGGTTCGACTCGCTCGACCTGGATGGGCTGCACACCAGCTATCCCTCCTTGACGGTGGGAGGGTCATTCGTTGGCCGCGTGGTGACTTCCGGCTTTAGCGATTCTCTGTGGGTAGACGCGGATCTCGAGGGGCCGGCCGGCGCCATTTTTTTCGAAGGCGCTTTTCCTCTCCTGTCGTATCGCAGGGGCGCATACGGCTTGGACTTGAGATTCGCGCGCTTGGATCTCGCCCAACTTCACGACCGGCTGCCGAACACGGAGCTGTGGGGCAGGGTGGAAGGTACCGGCGTTGCCGACTCGGTGGCAGGCCCGTGGGCCCAAGCGAGTGCCGAGTTGTGGCCGTCGTCGCTCGAAGGGGTCCCGCTCGACAGTGCATGGTTCAGCCTTGGGATTAGTGACAGCATTCTGTCGCTGGATACCCTTCAGATATGGGGTGTGGCGACACACGTCAGCGGTGGGGGAGCATTGGGCCTGTGGAACACGCGCAGCGGAACCGTGAGCCTCTCCGCCGTGACCGATTCCTTGGGAGTGATCGAACCTTTCCTGGAAACCTTGCTGGGATCACTCGAAGCAACCACCGCGGCAGGCATAGTTCCGCCGTACGGATCGGTCGAGTCGCAGGTTCGGATCAGCGGGGCGATCGCTGACCCCGAGTTGTCCGGCGAGGTGAAAGTGGTGGATGTCAGGCGTGATGTGGTCTATGTGTCGCAGGCCGAGTTGGACTGGTCGCTCGGTTCTGCAGGACTGCAGTTCCAGGGGAGCGCGGACTCCATCGATTTGGGAGGAAAGGGATTCAGCCTAGTCCGATTGGATGTGGGCGGCCCGATCGACTCATTGCGGTGGCACGGGCGTTCCCGCTTTGGGCCTGAGAGCCACGAACAGTGGATCGGGTGGGGGTCGTGGATAGGAACCGACGGATCGTGGCTTGTGCCGATTGATTCACTGGGATTGCGACTGGCAAGTGGCGCGTGGTTCGCCCGGCGTCCACTGTCGTTACGCGTTGCCGCTGAGGGAATCGACTTCTATGAAGCGACCGTTGCAAGTGACGGTGGAGCGGGAACGTTCACGATAAATGGAAGGATACCGCTGAGAGGCCCCGGGAATCTCACCGCATCGGTCAGTGGTCTGCCAGTCGCCGATCTCTGGGCCCTACTGCAGTTGGGATATCACGACGTCGAAGGTGAGGTGAACGGGACATTCGAGTTGGAAGGTACGGGTGAAGATCCAACAATGCGCGTATCGGTCAGCATGCTGGATGCAATGTTCGGAGACTTCCAGGCTCCTCAGTTCACGGGAACGGCAACCTACCAGAACCGGCGGCTAGAGGGAGACGTCGAGGTGCGACGGCTGGGGGAGGAGATTCTGCGAGTGGAATTGGACCTACCGGTAAATCTGGCGTTGAGTGGCGTCGAGCAACGACAACTACCGGGCAGAATCGCGATCATCGCACGCGCCGACAGTGTAGACCTCTCGCTGCTGAATGCGGTGACCCCCATGGTGCAGCACATCGAGGGAATCTTGGACGCCGACTTTGGCATTGCCGGTACGTGGGAAAATCCGCAGTTGACCGGAAACCTCATGTTATCGGAGGCGGTGGCCGACTACCCGGCTATAGGTGTGCGTCATGAAGACATCAATGGTGCCTTCACACTCACAGGCGACACGATCCGTGTAGATCGACTCGCGCTGCGAAGTGGAGAGGGTGACGCGGAGATCAGTGGATTCGTACAGCTAGAACAGCTGAGCCGACCCGTGTTGAACCTCCGCATACATGCCCAGACATTCGAGGGCCTGGACGTACGCGACTTCCTTTCGCTGACCGCGACCGGCGACGTGCAACTGAGGGGGCCGGTATTCGGATCGACACTGACCGGAAATGTTGCGGTGACCGACGGCGTGCTGTACTTCGCCGATCTCGTCGAGAAGGAGCTGATAAGCTTTGACGACACGCTGCTCTTTGTGGAATCCGAGCTGGTAGATACTACTCTGATCAGGCGGGAGGGCTTGGGAGCAGCATTCGAGAACAGGTTCTACAATTCGATGAGAGTCGACAGTCTGCGTTTGGCGATGGGCTCGAACGTTTGGATGCGGTCGAGTGAGGCCAACATTCAGCTGCTCGGCTCGGTCATGATGAACAAGGTGGCCAACAGGTACGGTCTGACGGGATCACTGCAGACTGTGCGAGGAACGTACCGTTTGTCACCGGGTCCGTCATTGATGCAACTCGTGGCAACACGTGAATTCACTGTGACCCGCGGGGAGGTCACGTACTTCGGCACGCCCGATCTGAACGCGGCGCTGGACATCGAGGCGAGACATAATGTGCACAGTGTCAGGGGGGAGGATCTCACGGTCTTCGTCCATATCGGTGGAACGATGTACGAGCCCACTCTCAGATTCAGCAGCGACATCCAGCCACCGATTGCGGAAACAGAAATTCTCTCATATGTCTTCTTTGGGGCTCCGAGTGTGGAGGCGTTTGCCGGATCGGGCAACGAGAACTTCGCCAATCAGCGGTTGGCTCAACAGGGCTTGAACCAGTTTCTTGCGGCCGTGTCAGGGCAGGTCGAGTACTCACTCATCTCTGACTTGAACCTGCCGCTTGACTACGTGCAGATCCGACCCAGCGGTGTGGGGAGCGAAATGGCGGGGGTGGGCGTTGCCCTGGGAAAACGCCTCGGAGAAAACTGGTTCTTCACTCTGAGCCCGCGGTACTGTCCCCGACCGGGACAGGCGTTCACGTTAGAAGACATTGGAGCGAGTATTGAGTATCGATTCAGCAGAGAATGGATGTTCCTCGTGAGTGGTGACCCGGTTCAGGCATGTGTCCCGTACGCCTCGAACAGATTGGTGGCCAAGTACCAGCTGGGAGTCGACTTCCTCTGGGAGAAGCGCTACTGATGGCCAGGGCACTCCTGATCCACAATCCATCAGCTGCTAGAACGAAAAATCGAACTGTTGATGCGATCCGCTCTGTGTTCACCGCAGCAGGGTGGACCATCGATGCACCGGGAAGCGAGCATCCAGACGACGCACTGAAGATCGCCGAGCAAGGAGTGACCGCCGGCGTCGACGTTATTGCCATATATGGTGGTGATGGGACCATCCACAATGTGGCTGGACTGGTGGGGGAAAGAGTTCCACTGGGACTGATCCCGGGAGGGACCGGCAATCTCCTGGCCGGCAACCTACGTCTGCCACGGAATCCTGCCCGAGCCGCCCAGGTCATTGTCAGCGGCAAGCCGAAGCACGTCGACCTCGGCCGGCTGAGATGTAATGGGCATGTGAAGTACTTCACAGTAGCGTGCGGCGCCGGATTCGATGCCGAGATGATGGCCGGTACCTCGGGGCGCTCGAAACGCAGATGGGGCATGATAGCGTATATCGGCACCGCCTGGAAAGTCCTCGGCAGGCATCGCACCGTCAACTACCAAATCACTGTAGACGGTGAAGAGCACGAATTTGAGGCGGCGTCGGTAATGGTGGCCAACTGCAGAGAAATCGTTCCGCCGTTCTTGCGGTTGCGTGATGGGATATCTCCCTATGACGGTGTGCTCGACGTTGTCGTACTGAATGCCAGCGGTCTGCGCGAGACCATTACCGTGTTGTGGCAACTGCTGATTCGCAGTGTGGGTGATGACCGGCGGGTGCGACACATACCCGGTCGCGTGGTAAGGGTCGAAACCAGTGTACCACGACCAGTCGAGTTGGATGGTGAAGCGGCGGGGATCACACCCTTCACTGCGGACGTGACTCCCGGCGGCATCCGTGTCATACTTCCAGTAGATTAAACAGGGCGCGCGGTTGGACCAGTAGCTTGAGAGGTGCAAGTGGCCAAGGAACACGATGGGATGGTCTGTCGCTCTTGCGGCAACGAGGAACGTGCATCCGAGGGGTATCCCTGCACGGAGTGTGGCACCTTCATCTGCCTGATATGCTCACTCCGCGGTGTATCGCTGTGCAAGGACTGCGCTGCGAAGGCTGAGAAGACAACAACCCCCCAGGTGGATGAGGCATAGCCAGCGCTTGTCTGTAAGCTGACTCCTCACTTCCATCGAGCTAGTGTGACTCCTCGAATAACGGATGTTTCCGGTCTCCTGGTCGGGCATACTACTGACCCGGTAGCGCAAACCGGTTGCACGGTCGTACTGGCACCAGCGACAGGTATGCGTGCGGCCGCATTCGTGCGTGGCCGGGCCACCGGAACACGCGAACTCGATGCACTGTCCCCGCGACACTTGGTACCCGCAGTTCACGCAATCCTCTTGACCGGGGGCTCTGCCTTTGGCCTCGGTGCAGCGGAGGGCGTGATGCGGTGGCTGTCTGAGCGCAACCGTGGCTTTGACGTAGGTGTTGGCGTGGTTCCGATCGTGCCTGCCGCAGTGATATTCGATCTCGCACTGGGACCGGCTCGTTGGCCATCAGCCGATGACGGCTACGGGGCCTGTGAGGCAGCCGGTGTTGATGTCGCAGAAGGAGCAGTCGGGGTCGGCACCGGTGCCACTGTGGGCAAGGTCCTGGGAAAAGCTGGTGCCATGAAGTCGGGTGTGGGAACCTGGTCTGAAGAACGTGATGGTGTTGTTGTCGGTTGCCTGGTGGTAGTGAACGCCTTTGGTGACGTGCGGGACGCGGAAAACAACATCATTGCGGGAGCACGCTCCGACAACGAGTTCGTTGATGCGCGGCGCTATCTGGCGGATGGCGGACCTCCGGGGGGCTCCTTTGCCCGATCCGGCACCAACACGACACTCGTCGTAGTAGCCACCAACGCACAGCTCCAGCGCCAGAGTCTGGTTTCGTTGGCGGAGATGACTGCCGACGCGCTGGCACAACGCATCACACCCGTCGGAACGCAGTACGATGGTGATGTGATCTTCGCGGTCTCCGTGGGTGACGCGGAGCCGGCCACTCCGGTTTCGGTCGAATTGCTGGCGCAACTGGCAACGGCAACGGCAATTGAGAGATCCGTTCGGCTATCGGCCGGGACGGCTGAAATGCCGGGGTTGGCGGGCTAGTCCAGCGCCCAGATCGTGGACACTGCGCCCATGCGCCAGGTTGGCGCGTAGCTGGTTAGTTCGCTCTCGGGAGTTATCATTACCGCTGATTGGCTATCACACAATTCGACCTGTGACCGCGTGCGGCACAAGAAGCGATAGATGAAAAAACTCGTACTGTTCGACATAGACGGAACTCTGCTTTGGTCCGACGGAGCAGGTCGGGCCGCGATTCGGCAAGCGCTGATCGATGAAATGGGTACTGCCGGTCCAATTGACGACCTTGCTTTCGCTGGCAAGACGGATCCCCAGATCGTTCGCGAACTGCTGGCAGCGGCCGATCATCCCAACGCCGACAGCAATAGTCATGCGGAGCGCGTTTGCCGCAGATACGCCGAGGTTTTGGAGCACGAGTTGCAGGCACCCCAACGCAGCATGCGGGTTTACGATGGGGTTCCGGAGTTGCTGGCACAATTGGGCGATCGCCCCGACGCAGTGATCGGTTTGCTCACCGGCAACATCGAAGTGGGAGCGGTCCTCAAGCTACGTGCGGCCGGAATAGATCCGGAACAGTTCAAAATCGGTGCTTACGGTTCGGATGCCATGAATCGATCCGATCTCCCATTGATTGCAGCGGAACGTGCTGCCCCCCTGTTTGGGCATGTGCCCCACGGCGAAGAGGTCGTGATTCTCGGCGACACGCCGTCGGACGTGACTTGTGGACGCGGAATCGGCGCCAGACCGATAGCGGTGGCCACAGGACCGTTCTCGACCCAAGAGTTGCAGTCCTTCGGGCCACACGCGGTATTCCCGGATTTCAGTGACACCACCGCAGTGATTGCCGCGATCTTTGCATGAGCAACACCAATTTGCTGCTGCCGCTGCGTGTGCCCGAATTGGGCCCCTCCCTTGGCAAGTTGGTCTCGGGTACGGAGCGACCCACCCATTGGATTCCGCTGGATACGGTACGCTATCGTCTGGCAACCCGCATCATCGAGGCCGCCGGTGAAGCGAGGCGGCTAGCTGCCGGCAACGAGCGCTCGGCGGTTCTTGCGGCACTCGACCACGCAGTCTGGCAGGCAGCTTGGGATGAGGCCGTGACCAGCGTTGCCGAGACGGTTGCCGAGCGGGTTTCGACTCATCTCGAGTCTGAAGCCAGGGCGGTGAAGATGGACAAACGGCGGCGTGCGAAGCTGCAACTAGATCAGCCAACAAAACGTGCCATCGCCGCCAGGTTGGGCTCTGTTGGTGCAGGCCTGTTGCCGGTTCTGGATGCGATAGATGTGCGTGCGGCAGCTGCACTCGAGGCGACGGCACTTGAGCGTGGAGCCGTGGAAGAATGGCAGGAGACCCTCAAGCTCGCAGCGAGGCGTCTTGAAGCCGGGTGGCTCGCGTTGGAGCAGGCGCTCGATCGCGAGAACAGTCGCTGGAGGAGTGTCGCGGATGAGGTTGCCCGTTGGCGCAAGCCAATGTGGCCGGTTGCCGTGGTGGGCGCAGTCTTGCTGGCGATCGCCGTGTGGTTGGGGCTCGTATTCGGTGGTTACGTCGAATCACCGCATTGGCTCTCGTACGTTTGGGTTCGTGTGTTCGGCCGGTGAGCGTAATCGCAGTCGGACTGGATCTGGTCGACGTGGAGCGTGTGGAGCAAATGATCGGTCGCCATGGAGACCGCGTGTTGCAGCGGTTGCTGACCCGGACGGAGCGGGAGTACTGTCTTTCGCAAGCCGTTCCAGCACGTCACATAGCCGCTCGAATTGCGGCCAAGGAGGCTGCTTACAAGGCGCTTTCGCAAGGCGGTACCGAACGGGTGGTCTGGTGGCAGGACGTTGAGGTGAAGCGTGACGGGAAGGGTCGCCCAACGGTGTCGTTCAAGGGACGGGCCCGTGAGAGCGCGGTCGATCTACACGTGTCATCCAGCCTTCTGTCCATCTCGCATTCAGAGAACTCGGCCGCTGCAGTGGTGTTACTGCTGCACTAGCCTGGTTGATACGTCTCCTGTTACCTGAATCGCGCGGCGGGTTCTCCCTCTCCAACATATGAGAGTAGAAGTCGGTGTCGTACTTGCCATTTTATGGGCCATCGGTATCTTGCTCCATCCTTCTCCTGTCAGGGAGACCACGTGAAGAAACTCAGAATCGGCGTTATCGATCTAGTAACCAAGGGTCCAAACCGCTCGCTTTATGCTCGCTTGATGCATGCTAACCTGGCGGGCATCATGTCCCAGGTAGTGGCCAAGTGGTGCGAAGATGAGGGTCACGATGTGACCTTCATTTGCTACACTGGTCTAGAGGATATCGTCGATGAGTTGCCGGACGACATCGATCTCGTGTTCATCAGTGCTTTCACCCAATCGGCACAACTGGCATACTCACTGAGCAACCTGTTCCGCTCGAAGGGAGCGGTCACTGTATTAGGTGGCCCACACGCGCGCTGCTACCCGCAAGATTCACAGTTGTACTTCGACTACGTCTTTGGGTTCACCGACAAGCAGACTGTCGCGGATCTGCTTCACGATCCCGCTCCCCAGCGCGATTGGGGCGTTCTACTATCGGCTAGCGAACAGCCTACCGCGCTTCCGGGAGTCCGCGAGCGGTGGAGGTTTATTGAGCAAACACTCAAGAAAGCTCCACTCCTCAAGATCGTGCCGATGCTCGGCAGCCTCGGTTGTCCGTATACTTGCAGTTTCTGCATCGACTCGGAAGTACCCCATCAGAGCCTCGATCTAGACGTCATCAAGGAAGATCTCATTTTCCTGAGAAAGAAATTCCGCCGCCCACGCGTAGCGTGGCATGATCCCAATTTCGGCGTGAGATTCGACCCCTTCCTCGACGCAATCGAAGAAGCAGCCCCGCCTGACAGCATCGATTTCGTAGCGGAGAGCAGCCTGTCCCTGCTATCAGAGAAACGTCTCAAGCGGCTCAAACGGAACGGTTTCAAGGCCATGCTGCCGGGAATCGAATCGTGGTATGATCTGGGGAACAAATCCAAGACCGGGAAGCAGACGGGTAAGGAAAAGGTCGAGCACGTCTCTGAGCACGTGAACCTCATAATGGAACATATTCCTTATGTGCAGGCCAACTTCGTACTTGGGCTGGATGTGGACGAGGGATCAGAGCCGTTTGAACTGACGAAGCAATTCGTTGATCTCACACCGGGCGCCTTTCCAGGATACTCCTTGCTGTCCGGGTTCGGCAGCGCCGCGCCGCTCAATCTCACGTATCAGCGCGACGGAAGGATCCTGCCGTTTCCTTTCCACTTCCTGAACAACAACCACGCCATGAACATACGGCCAAAGAACTACTCTTGGCCTGATTTCTACGATCATGTGATCGACTTGAGCAAGCACACATTCTCATGGCGTTCGATTTACAACCGGTACCGGGCGGTGAAGGCGAGAATCCCACGCTGGATGAACGTAGTACGTGCCATATCGTCCGAGGGATTCGGGAGGATCGGATATTACTCCGAAGTGCGCAAGCGACTCGACACGGACACCCATTTCAAGCGCTATTTCGCTGGAGAAACAACGGAGCTACCTGAGTTTTTCGTCAATCGCGTTCGTCACGATCTTGGGTCCCTCTGGGAATGGCTTCCCAAGGGAGCTCTGCACCACGACCCCTGTGCATACCTGAAGGCGACTGAGGCCGCGCCCATGGTGCAGCTGGACGCAGCAGCTAGCGCTTGAAGCACACGGTTGGCTAGCCTTGCTTGTCTTATTGGCTAGCTGTGAGCGATCGGCGCATTAATCCCGGTACACTATCCAGCCGACGTCCTCGAGCATCGTTAGGTAGGCGTCCACCTGTTCCAGACGCAGCTCGTCACCAGTAATCGCGGCAACTCGGTTACGTATCACGGTTAGCGAGCGTTCACCATTGACGAAATTCAGGATCCAACGGGTCTGTTCGCCCCGGAGACCGAGATCTGCGATGGCATTCGGATGTGTCTCGAGATATCGCGAGTAACCATCATACCTGTTCAAGTAGAATTCTCGACGCTTCACTTCGGGATTGATGGCCGGAACCACGTTCGCGAGACGCTCCGCTTCAGAACTCGGTTCCAACTGAACGGAAAGTGCCACACCCAGTTCATCGGCCCGGAGTTGGGCATAGCTGATTGTCTGCGTATTCAGCCCCTCGCGGTATAGTCTCCACTGGTTGATGCGGCTGTTCAGTGCCGCCTGCGCTCGATCGCTGCCGGTATAGATCTCCCGAATCGATTGCAGCGCCGCGATCTCACGATCGAGTGCAGCATTCACGCGGTTCAGTGCGGTGTGCAACGTCACCTCCAAGTCGCGACCGTGGGCAGTCTCTACCAGGGCGAGTGCTTGCGGCAATCCCCGCTCGGCCACTCGAGCGTACCCGAAGGCAGAGACCGCATCGAGTAGGGACGTGAGTCTGTCGTCCGTCAAGTCGGCAGCTACGAGAGCGGTTGCCGCTCCTATGAATGAAACGCGTTTCATCTCGGTGGGATCGGCCTTGTCAGGCAAGTCGGCGTCGGCGTGATACCACTGATCGGGCCAAGTGAAGAACTCGATTCCTGGGATAGCAACGGAGGGATTGTTGAAACATATGTGGTCACTTCCACCGGTGGCCTCATGTATGTAGAAGCGAAAGGCGTCGGTGGATCCGTTCTTTTCCATCATCGGTTTGGGAAAATACTGCCCGCCAGGACGGCCTCGTGGAGAGTCAGGCAAATAGACAATGTCGTTGGTACGCCAGACATAGTTGAGGATCGACTTGGCTAACCCGTCCAGGTAACTGGCGAGTTGCGGTGGCGTCTCACTCATGGTGAACAGCGAGTTGTTCTTGCGCAGCCCTTCACTCACCATGTCCATGTTGACGTTGATACTGAGCCGATCGATCAATTCGGGATTGCGTCGGATGAATTCGTACGTTCCCGAGATCTCGTTGGGCCACAGGAAGTAGATGGTCCTGCGAGGTCTCTGGATCTGGCCGGACTCGATGAGACTGTGCAGCGTGCGAAGAACCTCCAGCTGAATTGCCGGCCCCCCCATGTTGTCGTTCGTCCCCCTCTTGGTGTAACCCTCGAACAGGTGACCGGTGAACATCACACCCTTGGCCTCGGGTTCCGTTCCCGGGATCCAGGCAAAGACGGTCTCGTATTTGTTGGGGAAGTCCTCCAACTCGGCCCGCAAGCGAACCACGGTTCGCTGACCGCGCTCGACGTCCTCCAGTAGTTCGGACCATTGGCGCCAGGAAACCGTCATGCCCAGGTGGAGATTGACGCCATCTTGATAGCCACCTCTGGAGTAGACTACCTCGTTGGGGTCCAGGTAGCGGTCCCGGGAGTTAAATGAAACCACGGCACTGATACCGAGTGCGTCGATGGACTCGAACAGGTCGCCCCGCGGGTGGGACCACATGAGGGCTACCTTCCCGGCGTATTCTGCCCCCGTCTCGTTCAACTGCTCGATCTGTTCAGCTGTCATGGGAGGCAAGTACACCAGCTCTCCCGTTACCTTGCCAGATTGCGAGCCAGTGGCAATCAGCGCCACGTCGGCTTGGAGATGAGCAACCCGCCGTGGTTCAGGCTCGACGATCCAAAACTCGCCGGCCGTAGGATAGGAGAACGTCCCCGACCCAGGATATCGATCCAGCCTTACCGTCTCGATCCCGTAGCTGTGGACCAGATTGAGTAACTGCTCTGCCTCATAGAACGTGTCCGAGAACTCGGCGTGGTCTCGCATCCATGGGGCGCCTGCAAGCTTCACCAGGTTGTTGAAGGCCATCTGGCCGGAAACCTCGTTGGTCAGCAGGGTCAATAACTCCTGCTCCAATGGGGTCTCGAGTGGATCCTGTGCCACGGCAAACGATGCGGGCAGCAAACTCATGAAGACTATTGAGGCGAGGAATCGGTTGGTCCTGAATTGGCTTGGCACATCCATGGAGAGCCTCCGTGGAGTGGTCTGTGAAGTTCGCGGGCGATAATGGGTCGTGCTGATCAAGATAAATGGATCGCGGTCTTCCGTGGCAGCCTCAGTGGAGCTAAGGTGATGCCACGATATGTCCAGGGAGATTCAAATGAATGTGGAATTCGTCCGCCGCGTGATCGTTCGCGATCTGGCCACGCTGCAGAATCAGCTACTGGCATACCAACGTGAGGAGGACCTCTGGGTTTGCCCCGCGGGGATTCCCAACTCCGCCGGCACGCTAGTAATGCACTTGGTGGGGAACATGCAGCACTTCATCGGTGCTCAGTTGGGGAACACCGGTTATATAAGAGACCGGGACGCCGAGTTCACTGCGAGGAATGTACCGCGGGCCGATCTGGAAGCGGGTATTCAGCAGGCGATCGATACGGTCAACGCGACGTTCGAGCGACTGGAACCAGCGCAACTGGAAGAGGAGCTTCCCTTGGAGCTCGCCGGATGTCGTTTGACGACGAGTCTCTTCATCACTCATCTGGCAACGCACCTGGCATACCACCTCGGCCAGATCGACTATCACCGCCGGGTAGTCACCAAACGGTCGGATGCAGCCGGAGCACAGTCGATTCCCGCGTTGCTTGATCGCTGAGACGAAGAGTGCAGCTGATCGTTTGACCGGGAAGACTCGGATCGCAGCTCTGTTGTATCGAATTCTGCCTGTTTTCGACAACCACAAGACTGGAAGGTGATCATGATAGGCCGTATCTGGCACGGCTGGACTAGTCACTCCAACGCGAATGCGTACGAGGAGTTGCTCAGGGCCAAGGTACTTCCGGAGATCGCGGGCATGCAGATCCCAGGTTACCAGGGAGCACATGTATTCAGGCGTCAACTGGAATCGGAAGTGGAGTTCATCACGTTGTTGTGGTTTGACTCACTCGACTCAGTGCGCGCCTTCGTGGGAGAGGACTATGAAACAGCCCATGTGCCACCCAAGGCCCGAGCATTATTGGCGCGCTACGATGAGCGGTCGCAACATTACGACTTGCTGTTGACTCCGGACGAGACAGGCTGATTCAGCCAAATTCCATGGACCAGCACCCCCTCTACGGTATCACTTCGATCGGGCGGCCACTCGACAAGAACTTCGCGACCAACAGGGCCGTATCGCGACTGATGCCCGTCGCCGGAATTGTCGCGGCAGTCGTGGCACTCATATGCGGGGATACCGTCCTACAGATCGCGTGGGCCGGAGCCGCCGGCATATTGTCGGTCTTCGGAGCGTGGGCCCTGGCCCGGGAGCTGGTTCCTGACGACAACCCCGCGGCGTTTGTCAGCATGGCGTTTGGTTTCGCCGCTCTGCCGCTTGTTGTGCCAAGCAGTTTGCTGGTGCTGTTCACAACCATGTTTCTGGTGCGCATCGTCAATCGCACCACCGGACTACCTGCCCGGATTACGGATTCCCTCGTTGTCACGCTGCTGGTATTCGTGGTCATCTACCTCACGAAAAGTCCTTTGTGTGGACTCGTGGCTGCGCTGGCGTTTGCATGTGATGCGGTGTTGAGAGAATCCCTCCCGCGACAGTGGATGTTTGCTGCGCTGTGTCTGTCCGGTGTAGGTGCTTTGCTGCTGCTCGATGTAGCGATGGGTGCCCCCAGGTTCCCAAACGTTGGTACCGCCCTGTTGATCGTGGCAATCAGTGCGACCTACTTGGCGACGCTGTTGCTCACTCGATCGCTGCAATCACGCGGAGATGTGACGGGTGATTGCCTTTCGGTACCGCGTGTTCGTGCAGGGATGCTGGTCGCCCTGCTGGTGGCGTTGCAGGCGCTTGCCGTGGGAGAATCGGGTCTGGCTCACGCATCAGCGGTCTGGGCGACGCTGGCAGGAGTGTCCATGACAATGGTTGTAATGGGTCTCTGGAAGAAGGCCGTTTCCCGATGATTCCAGGTATCGTCGATCTGCCGGCCGACCGCGGTGATCTGCTGCAACAGACTGCCAGGCTACTGTACGAGTCTTTTCGCGATGTGACCCCGGCTTGGCCTGACATGGTATCTGCCCGGCGTGAAGTGTCACTCTCGTTGGAAGACGGTAAGATCTGCCGCGTGATGTTGGATGGCGACGGGCAGGTAAAAGGCTGGGCCGGGGCGCAGCCGCACTATGACGGTCATGTCTGGGAACTTCACCCTCTGGTGGTTGCCGAGTCGCAGCGCAACAAGGGATATGGCAGGGTACTGGTCGCAGACATCGAGGCAATCGTGTCGCAGCGTGGTGCCTTGACTCTTTGGCTGGGTTCGGATGACGAGACCAACGCCACCAGCCTCTCCGGTGCCGACCTGTACGACGACGTCCCCGGTGCAATCCGCAACATCAGAAACCTCAAAGGCCACCCGTACGAATTCTATACCAGGCTTGGCTTCCGGATCGTGGGCGTCATGCCTGATGCCAACGGACGCGGCAGGCCTGATATCTTTCTGGCCAAACGGGTCGGTTGACTTGTGAGAGCCTGAGAGGAGGCGCTATGAGAACCGCCCAATTCTTCGGCATTGGGGTCGTGGTCTTTGCAGCCGCATGCGACACCACGAACGACGCCCTTTCAGATGAGCATCGCACGGCCATCGCCGCGAGCGTCGATTCTGCCATGGTGTCGTTTCAAGCTGCAGAGCGCGCACTGGATGCGGAGCGTGTGATCGCGCATATGGCGCCGGACTTCTACATGTACAGCGACGGCGTCCGGGTCGACTACAATTCCACCAGTGCACAGATTCGCCAGTTCATGTCTACGCTACAGCACTTCGAACCGGGTTTCGCGAATATCGAGATCAAGGTGCTGGGTTGGTATGGTGCCGTGGTCTCGTCAACCTTCTGCGACAGTGTGGTAGACGGATCCGGTACAACCATGCAGTTCCGCGGGCCGACTACCATGGTGTGGGAGCGACGCGGTACCGATTGGCTGATTACCTACGTGGACGCGGATCACTATACGGATTCGCTTCCCTGAAGCACCCGGAATGGTGTCAATCTCTAACTGATCGATTCTATAGTGCGGAGGTGAAGCATGTCCAACCTGTTGTTGTCAGCCACGGGGATTGTGCTGACCGGCCTGACGACGGTTCTGGCAGTTGGCAAGACTGGTCCCGAACAGGATCACGCTCAGGCAACCAGTCAGATCGACCACGTGATCGTCGCGATCTCCGATCTCGAGACGGGAATTCAGGCCTTTGAGGAACTGAGTGGGGTCCGGCCGGTCTTTGGCGGTAAGCACCCTGGTGCCGGTACGCAAAACGCACTGGTCTCACTCGGACCGCGTGTCTATCTGGAGATCCTGGCGCCGCAGGATGAAGCCGAGTTGCCGCCGGACCGTGTGGGGCTGTTGCAAATGGCAGAGCTGACTCCAATGGGGTGGGCTGCATCCACAATGGACATGGCGAGCACGATTACGTTGCTACAACGTGAACAGTATGTGACGACCGAAGCGGCGCCGGGCTCACGCGCCAAGCCTGACGGCACTATGCTAGGCTGGTCCACAATGGGTATCTCCGAGCCGGCGATAGTCGGCGCGCCGTTCTTCATCCAATGGGACGCGACCTCAGCCCATCCGGCCACCACGTCTCCTCAGGGCTGTCGTCTGGAATCGTTCGGCGTGACCACGAACAGCGCCGCTGCGTTACTGGACTTGGTTGCACTACTGCAACTCAATGTCTTGGTCGAGGAGAGCAGCGTGCCCGTAGAGCAGTATCAACTCGTTATACAGTGTCCCAAGGGCCGGGTGACGCTAGAGTGACCTCTTGTAACTGCGTTGAGGTGCGCGAATAGAGATGCAAAACAAGATCTGTGTGGTATCGGGGGCCAACTCCGGTGTTGGATTCGAAGCAGCCAAGAGGCTCGCGCTATTGGGTGCGCATGTCGTGCTGGTCTGCCGCAATGATGAGCGGGGCCAGGCGACCCGGGCTCGGATAGCCTCAGAGTTTGCTGCGGCTGACTTGCGTGTGGCGCATGCGGATTTCGCCAGCCTGACGCAGGTCCGCCAACTGGGCACGGTGCTGAATGGAGACTACCCCAGGGTCGACCTGTTGGTAAACAACGCGGGCGCGGCATTCGGCCGCCGCAAGATCACCCCAGATGGTTTCGAAAGCACCCTTGCTGTCAACCACTTGTCACATTATCTGCTGACCCAGCTCGTGATGCCCTCGCTGCTGTCGGCGTCGGGGCGAGTCATCAACATCAGTTCTGAGGCGCATCGTCGTGCCAAGCTCTACAGGGCGGCATTGGAGGAGATCATCAGGGGCGGCGGCCCGTACAACGGATGGCGCGCCTATTCCGATTCCAAGCTGGCCAACATCCTGTTCACCAAAGAACTGGCACGACGCTACCAGCCCGATCAACTGAGTTCAGTGGCTATGCATCCGGGGGTATTGGCAACACGCATCTGGAACCGCAACCTGACTCCGGTGAGTCTGCTGATGCGTGCCTGCAAGCCATTCATGGGCAAGGCTGCTGTTGGGGGAGACGCAGTGGTGTACCTGGCACGCGAGCCGAGTGACGTGGTGCACGGTCAGTACTACGAGAAGCAAAAGCTGTCGGAACCTGAGAAACCGGCACACGACAAGGAGCTCGCTGCAGAGCTGTGGCGGATCAGCAGTGAGCTAGTTCGCCTCTAACGCGCCTCGCTGATTTCCAGCAGGTGGCCGTCGGGATCACGGAAGAAGCAACGTACCTCTCCACCCCAATCCACCGGCGGTGTCAGGAACGTCGCACCTCGTTCTAGCATGGCCTCATAGGCCGCCTGGCAGTCGGCGACCCGAATTGTCATAGCATGACTCACGCGATCTGGCTCGGCAGGTTCGGCGAACGTGACGGTCGGCTTGTCGTCTGTCGGACCACCACCGGTCACCAATAGCAGCCAACTGTCGTGCAACTGCAGGACACACGACGTGCCACCGTACTCGCGGTACACGGTTGCACCCAGCACGCCCGTGTAGAAGTCCCTGGCCGGTTCTATCGCCTTGACTACCAACATGTGTGTTAGTGCTGTTCCAATGGGAGTGAGGGAATCCGTCATCGCTCCTCCGCAGGCTTGGTTGCGGTCTTGGCCTCTGGCAACGTCGCTGAGAGTAACACGACGCTGCCCGTGACGAAAGCGGCGATCACAAAGATCCCTGCGCCCACAATACCGTAAAGGAATCCACCGAGTAGTAATCCTGCAATCGACGCGACCGCCGCCGAGCTTCCGGCAAACCCCTGCACCGCCCCCTGCACACTGGGATCGGCTGCCTTGGAGAGAATCGCCAGCAGCGACGGCCACATCAGGCCATTTCCCAGGGCGAGAAGTGCGGCCCCAGCGTACAGCAGCACCGGGTTCCCCGAGCTGAAGAACGGGAAACTCACTGCAAGCAGGACGCTGCCGATCAACACAAGTGTACGGTCACCCGCGCGTTTCGTGGCCCATTTCAACACGGGACCTTGCACCAGCACCATGAACAGGCTGAGTGTCGAGAAAAAGATGCCGACCTGAGTGAGCGACCACGCGATCGTGGTGGCTGCATGCACCGGAAACGCGATGTAGAAGACGTTGAATGCAAGGAACACGAGGAAATGAATTCCGAGAATCAACGACATCTTGGGTAGGCGCAAGATGTCGATTCCGGAGAGCCTTTGGGTCGTCGCTAGGCGGTAGCACTCCTTTTGGTCTGGACCCAGTACCTGTGAAACGTTGGCCCTTTCCGGATCGCGATCCAGTTTGCAGCGGTCCGATTCTGGCAGGGTCGTTACGATGAGCAGTGTGGCGATCAGAGAGATCGCGAACGCGGCCATCACAGGGAGCGTTTCGCCCAGAACCGTAGCACCCAAGAGACCGGCGAGAGCGGGTCCAACGATGAATCCGAGATTGGCTGACACTGCCATCTTGCCAAACGCTGTACCGCGCTGGTCTTCCGGTGTGATATCAGCGAGATAGGCGTTCGCGACCGAGACGTTGCCACCGGTCAATCCGTCCAACGCACGAGCGAGGAACAACACAAACAACGGCAAGGTGATCGCAAACGTGCCGAGTACAGTCGAGTCCACGTCGAGCAGCGAACGGACCGGCAATGCGAGGGCGACCAGGAAGATCCCCCACGATAGTAGCGTACCGAGCTGTGACAGCAGCAGAATGCGTCTGCGGCCAAACCGATCGGACCAGCGACCCAGGATCGGTGCGCCTATCAACTGAAACAGTGAGTATGTCGCTCCCATCACTCCGTAGATCAGCGCATTGCCGCCAAGCCGGGTGACCAGATAGACCAGGAACGGAAGCACAATCGAGAATCCCAACGTACCGACGAAGTTGACCGTCAGGATCGGATAGATGGAGATCTTGGGGAGAGAAACGGTTGTCATAACGCTTTCCCGAGCGGTCTGAGTTGCGGTAAGTCATTCTGAAACAACATCAGGCAGACGATAAGGGTACTCCTGTTAGAAAATGTCGTAGTCGATGGGTCCGATCGGTTGTCAGTAGGTAGTCACCTATGGTCCGCTGTACTCCATCGTCAGACGCGTCATCCTTGCGAGAGAGCCGATAGTAGTAATAGGTTTCTCCGCCGCCATCCAGAGTGGATATGCCTACCCACCGTAAAATTCAATCAGGTCAATCAAATACAGGATTCTCCGCCCGTACACTCGAACTCGAGGAGTTGTCCGCCGAGCGCTACATCCGTGCCGAGATCATCACTGCTGGTAACGCCGCGATCGGTGAGATCGACAAGCCGTTCGAGTGGCTCGACACGGCATGCGAAGCACGCTCAGCCGGGATGATCTACTTCGCAGTCGAGCCTGCGTACGAGGCTCTCCGTGTTGATCCGAGCTTCGCTGCGATGGTGCGAAAGGTGGGACCCGTTACACAGATGCCCTCCCAAGAAACGAGTGAAATTTGACCAAATTCGCCGAGAGACTCCAGAACGGTCTGCGTGGCCAGTACACCATCGAGCGAGAACTCGGTGAAGGTGGGATGGCTGTCGTGTTCCTCGCAAAGGATGAGCGGCACGACCGGAATGTTGCACTCAAGGTGCTTCGGCCCGAGCTTGCTTCGGAGATTGGTGCCGAGCGGTTCCTTCGTGAGATCAGGATCGCGGCAGGGCTAACACACCCACACATCCTTCCCCTCCATGACTCTGGTGAGACTGAGGGTTTTCTGTTCTATGTGATGCCGAACATGGAGGGCCAGTCCCTGCGCGAGCGGCTCGACCGAGATCAGCAGCTCCCGCTCGCGGACGCGCTGCGGATCACGCAGGAAGTTGCCTCCGCACTCGACTATTCGCATCGGCACGGAGTGGTGCACCGCGACATCAAGCCCGAGAATATCCTGCTGCATGAAGGTGCCGCGATGGTGGCTGATTTCGGCATCGGCAAGGCGGTCAGTGCGGCCGGCAGCCAGATCACGCAAACCGGAATCGCGGTCGGAACGCCGGCGTATATGAGCCCGGAGCAGTCCACCGCGGAGGAAGATGTCGACGGGCGCAGCGATCTCTACAGCCTGGCGTCCGTTCTCTACGAGATGCTGACGGGCGAGCAGCCGTACACCGGCCCTACGGCGCAAGCGGTGATCGCGAAGCGGTTCATCTCGCCGGTCCCGCATCCACAAGTAGTGCGGGATATCCCGGATGAGCTCGACATGGCAGTCACCCGAGCACTCGCACGCACACCCATGGATCGTTACGCGTCTGCCGCCGAGTTCGCGGCTGCACTCAGGCAGGTGCAAAGCGGCACAAGCACGCCACAGGGAATCCCGTCGGTTGAGAAGAGCGCACCCGATAAGAAATCGATTGCGGTGCTACCCCTCGCCAACCGCAGTGCCGACCCTGAGAACGAGTACTTCAGCGATGGTATGACCGAGGAGATCATCAACGTCCTCGGCAAGGTTCCGGGCGTTCAGGTGGCATCACGCACATCCAGCTTCGCCTTCAAGGGCAAGGACGTGGACATTCGCGAGATCGGGGAGAAGCTGGGCGTAGGCTCGGTGCTGGAGGGAAGTGTGCGGAAGGTGGGCAACCGCATCCGCATCACTACACAACTCACAGACGTCACCAACGGCTACAACCTGTGGAACGAGACGTACGACCGTCAACTGGAAGATGTCTTCGCAGTTCAGGACGAGATTTCGCGGGCCCTCGTTGATGCGCTCAAGGTCCAGCTGGTCGGCGACACGAAGTCTCTCGTGGTTCCGACGACCGAGAACCTCGAAGCATATAACCTCTACCTCAAGGGCAGGTTCTTCTACAACCGGTTCACCGAGTCGGATCTCAAGCGGGGCATCGACCTCTTTGAGCAAGCCTTGGCCATGGATCCCAAATATGCCAAGGCCCACGCGGGGATTGCCGACTGCTGGAGCTTTCTCGCTGATGACTGGGTGGTGCCGGACGAGGCATACCCCAAAGCCAAGGCCACAGCCATGCGCGCGCTGGACCTCGATCCATCGCTTTCAGACGCATTCACCGCAATGGGCAAGGTGCTCTCCTGGTACGAGTGGGATTTTGCCGGTGCAGAGCGGGAGCTGGTCAAAGCAGTGAAGCACAATCCCAATTCGGCGGAAGCACACTTCGTGTACGGCAGTACGCTCCCCTGTGTGGGAAAACTGGATGATGCGATCGGTGAGATGCGTGAGGCGCTGGTGCTCGATCCGCTCTCACCGCTCTACAGCCGTTGGCTGGGCCGCTATTTGCTGTTCTCGGCTGACTTGGACGGCGCACTCGAACAGAGCAGGAAGACGCTGGAGATCGACACGAACTACTACCATGCGTTTCTCGACATCGGTGCGGCCTATCTTGGCAAGGGTGATCCCGAACAAGCAATGGATTGGTATCGTAGGGCCCAGTCGCTCGAGTCGAGCGTGCGCTCGTATGATGCACATCTGGTCCGGGTGCTCGCCGCGCTCGGCCAGCCCGATGAGGCACACGCGATCATGGAGCGGTTAGAGCAGGAGTCGAAGGAGCACTACCTTCGCGCCGAAGTCGTCGCCATGGGTTACGCCGCGCTCGGTGAACGTGATAGAGCCTTTGCCTGTCTCGACGAGGCCCTAAACGCGCGCTCCGCCGGTCTGATCTTCGTGCACCTCGATCCGGGATACGAGCCGTTGCGGTCGGACCCGCGGTTCGACGAGCTGGCTCAGAAGATAGGCGTGAAGTAGTTGCTCCTGAGGTCTCTCAGGCGGTATGTAGCGCCGATGCCTGGTCAGGGCGGCAAAGATTGGGAGTAGACCGTCGGTATCCCTGCCGTCTACCTCCTTCTCGCGATCAACTCCAAGACGAACTCCATCTCCGCATCACGACCAGCCAGCACGTCGTCGATCGTGGGGATCACTTCATGACCCGGAATCATCCCGCGATCAGCGGGTGAGTAACCCGACACAGCCATGGTATAGCGAACCATCGGGAGACGGACTCGGAGCCTGGTGTGGGGCAACGTGACAACGGTCATCATACCCGATGTATTGCCGTAGTAGCCGGCACCGCTCTCTTCACCGACAAACGTCACATCCCGATTGTGGTTGACCGCTGACATAAACTCACCCGTGGCGGAAAAGCTGCCACCGTTAATCAAGATGTAAACGTTGCCCGTGAACGTTGGTGACTGTGGCTGCTGGAGGTCGAGGTTGGAATGTCCCAGGAAATCGTAGGTTCCTGCTTCGTTGGCGCGCAGGCGATCGCGCGGCACGTCGTCGTTGGACATTGTTGTGTACCGCAAGAAGTCGAAGCTGTCACTGTTGACCCGCAATGACTCGTAGTACTCGAACTCGTTGCTCAGCAGGTGGGCGGCCAGCAGACTGCCGTACTCGTCGCTGCCGCCGCCGTTGTCTCGCACGTCGATCACTAGGTTTTGAGCGCCACGCCGGTCAAACTCACTGAACACCGTCTGCAGGAAAGCTCTGTAGTCGATGCGTGTCCTCCCATACGCACCCGCGCCGAACGTGCGCACCGTGAGTATGGGGACATCGTCTCGCCATGAAAGCTCAATAGGTGGCTTGGTCACGAGGTCCTCGGGGTATCGCGTTCGCAACCGCGCCGCCAGCTCGGCGCCGCTCAGGCCGCTGACAGTGACTGTCTGTTCGGTGCCGCCCGGCCGGTAGGTGATGGTGAACTCGGTCGTGAGACCGTACAGAGCTGAATACAGGGCCCCGAATGCGGTTTCCCGTTCGAGCCGTTTGTACTTGGAGGTCTCTATTCGGCCGTCCGAGGTCATCATAGGCAACAGTACGGCAACGATCTCATCAATGGGCCTACCGTTGATGTGGGTGAGTTCACCGCCCAACACCAATGACTGATCGCTCGTGTAATCACGGTACACGTACGCGTTGCCAGCGAGAAAACGGAGCTTGAAGGGGAAGAGTAATGGCTGTGCTTGGAAGTATTCGACGAGCAGTTGTGACGGGCTGAGGCCCGTATGCCCGTCGTTTGCGCCGGCGACAACCGGCGCGAGTAGACGGAGAAACTCCAGTTCGGTCATGGGTCCGGTGATCTCGCTGGCCGTAATGTCAAAGAGCCGGTCGATCGCCGGTTTGTCGGAGTAACGGTAGAGTCCTGCATGACCCTGTTCGAGTGACTCGCGTAGCACCGAAAAGTCTTCGCGAAGCTGCTCGAGCGCGAACAACCTGTCCGCGTCGTAGGCTTGTGCCGTCAAACTCCCAGGAAGGGTCGTCAATAAGGTGAAGAGAGCGAGTCTGTTCATGTGATCAGTTCCGGTCCGCCATCTGAAACAGCGTCAGGTACACGACGAGTGTCGTGCGGTAGAACGCGTCGTAGTCGATATTCTCAGGTACATCGGTGGCAGTGTGGCCCCGACCCGGCGCTCCGGAGCTGTGGAAGTAGACCGTCGGTACCCCAGCGTTGATGAAGGCAGAGTGGTCGCTCGCCCCCGGTCGGGCGGGTGTCGCATCCTGGCTGGCGAGATCGAAGCCGCCGTATAGCCGGTCGGCATCGACCACGAACTGTTGGAACACCGGCGTGCTCGCCCCGCCGTCCATCCTGAGTTGCGGGCCGGTCCCTACCATGTCGAGGTTCATCATTCCCACTGCCTGCGAGATAGGGCGCGGTGGATTCGCGGCAAAGTACTCTGAACCAAGCAGGAAGAGCTCCTCGCCGGCGAAGAGAACGAAGCAGACCGAGCGCCGCGGTTTGATCGCCGACCGGGCCATCGCTTCGGCCATCGCGAGGATCATGATGCTGCCCGAAGCGTTGTCCTGCGCGCCGGGAAAGACGACCCCCGCCTGCTGTCCCACGTGATCGAGATGCCCGCCAACGATGACGTATTCATCCGCCAGCGCCGGATCGCTTCCCTCGACCCAGCCCACCACATTCCAGGTAGTAGCCTCGGCCGTGTACTCGGCAACCGCTTCCATGGTAATGCGTGTCTCGAGTTCGAGTGGGAATGGACTTCCCGTATCGGTAATCTGCTGTCGTAACGATACCGCGGTGTGCGAGGTGCCATGGAGGATGTCGTCTGCTATCGTGTTGCGGATCGAGAGCGTTGGCATCTGATCCTGATGTACGCCCTCTTGACCGTGGTACACGCTCACGATAGGTGAGAGCGCCGACGGACCCGGGTCGTCGATCAGGAGTATTCCCACCACGCCCCGTTCGGCTGCGAGCGAGGCTTTGAAGCGCGGTCGGCTCTTTTCACCCCAATTACCACTAGCACGCGGAGCACCCATGAACATCAAGGCCACTTTGCCCTGCGCATCCACACCGGCGTAGTCGTCCCAGCCCTGTTCGGCATCGACCAGACCGTACCCAACGAACACGACTGCCGTATTCTCCACCCTGCCCGTGCCGGTGAACCCCCGGGCCACATAGTCGCGTCCGAACCGGTAGGGAGCACCGCTCCAACCGTCGTGCTCGATCCGCAACTCCATGGGACCGGTCACGTTGTTCGCTTCGACCGTAAACGGCTGAACGAACGATCCGTCCGGTCCTCCTGGCTCGAGGCCCGCTGCACGGAAACGTTCCGAGGCGTACCTGACTGCCAGAGCGTAGCCGTCCGTTCCCGTGAGACGGCCCTCGAACTCGGGCGAGGAGAGTTCATACAGAGCCTTCCTCATCGCCTCCCGCTCGACGAAGGGCAGTCCCATCGCGCCACGCATGATCGATACACTCGGCTGCTCTTGAGAGACCGCAGCACGCGGTGCGATCCAAGCCACGCCGAGTAACAGAGCGAGCAGACAAGGCCGCGACCAGGTGAGAACACGATCCGAGATGTGGTTCGGAAAGAGATACGGTGCGATCATGGGATTCGTTCTCCGGGGGTTGCGGTAACGATCTGATTCGGTTCTGCAACCTACGCTTGCGGTGTCCACGTGGCCAGGTGAAACGATCTCCCTCTGAACAGTTGCGATCAAACTCGCCCATGGTGAGGTTTCCTCGATGTCCTCCCAACTCGAGCGCGTCAAGGCGGCCCTCGCCAATCAGTTCGAAATCGAGCGTGAAATAGGCGCTGGTGGGATGGCGACCGTCTACCTCGCACACGACAGACGGCACAATCGCAAGGTGGCGGTCAAGGTGCTGCGGCCTGAGTTGGCCGCCGTGGTCGGGGCCGATCGTTTCCTGCACGAGATCCAAGTCACCGCCAACCTGCAGCACCCCCACATACTCCCGTTGTTCGAGTCGGGTGAAGCGGGCGGTTTTCTGTACTACGTCATGCCGTTCGTGGAGGGCGAATCGCTGCGCGACCGGTTGCGGCGGGAGGGACAGCTTCCAACCAGCGAGGTCGCGCGTCTGCTCGGTCAGATAGCAGATGCACTCGGCTATGCTCATGCCCGCGGCGTTTTGCACCGGGACATCAAGCCCGACAACGTGATGATGTCGGGCCGGCATGCAACGGTGATGGACTTCGGTGTGGCCCGAGCGGTCACCGAGGCCGCCGATCAAGCGGCGCTTACGATGGAAGGAGTGGCCATCGGTACGCCGGCGTATATGGCGCCGGAGCAGGCTGCTGCCGATCCACAGATCGACCACCGGGCGGATATCTACGCTCTCGGACTGCTGGGTTACGAGTTGCTCACGGGCAGCACGCCGTTCGCAGACCGTTCGCCCCAACAGGTTCTGGTGGCCCAGATGACCGAGGAACCGGAACCGGTCACAACGCGCCGACGTGAAGTGCCAGCCGTCCTCGCCGAAGTCGTGATGCGGTCGCTGGAAAAGGACATGACCAACCGCTGGTCGACGGGTGAGGAGATCGTACGGCGACTCGAGTCGTTGAATACCTCGGACAGTACCACCGCACCGTCTGTGGCCAGTCGCGGAATCGGCAGGCACATGATTGCGGGGCTGGTTGGTCTCGCCGCGATCATCGTCATCCTGCTGACCGTACTGGGACGCGGAGCAGATCCTACGGCGGGAGCGTCGTCAACGTCCACTGCAATCTTCCCGTTCACCGTACGGGGCGGAGCCGAACTCGACTACTTGGGTGAGGGAATGGTCGGTCTGCTCGCCCGCAGCCTGGATGGTGCCGGCGATCTCCGCAGCGTCGATTCCCGAGCGGTGTTGGCGGCGATCCGGCACGAGCAACCTGGACTGCTCGACCCCGAGAGCGCAGGCGACCTTGCGCAACGACTGGGAGCGGGCTTGTACGTCCTGGGTGACATCGTCCAAGTTGGAGCGAGTGTCCACATCGACGCAGCACTGTATGACCGCCAGGGGGCAACCGATCCTATCGGCCAGGCAAGTGTGGACGGCGTGCCCGACGACCTGCTCTCGATGGTCAATCAGGTTGCTGCCCAGTTGCTAGCGTCCGGCGTAGCGCCCGCTTCGCGCGTTGTCCAAGTAGCCGCCGTCACCACGGACTCGCTGTCGGCTTTGAAAGCGTATCTCGAGGGCGAACAGCTGTTTCGCGTCGGGCAGTACGATCCGGCGGTCGAGGCGTTCCAGAACGCTATTGCGGTCGACAGTCAGTTCGCCTTGGCGTTCTATCGTCTGAGCGTTGCGGCGGAGTGGGCGTTGAATCCCGGACTCGCACGGGTGGCCGCAGAAGGTGCGGTGCGCCATGCAGAACGACTAGCGGAACACGATCGGCGCTTGCTGGATGCGCTATTGGCGACACGCAACGGCGAAGGCGAGCGTGCGGAACGACTGTTCAGGTCGATCGTCCAAGTCTGGCCGCAAGACGTGGAAGCGTGGAACCAGTTGGGCGAAGCTCAGTTTCATTTCGGTCCGCTCAGCGGTCGAGCCGTTGAGCGATCCCGCGTGGCGTTCGAACGGGTACTGAGCTTTGAGCCCGACCATGCGGGTGCACTGGTGCATCTCAACCGTATGGCGACCAGGCTGGCGGACTCGCTAGGTGTTGACACACTTGCCCGACTCATCGAGACCTTGAATCCCGCGGGTGATCGCACGTTTGAGACTGATCTAAGCAGAGCATTGGTGCTGAACGATGCCGGTCGGATCGACCAGCTCCTCCAACGACTGCCGTCCGTTCCAGAGGTCTACATGCCGCAGGCGACATGGGGCGTTTTGATCTGGTCTGACTACTTCGAAGAGGTGCAACCCTTCCTGGACGTGATGATGGCAGAGGGTCGGTCGACCGAGTTGCGGGCGTTGGCGCACGTCCATCGCGCGTATACTCGCCTCGTTCAGGGGAGACGTGAGGAGGCACAACGAGACATCGCATTCGCGGAGACCCTGGATCAGGCGCTCGGCCTCACACATCGTGCCCTCGTCACCCTGCATCCGTTTGTGCAGGCGAGTGCCGCAGAGCTGGAGGCGTTGATCGTCGACCTCACTGGATGGGACGCCGCTGCAGTGCCGCCAAACTCCATGACCACTGCGCATTTCAATATTCACGATGGTCTCTACCCGGCCATTCGCATCTATCTGCTCGGCCTGGCACGGGCCCGGTTGGGCCAACTCGAAGCTGCCGCGCAGACGAGTGAGCGACTGCTGCAACTTGGTGGTAACGTGGATGCCGTCCGCATCCAACAGGCCCTGTCGCTCGGTATCGATGCTAACATTGCGCTATCCCGAGGGGATTCGGCCGAGGCATTGCGCATCCTCGAGCGCCATGAGCCGATTGGGCACTTCGAAATCGCCATGTTCTCGGCGGTGGCCGCCCGAACCTCCGATCGATTCCTGCAAGCGATCTTGTTGGAGGGGGCTGGGAGATCACAGGAGGCAGCCGCGGTTTACCGATCGTTTGAAAACTTCAATCTCACCGACCGCCCCTATGCCGCCCCATCGTACCTGCGGTTGGGCCGGATGGTGGAACACGAAGGAAGGACCGACGAAGCCGGAGCCGCCTACGAACGGCTGTTGCTGTTGTGGTCCAATGCGGATCCCCAATTCCAGCCTATGGTCGCCGAGGCAACGGAAGCGCTGCAACGTCTCCGCTAGGTGTCCGCCCTTCTCTAGCCTGCTGCTTCCCGACATATCACTAGGTTCTTCGTGTGCAGGATGCCATCACCACTGGCCGTCTATGCCCGAAGAATCCGTTGCTGGAAGAGCCGATAGAGGAACGAGAGCGCGACTAGCTGGGTGACGATCGCCATAACGATCGCACCCCAGAATACCGCGTTCGATCCGCCCGCCACCGCCACATAGTAGGCCTTGATGGGCCAGTAAAAGGGGATTACGCCAAACAGGAGGTCCCAGTGTTGAGGCACGAAGAAGCTTAGCACGGGTCCGATGAACAGCGCACCAGAGCCCTTGAGCACCGCAAAACCCTGCACCTGGTTCTTGGCGAGAATGGAGATGATGAACGCGCTTAGGGACGTGTTGAAAGCGAAGGCAACAGCGACAATGACGAGTTGGAACAGTGATATCGACCGGACGATTCCCATGGCCTGATGACTCACGACCAACATCAACGCCCCGATAGCAGCGTAGATGCCTACCCGAAAGAAGAAGTAGCGGCGAAATGAAAACGGGGTAACGGCTACCGCATTCAGGCTCCCCTCGTCCTTCTCCTCGAGCAGCTGTAGCCCGAGCACACAGCCCATGATGTAGGGCAGGATAAGCACTATGGTGGCGCAGAGCACAGGATAGTACAGGCTGATGTCGACTCTGCCTTGCAACTTTTCGGCGAGTGCCGGTATCGCCCAGCGGAACGCGAGCGCCATCAGCGGCAAGTAGGTGACGATTAGCAACAAGAACCGGTCGCGGAACACCCGCTTGGCGTCGGCCCGAAGCACGTCCAGCCACACGCTGCCCATATCAACCGCCCTTTCGATAGGCAACGTTGCGGTGGAACGATCGAAGACAAAGCAGAAAGGCGAGCGCGATCCACGCCAACTGTACAGCTAGCACACCGGCGAATTGAGCTGGCGGCATGCCGTCAAAGGCACCTCGTAGCAGAACCAGCGTGGGCTGGGTCGGCAGGATCCAGAAGAGTGGCAGGGAGATGTCAACAAAGGCCAGACAGGGAAGCTCCATTATGCCGAAGAACAAGGCGAAGTACATGAAGAAGTCTGTGAACCGGTCGTTGGGGGCGGCCAGGATGAAGCCAAACAGGATGAATAGGACATTGATGCAGAGGGTGGCGACAGCGACGCGGCCCCAGGGAACGTGGATCCCCTGCTTGATTAGCACCAGCACGACGCACATCGCCATCCCTATGACGGTGAGCGAGATCAGCTTGGAGGTCAGCCACTGCCAAGTCCTGACCGGCGTAACGGCGAGGGCGTAGAGCGAGCCTTCCCGTTTCTCGAAGAAGTAGACCCCGGCCATGAACAAAGTGCCGGCGATGGAGATGTCGAGAAAGATCAATGCCGGCAATAGAAAGCTCGCCTGAGCCTGCGACACCGACAGTAGCACGCCCACCCAGGGAATGAGCGCGAAGACCGCAGCCACCCAGAAGCCATGCCGCAGCTGCATAGTGAAATCCCAGCGTAGCAGCTGGACCAGCGTGCTCACTGCAGGGACCTGCCCGTAGTCTTGATGAAGATCTCCTCCAGCGTGGCCTCCTGGCTGTGGATGGTCTCTATAGAGTCGGCCTCGAGTATGTTCCTGAAGTCCCGGTTGTTCCCCAGTCCCGTGAGATCGAAGGTCTTCCGCTGCTGGGTGTCGTTGTGCTTGTACTCCACGCGGACCTGCTTCTGCCCATGGATGATCTTGAGGTTGCGCGGCGTGTCGATCAGCTTGATTTCACCCTCCACCAGAAAGGCCACGCGGTCACACAGCTCGTCAGCGTCGTGCATGTTGTGGGTGGTCAAGAAAACTGTCTTTCCCGACTGCTTGAGCTTGAGGATGATGTCCTTGAGGTAGCGGGCGTTGCTCGGAT
>JBDGXD010000008.1:0-39896 GCA_039584755.1 Gemmatimonadota bacterium
GACGTGCTGGACGCAGCAAATCAAAGTGCACCTGGTGGCAGGATCAGACGTGGACGGTACACCTACGCACTGCGCACTCTCGGCGAGTTCCAAGCTGTTGACGAAATCGCCGATGTTCCGTTGGGTCCCAGCCCCAATGACACCAGCGGTACTAGCAACTTGGTGCTGTTGCGCGATGTGGCAACGGTGGAGGACGGATTGAGCGAACGGGAATCGATTGCCCGTTACAATGCAGCGGAGGCTGTTGGCTTGCTGCTGTTCAAGGAGTCGGGTGCCAATACGGTGCGAGTTGCAGATCGTGTCGAAGAGGTGCTCGCTCAGCTGAGAGCAGAGTACCCCGACATACAACTCGACGTGGCGATGAGTCAGGCGGGGTTCATCACCGATGCGATCTCCAACGTGGTTCAGGCACTGATTTTCGGTGGCATACTCGCGTTCCTGGTGTTGTTCCTGTTCCTGCGTCACGCGCGGTACCCGATTGCCATAGCACTCGCCATACCGCTCTCGGTGGTCGCATCGTTTGCACTGCTCGACCTGGCGGGTGTGTCGCTCAACATCATGAGCCTGGGCGGTTTGGCGCTGGGCGTCGGCATGCTGGTCGATAACTCGATTGTCGTGCTGGAGAACATCTTCCGGCACGGTGAAGCCGGTGCCGAGCCTGACGAAGCCGCCGCCCGCGGGGCCGAAGAGGTGCAGGGAGCGATCACGGCTTCCACGTTGACCACGATCAGCGTATTCGGACCTATCATCTATGTGCAGGGTGTGGCTGGAGAGCTGTTCAGTGCGCTGTCGTTTGCGGTGGCATTTGCGCTAATGGCGAGTTTGCTCGTCGCGCTCACGTTGTTACCCACGCTAGCCGCGCGCTGGGTCACTCACACCGATGCGACTGCCCAACCCTCGTACCTGAAACGTCTTTGGTGGTCTACGGCCCATGCCACGGGTTCGGCGATCAATCGTCTGCTTCGGCCTTTGTTGGACTGGTTCGACCGCCGGTTCGCCGTATTCGCCGAGTGGTATCACGTGGTGTTGGAACGGGCACTCGACCGGCGAGCCCGCGTAGTGGGGTTGGCAGCGTTCACGATGTTTGTGGGAATCGCCCTGGCAAGCACACTCGACCGTAGCGTGCTCCCCGACGTGGACCAGGGTGCATTTCAGGTCCGCATGAAACTGGCACGAGGCACCGCACTGGAAGAGACGTCGGCGGCGACGGAGCGCCTGGAGCAGGTGCTGCTCGCCGATCCCGGTGTCGATGCGGTGTTCACCCGCGTCGGCTTGCAGGAAGCGGTAGCGGGGGTGGAAGACGAAGAGAGCGGTTTACATACTGCCGTGGTCGAGGTTCGTCTCAATGAGCGGGTACGCACCGCTCCAACCCTGGAGCGGATACAGCCGATGTTGGCACAATTCCCAGCCGGTGCCTTGACCATACAGACCGGTACGGCAACCGCTTTGGGGAGGCTGTTGGGGGGCGGGGAAGCAGACATGTCCGTCCGCGTGCGTGGTGACGATCTGGAGGCGGCATGGCAGCATGCCCGTAGCCTCGAGCAGCTACTCCAGCCGGTTACCTCGCTCAGAAACGTGCGAATGGCGGTGGAGGAGGGGCAGCCCGAGCTGCTGGTCGAAATCGATCGTGAGCGAGCGGCAGCATTCGGCATCGAGCCACGCCGTATCGCGGCGACCGTTGAGAACAGTATGAGCGGGCTGTCCACCACTGACTTCGTGGATTTCGATGAGAAGGTGCCGATCGTGGTTCGGCTGCCGGACGATCAACGGCGTTCGGCGGCCACACTCGACTTGCTGCGGGTCGATGGCATACCGCTCAGGCAACTGGTGAATGCGCGCGAGACGATCGGGCCAGCCGAGGTACGCCGCCTGGAGCAGGCTCGAACGGTGACGGTGTATGCGGATGCGGCGGGTGGTCTCGACGCGGCGCTAGCGGACGTGCGCTCGTTGCTTTCGGCAAATCCCGCGCCGCGTGGACTCCGCGTCGAAGTGGGCGGTGAGAACGAGGAACGCGACCGCAGCTTCAGGGATCTGGCCTTTGCGTTTGCCCTGGCGCTGTTGCTGGTCTACATGATTCTGGCGGCGCAGTTCGAGTCGTTCGTACATCCGTTCACAATCTTGTTGAGCGTACCCTTGGCTACCGTCGGTGCCGCTGCCGCGTTGTGGCTAGCCGGCGAAGGGCTCAACTCGATGAGCTTGATCGGTTTGGTGATTCTGGTGGGAATCGTGGTGAACGACGCGATCGTCAAGGTCGACTTCATCAACCAGATGCGTCGCTCCGGAATGGCTCTCAGGCAGGCGATTGTCGAGGCCGGCCGCGTGCGTCTCAGACCCATTGTCATGACCACAGTGACCACCGTCCTCGGCCTGACCCCGATGGCGTTGGGTATCGGTCGAGGCGCCGATCTCAGGGCACCGCTGGCGATCGCTGTGATTGGCGGTCTCATCAGTGCCACAGCTCTCACGCTCGTGGTAGTTCCGGTGGCGTATGATCTGCTGGATGAGGCGCGCGGGAAGATCAGGGCCACCTTTGGGTTGAGAGCCGTGGCAGAGGGGACAGGGGGAGCAGTAGAGACAGTGGGGGCAACGGAATGATTCGTCTCTCCATTCGCCGGCCAGTCGCCATCACCATGGCGTATTTCGGTGTTGCCCTGCTCGGCGTTGCTGCCTGGCGCAACATCCCCATCGAGTTGCTGCCTGACACCGACTTGCCGCAGCTAACAGTGGAGGCGAATTGGAGGGGTGCGTCGCCCGAGGCGATGGAGGCCTTCGTGACGTCGCCGATGGAATCCGCCATCCAGCAGGTACGCGGTGTTGAGAAGATCACCTCGATATCGGCCGAGCAGTACGGGTCGGCCACGGCCCAGATCCAGGTGGAGTTCGAGCGCGATACCGACATGGACTTCGCGCGGCTCGATCTCTCGGAGCGGCTCACGGTACTCGAGGACGAACTCCCAGCGGGAGTGCAGCCGCCCAGGGTCACTCCGTACGTGCCGAGTGAACTGAGAGACCAGACCACGCCGTTCTTTCGCTACGAGGTGACGGGTCCCTACACGCAGGAGGCCTTGAGGGCCCACGTCGACGATCGGGTCGTTCCCGAGTTACTGCTGGTCGAGGGCGTTGCCACGGTGGATGTGCGCGGCGGACGCGAGCGGGTGCTGCAGATCGAGATGGACGAGCGGAAGATCAACGCGCTCGGCCTGAACGTGTGGTACGTGCGGCAACGAATCAGCGAACTGGAGTACGTGGCTGAGGCGGGGGCAGTCGAGGTCGACGGTCTGCTCCGGACAGTGGCAATCCGTCACAATACCGAGTCAGCCGACGAGATCCGCCGCACTCCGTTGCTCACCGACCAGGGTCGGATAGTACGCGTGGAAGATGTGGCGAGAGTACACGACACGTTCGAGGATCCGACCAGCTACAACCGTATCAACGCGCAGCCCGCCATCTCGTTCCGGGTCTACAAGGAGATCGGAGTCAACACCGTACAGGTCGCCGATCTGGTGAAGGCTCGGATGGCCGAGATCGCGAACATCCATCCAACGGGAGTCGAGCTGATTCTCGACCAGGACGAGAGTGAGGACATCAAGAAACAACTGCAGGACCTGCGGATCCGCGCACTCATTGCGGCCGGAGTGATCTTCCTGGTGTTGCTCGTCTTCCTGCGCTCTTTCAGGTCGGCTGCGATTGTCTTCATGACAATCGCGTTCTCGATTCTCATCGCGCTCAATCTGATCTACTTCGGGGGGTTCACTGGGGCTGGCCATGGGTTTTGGCCTCATCGTGGACAACGCGATCGTGGTGCTGGAAAACATCTATCGCAAGCGGCAGCGGGGCGAGGAACCTGAGATTGCGGCCGAGCACGGCGCCAAGGAGGTAGTCCTGCCGATTCTCGCAGCAACTCTCACGACTGTCATAGTGTTCATACCGTTCGTCTATCTGCAAGGGGAACTGCGGGTCTTTTACGTACCGCTGGCGATCGTCGTAGGTATGAGCCTGGTGGCGAGCTTGTTCGTGGCATTTTCGTTCATTCCGGGACTTGCCAGCAAGGTGCTGGGTGGCAAAGCGGTGAAGCGTTTTGGTGGCATGCAAACGACTGAGCCGGCATCTCCGGATTCCATTGCTGGTTCTGCGATCTCACAGTCATACCGCGATACCATACAGCGGTCCCCGATCTACGTCCGCTTTTACGCGGCCATCCTCGGCTTCACTCTCCGCCTTACAAAGCGCAGGAACTTTCCCGTTCTGCCGTTAGCGACCGTCGCGATGGCGGTCCTGGCATTTGGGATGTCGTACTACGTATTCAACAAGTACGTGAACAGGGGAGTTTTGTGGGGCAGCTGGGGTGGGAGCGACACCTACATAGACATTCGCATCCGGTTGCCTCGGGGTGCCGAACTCGAGCGGGTCGATGAACTGACCCGATTCTTCGAGGACAAACTGAAGACGATGCCGGAGATCGACCAGTTCACGGCGTACGTTCAGCCGGAGTATGCCCGAATGCGTGTCACCTTCCCGGACTCCCTCGAGACGACGATGGTTCCGGTCGCGATCAAGGAGCAACTGCTGGCGTACAGCTATCTATTTGGCGGTGCCGAGGTCCGAGTCTACGGTTATGGTCCGTCATTCTATGGTGGTGGTGGTGGCTCGCCCAACTACACGATCAAGGTGCTGGGGTACAACTACGAAAAGGTGCGGGAGATCGCTGAGCATTTGGGAGGGCGGCTGGAGCGTTTCTCCCGCGTGCGGGATGTTGACGTCAATTCCATCGGCTACTACATCTCCTCGCGCGACAAGGTGATTGAGTTCGCGCTCGCGATCGACCGCCAGCGTCTAGGCCTCCACGGCATTACCACGCTGGACGTGGTCTACCAAGTGCTGTCTGCCGTTCCCGGTCAGTCTACTACCGACCGTATCCGCATCGACGGTGAGGAGGTGTGGTACGAAGTGAAGCTCGAGGGCTACGAGGAGTTCGACGTGCTGCAGCTCGAGGAGCTACTACTCCGGGCCCCGACGGGAGAGGGTGTACGACTGGGCGATGTAGCAACGCTGGTGGAACGGCAAGTACTGAACCGTGTGGTGCGAGAGGACCAGCAATACCAGCGCAACGTGAGCTACGAGTTTCGTGGCCCATCCAAGTTGGGCGATCAGGTGCAGGAAGTCGTGATGAATGCTACTGCGATCCCGGACGGCTACAGGATCGAGGGAAGGGATGAGTGGCGCTGGGATTGGGAGGAGGAGAAGCAGATCTGGGCTGTGCTGGCGATCGCGTTGGTGCTGGTATTCATGGTAACTGCTGCGCTGTTCGAGTCGCTGAGGCAACCGCTGTGCGTGTTGCTGACAGTACCCATGGCCCTGATCGGTGTGTTCCTCATGTTTTTCTACGCCGAAGCCAGTTTCACGCGCGAAGCGTACATCGGGGTCATCATGATGGGTGGTATCGTGGTCAACAACGCGATTCTGCTGGTGGATCACGTGAATCACCTGCGGCGTAACGAGGGACTGGCACTGCAAGAAGCCACGCTGCGCGGCACACTCGAGCGCGTGCGACCCATTCTCATGACCAGCACCACGACGATCTTCGGTCTGTTGCCGTTGGTGCTGTTCAGCGAGTACGCCGATGCCAACATCTGGAATGCGCTGGGTTACGCACTGATTGGCGGGCTCGCCAGCTCGACCATCCTGGTTCTCACCGTGACACCGGCACTGTATTTGATGTTCGAGTTGAGGCCGGAGAGGCGCAGGGTGCTTGCCGCAAAGCCGGTTGAGGCAGAGGCGATGGCTTAGGAAGGGGGGCACGGGAGGCAGAGGGGGCAGAGCCACTTCTTCCTAACCCCGCGAACCTGTGGTATCATCGGGCTGTTTAAGGGGTAGAGCTAAAGTTGACCAGAAACTGCCCGAGGAGGGCCGCGTGCGCCGCCCCGTCCCAGATGTATCCGTATTCTTGGCCATCGCTTGCCTCGGTCTTGCCATCGCACCGCAGGGTGCGACGGCGCAGCGACTGCTGGTCGTTAACAAGAGTTCGAACACGCTTTCCCTGTTAGATCCGGTCACTCGTCGGCAACTCGGCGTGATCAACACAGGGTTCGCACCCCACGAAGTGTCGGTTTCGCCCGACGGCGTATTCGCTTACGTGACGGATTATGGATCCCGGTCGGAACCCGGCTCGACGATCTCAATCATCGACCTGGAGCAACAGACCTCTCTCGGCACGATGTCCTTGAGTCCTCACACACGTCCCCACGGCATCGTGACCGCCTCCGACGGGTCCATCTGGGTAACTACAGAGGGCTCCAGTCACGTGCTGCACATCGATCCCATTGGGCGTCGCATTCTCGCCGAGGTTAGGACTGGCCAGGATGTGACACATCAGGTTGTCATCGCCGAATCACGGCAGCGGGTGTACACCGCCAACATCGGGAGTGGAACCGCTACCGCTGTTGATGCAGCAACGGGATCGGTACTGGGGCAGATTCAAACCGGAGCCGGCGCCGAAGGAATCGACGTGTCACCCGACGGCCAGCGGGTCTATGTAACCAACCGTGTCGCCGGCACCCTTTCTGAGATCGACGTCAGCACCAACGAGGTGATTCGCACCTTGCCTGTGGGTGAGTTCCCGATCCGGGTCAAAGTGCGACCGGATGGCAAGGAGCTGCTGGTGTCGAACGCGCGTGGCAGCGAGATCGTAGCAGTCAATATCGTGGGCTGGCGCATCGTGCGTCGGCTCCAAATAGGTGCCTTCCCAGTTGGCATCCTGATAGCCCCAGACAACAAGACCGCCTACGTAGCCAACACCGCAGACGACAAGATCTCAGTTATCGATCTGGTCAACTGGAAGCTCGACGGCGAGATCATCGCAGGCGACGAGCCCGATGGGATGGCGTGGGTGCCAGCACGCCACCCCACCACCCCACCCAACCGGGATTAGAAGGGGAAGGGGGGGAGAAGGGGAAGAAGACCCCACCCTGCCGCCCGATCCTGCCCATTTCGATCTCCTTCCCCTCCTTCCCCCTCTTCCCCTCCTAATGTTTCCTCGCCCCCTTGTGGAACTTCTTACGAATTACTAAGTATATAGTAATTGCAGGTGCTCACAGGACTCGCGTGCAGCCTGTGCGGACTGTAAGCCATTTTGTGACAACGGGTTAACCGGAGAGGCCATGCCGCTACATCTAACAAACCGAGAACTCGACGTCATGGCAGTTCTGTGGGAGCGGGAATCTGCCACCGTCGCCGAGGTCTTGGACGTCCTGTCGGAAGAGCTGGCCTATACCACGGTTCTCACCGTCTTGAGAGGGCTCGAGGCCAAGGGTCACGTCCGCCATGAGTCAGAGGGCAAGGCGTTCCGCTACTACCCAACTGTCGAGCCGGCCAAAGCGGGCGAGAAGGCGTTGAGAAGGGTGCTCGACAAGATCTATCAGGGGTCGCGGGAGCTACTTGTGGCCCGGCTGCTGTCTGATGATGCGGTGTCGGAGGACGAGCTGCGGCGGATACGACAGATGCTGGATGAGAGACTGGGGGAGGTGGAGCGATGATCGTTCAGCTGATGCTCTACGGCCTGGTCACCGCGACGTTTCTGGCTCTCGCCGCGACAGCGGCAGAGGCTGGTTTGCGTACCTACGGTCGCTCGGCTCGATGGGCCTGGATCTCGGCCTTGATCGTTTCGATTGGCCTGCCGGTCCTGAGTCTCGTCGCCCCTGATCTGCAGCCGGCAGGGGCGGCTGGATCACTGGTTGGTGATCTCGTGCGGGGAGCCGGGACATTGGTGTTGCCTCCAGTTGTGGAATCGATCGCGGCAACCCAATCGTGGTCGGCCAAGTTGGATGCTCCGCTGCTACTGGCTTGGTGTGCCATGTCCGGCAGCCTGCTGGTCTTGCTGGTTTGGTCGGCCCGCAGGCTCGAAGCAGAACGGCGTGGCTGGCGGCGCGTGAGAGTGGGTGGTGCGACGGCCTGGCTGAGTGGTGACGTAGGACCTGCGGTCGTCGGAATCGGATCAAACGCGATCGTGGTACCCGCGTGGGTGCTCGAGTTGGAGCATGATGTCCAGCGGCTCATCTCGCTGCACGAGGAGGAACACCTGCGTGCCGGCGACCTGCCACTCATGCTGGCTGGTCTTTGCCTCGTGCTTTTGGCTCCGTGGAACCCGGCACTCTGGTGGCAGTTGCGACGCCTGCGTTTGGCGGTTGAAGCCGATTGCGACGACCGGGTGCTCAGGCGCGGTGTAGATGTGCTGTCATATAGCTCTCTGCTGCTGGAGGTCGGCGGCCGTGCGGCGCGCCATCACCTGCCGGCCCTCGCATTCATCAAGAAATCTTCGACGTTGGCAAGGAGAATTCATCTCATGACCTGGAAACCACGTATGCGTTTGGGAAGAGCGGTTGGTGCTGCTGCGCTCGCCGCAACATTTGGAGTGCTCGCTTGCGAGACCACAACCGTCTCAGGTGTGGAGACGGAAGCAGTTGACGCTCAACTCGTTGCCGAGGGTACGGACACTTCAATGGTGTATGTGCATGTGCAAATGGTGGATGGCAGCGGCGATGAACCGCTCTACGTGGTCGATGGTGTGATCGTGGCCCGCGGTGTGATTGACATCGATGCGCTGAACATTGAGAGCATCGAGGTCATCAAGGGTGAAACGGCCAAGGAGTTGTACGGCGAACGGGCGGCCAACGGGGTCATCATTATTGCGACCAAGCAGGGGCAGCCGGAGGAGGCGGCCAGGCTCAGGCCGGTGGTGGAGAGGAAGAACTAAAGGGATTAGGAGGGGAAGAGGGGGAAGGAGGGGAAGAAGACTCCGCCCCTCCTCCCCCTCCTTCTCTTCACACCGTAACTACCCACCCCATAACATTTTACACCCCGGCACCACAATTGCTCTGAACTCCCCGAATCGGTATATTTCGTAGACCTCCAGGGGTCGGGTTTGCGGCCCCTTTTGTTGTATCCCAACCGGGAACGAGATGACTGCCCCGAACCAGCGCGAACGCATCCTGAGCCGCCTGATCGAAGACGAGCTGAAAGAGTCGTTCATCGACTACTCGATGAGTGTGATCGTGCAGCGTGCGCTGCCCGATGTGAGAGACGGATTGAAGCCGGTACACCGTCGCATTCTCTATTCAATGAGCGAACTGGGTCTCCAACCGGGCCGCCCGTACAAGAAAAGCGCGACGGTTGTCGGTGACGTGCTCGGCAAGTACCACCCTCACGGTGACACCGCCGTGTACGATTCGCTCGTGCGAATGGTGCAGGACTTTTCGTTGCGCTATCCGCTGGTCGACGGTCAGGGCAACTTCGGCTCGGTGGATGGAGACAATGCGGCGGCGTACAGATATACCGAGGCACGGCTCACTCCAATGGCCGTCGCGATGCTGGAAGACATTGACAGGAATACGGTCGACTTCGCACCCAATTTTGACGACCGGTTGGAGGAGCCGACTGTTCTTCCCTCGCAGATACCCAATCTGCTGGTGAACGGTTCATCTGGCATAGCGGTCGGCATGGCCACCAACATCCCACCACACAACCTCAGAGAAGTGGCTCAGGCGCTCGAGTACCTGATAGACAATCCGGATTGCGAAATCCTCGAGCTGCGCCGGCGTGTGCAGGGTCCCGACTTCCCGACGGGCGGGTTCATCTACGGACGTGATGGCATCAAAGAGTGCTACGAGACCGGTCGCGGGAGGATCGCAGTCAGGGCCCGGGCTCAAATCGAAGAGAAGGAATCGTCGGGGAAGATGAGGATCGTCGTGACAGAGATCCCGTTTCAGGTCAACAAGACGCGACTGATAGAGCAGATCGTCGAACTCGTGCGCAGCAAGAAGGTTACCGGAATCTCCGACCTGCGCGACGAATCCGATCGGGATGGCATGCGCATTGTCATCGAGCTGAAGCGTGACGCCAACCCCGACGTCTTGTTGAACCAGCTGTACAAGCGGACGACCATGCAGACCACCTTTGGGGCGATCATGTTGGCCCTGGTGGATGGTGTGCCGAAGGTGCTGAACCTGAAGGAAATGCTGCAGAACTTCGTGGATCACCGCCTCGAAGTCATCACACGACGTACGCAGTATGATTTGGATCAGGCCCTGGCTCGCGAGCACATCCTCGAAGGATTGAAGGTCGCGGTCGACAACATTGACGAAGTCATCAAGATCATCCGTGGATCGAAGGATGTAGCCTCTGCCGATGCCGCGCTCCGTGAACGGTTCGATCTGAGTGAAAAGCAGAGCGAAGCGATCCTCAACATGCGGCTGGCAAGGCTCACATCACTCGAAATCGACAAATTGGAAGAGGAGCTAAAGGGCGTCCGTTCCCAGATCAAGGAGTTCAAGAGCATTCTCGCTTCGAAACCAAAGCGGCTTGGGCTGCTGAAGGACGAACTGGATGTCGTAACGAAGCGCTTCGGTGACGAGCGGCGCACGGAGATCGTCGCAGATCAAGGCGCCTTCTCCATCGAAGATCTGATCGCCGAAGAAGATATGGTCATCACCATATCCCACTCAGGCTACATCAAGCGCATTCCCGTGACGACCTACCGCAGACAGCGCCGCGGTGGCCGTGGGTTGAACGGTATGGGGACCAAAGAGGACGATTGGGTGGAGCATCTCTTCGTTGCTTCGACACACGATTACGTTCTGTTCTTCACCCATACAGGTCGTGTCTATTGGCTCAAGGTCTATGACGTTCCACAGGGTGGCAGAGCGGCACGAGGTAGGCCAATCATCAACCTCGTCGGCATAAAACCGGACGAGCGGATCGCAGCCTTCGTTGCTGTGAGGGAGTTCGCCGACGACCATTTCTTGATGTTTGCCACGGCGAGTGGGACAGTAAAGAGAACGAGCCTGTCGGCCTACGCCAATCCTCGAGCCACAGGGATCAACGCCATCAACATCGAGTCGGCCGACGAACTGATCGACGTGCAGCAGACCGATGGCTCAAACGATGTAGTACTGGCTACGGCTGGTGGCATGAGCATCAGGTTCAGCGAGAAGGATGCCCGGGAAATGGGTCGCGCAACGACCGGCGTACGAGGGATTCAGCTGGAGGGCGACGACAAGGTGATCGAGATGGTCGTCGTACGGCGCGACTCCACGCTGCTGGTTGTCAGTGAGAAGGGTATGGGCAAGCGTTCTGCGTTGGGAGATTACCGAGTGCAGAAACGAGGCGGCAAGGGTATTATAACTCTCAGACGCACCGAAAAGACTGGCTCCATCGTGGCTCTCAAGGAAGTACTCCCTGATGACGGATTGATGATGGTTACTCGCAACGGCGTCATCATCCGTGTACCGGTAGAGGGCATTAGGATTAGTGGACGCAACACACAGGGTGTGCGGGTGATGAATCTGGACTCTGGCGACACCGTCATGGACGTGGCACGCGTGGTCGAGGAGAATGAAGAAAACGGGGTAGAAGCATTGGGCACCGAGAGTGCGGCGGTGGTGGAGGAATCGGAATAACAAGCGACCAACAAGTCTCGACGTTGTCAGAACCACTCGTTTCCATTGAGGAAATCCGCGAGGCAGCCCGCGGGCTTGAGGGGGTGGCGGAGCGCACGCCCCTGATGCCTGTGTCCACGCTCACAGAACTTGTGGGCTTTCCAGTCTATCTAAAGCTCGAGAACACTCACGCAACCGGAGCTTTCAAGCTTCGCGGTGCGTGGACTGCTGTACGCAGGTTACCGTTGGATCGGCGTCAGCAGGGTGTGCTCACCTACTCGAGTGGCAATCACGGGCAAGCGGTCGCGTTCGCAGCCCAACGGGTCGGTGTAAGGGCCGTGATCGTGATGCCGGAGACGGCTCCGCCGCTGAAGGTAGACGGAGTCAGGCACTGGGGCGGAGAGGTGGTGTTTGCCGGTACGACCTCAGAAGATCGCTACGACAAGGGCATGGAATTGGCACAGGCCGAGAGTTTGACTGTCATACCTCCTTATGATCATCCGGATATTGTGGCCGGACAGGGAACCGTTGGTCTCGAGATCGTCGAGCAGCTTCCCGAGGTAGAGCACGTTGTGGTGCCTGTTGGTGGTGGCGGTCTGGCAGCCGGTGTTGCCACGGCGATAGCCAACCTGCGTCCTGGTGCACGGGTCACTGGCGTTGAGCCGGAGGGAGCAGCCTGCTTCAACGCGGCCCTGGATGCCGGGAAACGGGTGCGCCTCGAACGGTCGCATAGTATCGCGGATGGGCTACTTCCACTTGCAATAGGCACGATCACGTTCAAGCACCTCGAGGACCGGGCTGACGGAGTCATAGTCACTGAGGCTGACATTGCGGAAGCAACGCTGTGGCTCAGGTCACAGCAGGGAGTGATGGCAGAGCCATCCGGTGCCGTAACAACAGCCGCAATTCGCAGTGGAGCTCTCAAGCCAGCTGGCCCGACCGCTCTGGTTGTAAGCGGCGGCAACGCTGATCCAGCAGTGTTAGCGTCTTTGTCAGAACGATTCGTGACGTCCCAGCGATGACAGCAAACGATACCCCCACAATCCTCCTTGCCGACGACGACGAAGCGTTGCTCAACACGCTTGTCTGCATACTCAAGGACAGAGGTCATGAAGTGGTTCCAGTATCCGACAGCACAACGTTGTTGACCCGACTATCGGACGTTTCCCCAGACCTTCTGATGCTCGATATCATGATGCCAAAGGTCGACGGGTTGCAGATCCTCGAACAGATCAAGGGCGATGAGCGGTGGCAGGATTTGCCAGTCCTCATGATCTCCTCGATGTCTCCCGAAGACGGCACTGTGAAGTCCCTTGGGCTCGGTGCATCCGACTTCATCTCCAAGCCGTTTCGCGTCAAGGAACTGCTGGCTCGAGTAGACGCTCACCTCCGAACGGGGATTGCTCTGCGTGATGCGCGTGCCGAGGCTCGCGAACAGGCGGCAGAAGCCAAGGCGCAGGCTGAGGAAGCTGCGATTCGTGCCGAGATGGTGGATATACTTCATGAGGTGACGGACGCCCTCAAGGCAGAGGAGATCTATCACATTCTAGCCCGGCGGGTCGCTCATGTCCTGAACATCACCAAGTGCTCGTTAGTCATCCCACAACCGGATGGGCAGGTTGGGTTGGTGGTCGTAGCTTCAGACAACCCGATGTTGCGCAACCTTGAGATACAGTTGGATGGTTATCCCGAGATACGAAAGGCTCTGAACACCAACAAGCCGGTGTTAGTGGCCAACGTTCGTGAAGATCCGCTGTACGCCGAGGTTCGCGAGCGTTGGAGCAGAGATGGGATCCAAGTCCCGACAAAATCGGTGATTGCCATTCCCTTCAGCCTCAAAGGCGCCCAGTCCGGAGTGTTCTTTCTCCGCACTCTCGATCAAGGCGTAACGCTCACGCAATCCGATGTGGCCTTTGCTGATCAGGTGATCAAGACTGCGATTAACGCCATTGAAAAAGCCTACGAGCTCGAAACAGTGCAGTCTGACAAGGAGAGGTATCGCTGGCTAGCGACGATAGATGCCTTGACAGGTTGTCTCAACCGGCGTGCGTTTATGGAACGGCTCGAGCGAGAGCTCAACCGCGTTCGGCGATACAAGACGGAATTCAGTGTTCTCATGATTGACCTCGACCGGTTCAAGGATGTGAATGACTCTCGCGGACACCTGGTAGGAGACAGCGTCTTGCGCCAAATTGGAGATCTCTTGCGGAGCGAAGTCCGCTCAGTAGACTTGGCAGCAAGATACGGAGGTGAGGAGTTCGTGATCGTGTTGCCTGAGACTGATGCTGATGGGGCCTTGGTCTTTGCCGAACGTCTGAGAAAGAGAGTGATGCAAACAGATTTTTCCGAAACTGCCGAGGCTCTGAACATTACGGTTTCGATTGGTGTGGCCAGTGCGACGCCCGACGGTGACGTGCCGACGCCGGATACTCTCATATCCCAGGCTGACAAGGCGCTGTATCGGGCAAAGAACCAAGGGCGAAATAGGGTCTGCCCATGAGCCGCCGCTGCCCGCGCTGCAAGAACATATATGAGGGCGACGCCCGGTTCTGTCCCAAGGACGGCAGCCCGTTGGTCGACGTGGGTGACAGTGGCGGACGTTCCGCGGTGACCAGTGATGGTGGCGAAAGGACCGTTGCCAGGAAGATCGTGCCCCGGCAATCCCCGCCTGCCGACAGGGCCGCCTCACTGACCGAACAGATACTGGATGGCAGGTACAAGGTAGAGCGTAGACTGGGCGAGGGCGGCATGTCCTATGTCTACGAGGCGACCGACGTACACACCGGGAAGAGCCTGGCCGTCAAGGTTCTGAGTCCCAAGCTGAGTCGTGATCGCAACTCCGTAGAGCGCCTGAGGCGCGAGGCTGGTTTAGCCATTCGGCTCGATCACCCCAACGTGTGCCGCATCCTTCAGTTGGGGGAAACGGAGGACGGACTCATCTATCTGGTCATGCCCTATTTGAGGGGCGAGCTGCTTTCTGATCGTGAAGGCACGACTGGACCGATGCCGGTCGCGATGGGTTTGGATTACTGTATCCAGATGTGCTCCGGACTGCACTTCGCCCACCGGCAGAATATCATCCACCGCGATCTCAAGCCAGAGAACGTAATGCTGGTACCTCGTGAAGGTGGCGGGGATACCGCTGTGATAATGGACTTCGGGTTGGCCAAGCAGAACCGTGCTGATCCGAGTATGGCAAAACTCACGGCGACCGGGATCATTCTGGGTACACCTGAGTTCATGAGCCCAGAGCAGATTCGCGGTAAGGGCATTGATGCGCGGAGTGACATCTACGGCTTGGGCGTGATGGCCTTCGAGATGTTCACGGCCCGCCTGCCCTTTGAGGGTCGCACTCCACAGGAGATGATGATTGCGCGGCTCCGCGGCAAGCCGACACCCCTCAGGATGTACCGGTCTGATTTCCCCCCCAGGCTGGAGGTTGCCGTCATGAAATCTCTGGCCCCCGACCCCGACGACCGCTACGAGACGGCACTGGAATTCGCCATCGCCCTGCTCGACGCGGCCGAAGGCATGGATACTCGCCATCTGAGGGCGATGCTTGGGTGAGAAGCGGGCAGGCGCTTGTGTTCCGGATCCTGCGGTACGTACTCTAGACTCAGGGTCGCCCAGACTTTGCATGCGGTACTGACGTCCGTCTTCCCTTCCTCACGTTGAAGTCCAGATAACCATCAGGCTGCCGCACAAGGGGATTATGTGAGAACTGTGTGGCAGTCGGTGCATCCAATCTTGCTCCTATGGGACTGGTCGGGGATATTAGGCGCACCACCTTGCGAAAGGGACCCAATACAACCGTGAAACGGTTCCCAGCCTATGATCCACCCGAGTATGTGGAGTGGCAGCCCAATCCCGAGCTGAACGCCGAGTTCACCGACACCTGGTCACGACACCCCGAGAGGCGGAACGTCGTCCAGCGGCTGAGTCGCGAATCCAAGCTGGCGCTCTACCGCGGCTTGCTGAGAACCCGGCTGCACGACATAACGCTGCAGCGTTGGGTGCGTCAGGGTGTCATCTCCAAGGCGTGGCTGGGAACGGGAGAAGAGGCTACAACGGTGGGGCCGGTGCACGCATTGGATCGTCAAATGGACATCGTGGCGCCCATGATTCGCAATGCAGGCGCGTGCCGTGAGATGGGAATGCCGGTGGCAGACATGCTGCGTGGTTATCTGGGTACCTATGATTCGCCATCCCATGGTCGTGATGGACACGTGGGAGATCTGAGATACCGGGTACTGCAGCCCATCTCAAACATCGGTAACATGCCACCGGTTACAGTAGGGTTGGCGCTGGGCATCAGACTACGTGGGGAGAACGGTCTTGCATTGACCTGGGTTGGCGACGGATCGATGAAGCATGGAGGAACACACGATGCCTTTGGTCTTGCAGCCGCTCAGCAACTACCGGTGATCTTCATAGTTCAGAACAACCAGGTCGCATTGGGAACTAGAGTAGAGGTGCATCACCCCGCGGGTTCGTTCGAGAGCCTGCATGAGGCATACGGAATGGCCGGCTGGTCGTTTGACGGCAACAACGTTCTGGATGCGTACTCTGCTACTACACTTGCCGTGCAGCATTGTCGCGGTGGAGGTGGCCCCGCGATTCTAGCTGCAGAAACGTTTCGTATGGGCGGGCATGCAACTCATGACGAGCGTGAGGCACGTGAGCTGATTCCTGCCGAAGTCTTCGCGCATTGGGGTGCGCGCGATCCGGTCGGTCTCTACGAGGAGTTTCTGAAGGGCGACGGTTTGACGACCGATGTTTTGCACGCGGCCGAAACGGAGACTACCCACGAGGTCGAAGTGGCAGAACGGGAGGCGCTGGCGAGCCTGGACATGAATCTTCCGCGGGGAGAGACCGCACTGCAAGGAATCTACGCCAAAGACGAGTAACGAGTGGCGGGCGGTGGGCGCCAATATGGTACGGCCCACCACCTACCGTTCGGTTTGCATCATCCTCCAATAAGTGCCCTGAACGCACCCCACAGAGGCTTGACACCAAAGAACAGCACAACGATCAGGACGGGCGGCACCACGAATCTCACCATCGTGGACCACAGACTGCGCAGGGTTGCATTGTCCATTCCGATCGATAGTTCTTGCTGTGCTTGCGGCAGTGCGCGATGCCCAAGCAGAATCGCGGTGAAGAGACCACCCACCATCAGCAGGAACGTACCCACCAGCTTATCGGCAAAGGTCAAGAAATTCAGGTTGTACGCAGACGGGATTCCAGCCAGCGCGATCAGGATGCCAAAGGTCACAGCCGCGCCGACTCGGGGCCACTGCCAGCTGTCGATGACCGCCGAAACTACCACCTCCAGCATCGAAATCGCCGACGTCAATGCGGCGAAGAACAACATGATGAAGAAGGCGGCAACGATGACGCCGCCAATTGAGCCAAGAGACTGAAGGGCCGGGGGTATCGTGATGAAGAGCGTGCCGACGGTGTTGTCGGTGTTGAGCACTCCACCGAGACCGATTGCCTCTCCCAAACCAAAGTGGAAGATGATCGGGAAGACCACGAGTCCGGCGACGAACGCCACCCCGAAGTCTGTCGCTGCTATGGTCACGGCTTCACGACCGAGATCTGTCTTGCTCTTGAGGTAGGAAGCGTATGTCATGATCGCTCCCATACCGAGACTCAATGAGAAAAACGCCTGACCGGCTGCGTCGGTGATTATTGCGGTATCGAGGAGTTCATTCAGTCGCGGCTTCAGATAGTACGCGTACCCGGCACCGCCGCCCGACAGGGTAGTTGCCCAGATGGCCAGACTCACCAAGAGTATGAACAGCATGGGCATGAGTATCAGCGCTGTCTTTTCCAGCCCTTTCTTCACACCATGCACAACGATAAAGGCCGTGATCGCCATGAAGAGAACGTGAGTCAACACAGCGGGTAGGCCCGTACCGACGCTGTTGAAGTACGTTGCGGTATCTTGGGGAATCGCGCCGCGCAGGGCGTCGAATGCGAAACGCATCGTCCAGCCTGCGATCACCGAGTAGTAGGACAGGATCCCGAATCCACAGAATACAAAGAGCCAGCCAAGCGGTGCCCAGCTCGATCCGCCAAGCTGACGTATGGCCTTTATGGGTGACACCTGAGTCATACGGCCGACCACCAACTCTGATGTCATCACGGGAAGCCCGACCAATGTCACAAAGACCAGATAGAGAAGAACGAAGGCGGCTCCACCACCCTCGGCCGCGACGTACGAAAACCGCCACATGTTGCCCAATCCCACCGCTGATCCTACCGCAGCCAGGATGAAACCGAGGCGTGTACCCCATGCGCCCCGGTCGGATGATGCTGATGGCGCTGCCATTAATCACTCCTGTGAAGGTGCCACTAGATATAACCTTGGCCACGGGTTGTCTAGACTTCGCCCTTTCTGTGCCTCCAGGTTGCTGGTAGCTTGCGAGGATGCTGTCAATAGCTCTCGCCTTCTCGCTGCAGCTCAGTTCACCCCTTGCAGTGGTCGATGATACGATCCGCGCAGAGCACGACATCATTGACTACGACATAGTACTATCGATTCCAGATCGCGGGTCATCGATCAATGCCGTCGCGCAGATCAGCTACGTAGTCAAGAGTGGATCGGGTCCGCTGGTGCTCGACTTCGATGACGCTCTGGTCGTCGATTCCGTGCTGCTGCACGACGCTGGAGCGCGGGCGAGCGGCAGCCGCTGGAAATGGGACTTGGTCCCCGGCGCTAATCCCGACTTCCTGGTGATAGACCAGTGGGGTCAGGTTGGCGATACACTCTCCGTCGCCATTCACTATCACGGTCGGCCCGCAGACGGGCTGGTGATCGCCGATAATCCGTATGGGAAGCGCACCGCGTTTGCCGATAATTGGCCAAACCGAGCTCGACACTGGTTCCCCTGCGAAGACCATCCCAGTGACAAGGCACGTGTGTCTTTCACAGTCGGAGTTCCCGACGAGTGGAGCGTCGTCGCAAACGGTCGTTTGCTGGGTGTCGACACGCTGGAGAACAAGCGCACAACTTGGCGTTGGCGGGAGGACAGACCGATACCGGTTCATACGATGGTGATAGGCGCCGGTGAGATGACCGTTGCGGCGTTGGGACAGGTTGATGGGGTTCCCCTAACGGCGTGGACGTTTCCACAGGACTCGGCTTTCGCGGTGGAACAGCCATTGCGACGTGCCAATGAGATTGTCGCTGTGTTCAATCACTTGATCGGACCTTTCCCTTACGAGAAACTCGCGCACGTTGAGTCATCGACCCGTTACGGGGGCATGGAGAACAGCTCGGCGATTTTCTATTCGGCAGCTGCCTATCAGAGTCGTCGAATGGGTGAGGGACTCGTTGCACATGAGACGGCGCATCAGTGGTTTGGTGATGCCGTGTCGCAGTTCGACTGGCACCACCTGTGGTTGTCCGAGGGGTTCGCCACCTATTTCGGCGCGCTGTTCTTCGAATCGGCAGGTGAAACGGAGACCTTCGTTTCCGCGATGCGTTCCAACAAACGCCGTTACATGGAGTCTGCGGTGGTAAACCGTCCCGTGATCGATACCACGGTCCAGGATCCGTTCGATCTACTGAATGCCAACAACTACCAGAAGGGAGCCTGGATCCTTCACATGCTGAGGCACGAATTGGGCGACTCGTCGTTCTTCGCTGGTATTCGCGAGTTCTATGGTGTCTACCGCGACTCGACGGCGCTCAGCGGCGACCTGGCAGCGATCATGACTCGGCACGCGGGCCGCCCCATGGACTGGTTCTTCCAGCAGTGGTTGCTTCAGCCGGGTTACCCGGAGTTGGAGATCTACTGGAGTTTTAACCCACAGGCGGGCTCTGTGGCTCTGGCGGTTCACCAGACGCAACCGTCCAACTGGGGGAAATTCAGTTTTACGCTGCCGGTACAATTCGAGTTCGCAGATGGCTCCACGGAGCGGGAGCAAGTGCTGGTCGATCGGTGGGAGTACACCAAAGAAATAGCGGTTGATCAAAGACCAACTGGAATGGTAGTCGACCCGGAAGACACTTTGCTAGTGGGTGTGGTCAAGCTGGAGCAGGGCCGTTAGCGGTCTCCCACCTTGACGGCATCCCATGCTGACTGCAGCACCTGGTCAGGTGCGGTGTGATGGGGCGGCCAATCACCCCCCGCGGTACGCTCCAGCACCAGTACGACCAACCGCAGCCAAACGTCGGTCCACAGCTCCACCGATCCAGCCCTGATTTCGCCGCCTGACTTCCCAGTAGCAATGACCTTCTCTAGTTCGAGACGAAACTCCCTTCTCGTGTCACGGCTCTTGGCGTCTAGCAGGCCATTGATGTCGCTCCCGAAGATCAGCTTAATGAGCGGGGGACTACGGCGAGCTAGTTCGAGCCAGGATTCGGCTACTTGGAAGAGTCGCTCGCGACAAGAACTCGACTGTGCTGATTCCCTGACTGGCTTGATCAGCAAGCGCACAGCAGCTTTGTAGATCTCGTTTAACAGCTGTTCCTTGCTGTCAAAGTGACGATAGATGGTCCCTTCAGCAATTCCGGCCCGCGCAGCTATTTGAGGTGTGGTGCTGGCATGGTATCCCTGGGTGGTGAACAGCTCCAGCGCAGCGCGCACCAGCCGTTCCCGCGTACCCCTGGGGTCTCTCTTGCGGCGGGTCACCTGTGACCCATCACCTTGTACGTGAGTCATCACTCGCAAACGTACAGGCTGGGACCGAGGTTGCCAAGGGGAGTGGTGGGATCTGGTGTCACGTAACAAGCAGGGTCCACAGTGGTCAGGAACACGGCATGATCTGTTCGCGTTTTGCTGTGCAATGGACCTGGCGCCGAACGAAACACATCGCAAGTAGATTTGTAACGGGACAAAGAGATTACGAGACTACGGAGTACCGGCAAACAATGACAACTATAGATGCCTTGGACTTCAAGAAGATCTGGGGGCCGGCGATGCCATATGCGCAATTCGTCGCCGGGGCAGAAGAAAACCGGTCGTTGTGGGAGGGAGTGTATCGCATCACACCGATCCCCGAGTGGGTGCTCAAGAGAGCGTGCGAGTGCGAAGAGGGCATTCGTCTCTTGGCCATCGTAGAGGACTGGTGCGGCGACGCCAGCAATACAGTGCCCGTTCTCGCCAAGCTAGGCGACCAAGCCAGTTGCCTCGAGTTGAGAGTGATCGAGCGAGACAAACACCCCGCTGTGATGGACCGATACCTGACCAACGGAGCACGTTCGATCCCCATAGTGATAGTGCTGGACCAGGAATACAAAGAACTCGGCCATTGGGGTCCGCGGCCCAGTGAACTACAGGCCTGGGTGATGGATCACAAGGACAGCATGCCAAAAGATGAACGCTATCTGCATGTGCGTCGTTGGTATGCGGAGGACAAAGGGGTTTCGACGATGCGGGAGGTTCTTCAGGTGATTGAAAAGGGGAAGTAGATGGATGAAGGAGGGGAAGGAGATAACGGAGGGCAAGGGGGTCGGCATCTCCTCATCTTCTTCCCCTCCTTCCCCTCCTAATCTCCCTAAAACATCCACCTCGTGTGTGTCTGCACGATCAGCTTGTCCGGACCCCACGCGAAAGTCCAACCGATCACGCCATTGCGGCCAATGGTGATGATCGGTCCGACTCCCCCGCCAACGTGCAGTGCCTTCAAGGAGAAGTCGTCCGACGCTTGGAAGACACGGCCGAAGTCGATGAATCCCACGAGGTCAACCGTAGCCATTTGGCTTAGCCCGGTCAGGCGATAGCGGGCATCGATATTGGCAAGCAGCTTATCCTGTCCCAGAAACCGATCGGTGTAGAGGCCGCGGTGAGAGGATGCACCACCCAGCCCTTCGAAGGCCCTCTCACTTGCTTCCACCGCGAAGTAGGAACCCACCGGTGGCGATCCGCTCAGCGTTTGCCCCAACACGCGACTGCCCAGGACCACCCGTTCCCCGATCGCATGGAACACAGCAGCTGAACCGGTGAACCTGGTGAAGTTCACGTCACCCACAACACTCGAGTCGGCAATGCCAAACAGGGCCTCGATCAGTACGCCCCGTCTTGGGGTGACTTCATCGTCGCGGGTGTCGAACACCATCCCCAGGCGAAGCTCTCCCTGCCAGGTGTTGACGCCGACCAGAGGGGCCAAACCGGCCTGGACTTGATCGCCCAAGAGAGAAGGTCCGGAGAGTGTGTCCAGACGCCATCGCTCGAAGTGGAACCCCGCTACCGCTCGCAGCCCGGAGATGAGCCGTCGCTGAACGGTCCCCCGGACGAACGAGCGACGGCGGTCCATCCTGTAATAGAACGGCCGGCCATCCGTGACATTATCGCTCTCGAACTCCGACTCGTTTCCAATCCCGAAGTAGTTCTGACGGGCATGGCGGATGGTCCACAGCCGCAGATCGAAACGCCATCCCGGCAGGGAGTTGGGAAGCTTGAATTCAAGCCCTAGCCGATGGCTACCAGAGGTTGCGATCTCGCCGTCGAGCGCAATGCTGGCCCGGTAGGGTGGGGGATCATCCCAATCGTCGTAACCGGGTGGACGGACTTGAGCGTAATAGAGTCCGAAGGAAGCCCCGTTGGTCGGAGTCCAGTAGATTTTGGGGTATCCGACATCGGTCCAACTCGAGCCCAGCGTGGGTAGATCGACGATAGTCTGTGCCGAACTCGAGCCGCCGATTGTCAAGAATGCAGCAATGCTGAGTAGACTCGACCTCACTCGTTGCGCTCGTAGAGGTACGCGGTTTCGTGCCGGGCGGCCTCCTCGCCATCGAACGCGGTGTAGTAGCTCGGGTATATCGAGGCGGCCCCAAACTCCCCAATCTTGTTCACTGCATAGAAACTGAGGCCGAATTGCGGCCTACCCTGCTTGTCGAGCAGTCGGGGTTCCGAGGTGGCCACCACTCTTCTCAAAGTCTCCAGCGCTGCATCCGAAGGCTTGAGACCTCGACGCATGAATTCAACCGTCAGAAACGCTCCACAGACCTTGATGTTCGACTCGCCGCGGCCGGTGGATCCGGCAGCACCAATCTCATTGTCCGTATATTGGCCGGCGCCAATGATGGGTGAGTCGCCCACGCGGCCGGGTATCTTCCATGAGAGACCACTGGTAGTCGTAACGGAAGAGATGTCTCCGTTGGCGTTGACCACGTTGCAGTTGATGGTACCGGTGGGTCGCGGTACCATCTGCTCGTCCCGTTCTACGTTTATCCAGTCGTCGCTCGCGCCACGGTTGGCACGCCATCTCAGCCACCGTTCACGAGAGCTCTCGGTCAGCAGATCCTCTTCCTTGAAGCCGTAGGACAGTGCGAATCTCTTGGCACCTTCACCAACCAGAAAGATGTGGTTGGTGTACAGCAGCACGTACTTGGCCACCACACTCGGTGTCTTGATTCCTTCGATGGCACCCACTGCGCCTGCCCGTTGCGTGGGGCCGTGCATGCACGAAGCGTCCAACTGCACCACTCCGTCTTCGTTTGGGAGACCGCCGTAACCGACGGACGAATCGTTGGGATCCAGTTCCTGGATCTTGACCCCTTCGATGGCAGCGTCCAACGTGTCGACTCCCTGGGCCAGCAACTCTCCTACTCTTGCCACGGCACGTAGACCGTTGCCAGATGCGACGGCAACATTCTTCGAGGATTGGCGGACATGAACTGCCGGAGCTCCCACTGCTGCGCTGAGCCCGGGTGCCAGCATTGCACCGGCCGTCAGACCAGAGGCTGTGCCCAAGAAGCCACGGCGCGAAAGCTTATCTGTCACGGTCAGATCTCCTGTCTTGGTGAGTAGCCGCAAGGCAGCACCGCGAATTAACCCCAATCTCATGGTCGATGTCAACTTGATTCGCTGCTTGCGGCAGCGTACGTTCCCGCGTCTGTGCGCCAGGGCAGCGTGAGGATGGTCTCAGTCGTAACACCAGTGCTTGACGAGCGGGACAATCTGGCGCCGCTGATCGAGGAGATCGCGGTGACGCTGGGCGGTCTCGACTACGAAGTGGTGGCCGTGGACGATGGTTCTACCGACGGTTCGTGGGATGAACTGCTGCGGCTGCGGAACGAACACGAGGCCCTCCGGGTGGTGGCTCTCGACCGGCACGCCGGTCAGAGCGCAGCACTCCTCGCCGGATTCGAGCAAGCGCGGGGCGAGATAGTCGTCACCCTGGATGCAGACGGCCAGAATGACCCCGCCGAGGTTCCGATGTTGGTGGGACTGCTGCGGCAGAACCCTGATTGGACGGCGGTGGTGGGTTACAGGACGTTGCGGGCTGACTCGCGCTGGAAACATCTACAAAGCCGGATTGCGAACGCAGTCCGAAACTGGCTGACGGGTGATTCGGTGCGTGACACGGGCTGTTCGCTCAAGGCGATGCGGAGCGACATTCTACGAGAACTGCCACGCTTTGCCGGAATGCATCGATTCCTGCCCACTTTGATTCGGATGCAGGGTGGGGTGGTGGTGGAGGTGCCAGTGACGCACCGGCAACGCATCAGTGGAAGGAGCAAGTACGGTATGTGGAATCGTATGTTTGGGGCACTGCGAGATGCGTTTGGTGTCAGATGGCTCAGCCGCAGGAGGTTGGCATTCAAAGTCAGGCGGGGAACCGAATGATGTAGTGCGAAGCTGGAACTTCACAAAGGCGTCGTTGCCAATGACAACAGGGTTTTCTGGACGCTTCTTCCTACCCGGCCCAACGGAGGTGCATCCGGACGTTCTCCAGGCCATGGTACAGCCGATGATCGCTCACCGGGGCCAGATGATGGTGGATCTGCTCGAACGGACCGATCGGCCGCTGCGGGAGCTGTTTTGCACCGAGCGGCCCGTCTTGATTGGCACATGCGCCGCCACAGGGTTCATGGAGCTGGCAGTGCGGTCGGGAGTACGGCACCGAGCCCTTTGTCTGGTCAGTGGAGCGTTCGGAGAGAGGTTTGCCGGTATCGCCGAGGCCACCGGCAGAGACGTAGTCCGACTCAATGTCCCGCTTGGGCAAACCATCGAACCAGACATGCTGGAGGACGCTCTCGAGCGTTCAAATGGTGTAGATGCAGTCACTGCCGTGCATTCCGAAACCTCGACGGGTGCACTGGCACCGATCGCGGAATTGGCGGAGGTCGTGCAGCGTTTCGATGATGTCCTGTTCCTCGTGGATGGAGTCACGTCGCTAGCCGGATCACCAGTACGCAGCGACGAATGGGGCCTCGATTTCGTGTTTACCGGGTCACAAAAGGCGTTGGCACTTCCGCCAGGCCTCGCCTTGGGTGTGGCGTCGGAACGGATGGTCGAACGGGCCAGAACCATTCCTGAACGGGGCGCATACCTCGATCTCGTGGCGTTCCACGAAGCGGCCGCCAAGTACCAGCCCACCAACACACCGGCGGTCTCCCTGCTCTACGCCCTGGCTGTCCAGTTGGATCGAATCACCGCATCAGGTGGCATTCAAGCCCGGTGGGACAGGCACGAGCAGATGCTGCAGACCATTGAAGGCTGGGTAGCCGGCAAGGGTGGCGACCTTGGGTTTGGCTATCTGCCGCGAGAACAACGCAGATCCTGGACGATCTCGTGTCTCGAAGTCCCCGGGCGATGCAGCGGTCGGGAAGTGGCCCGGGCTGTTGCAGGTGAGGGCTGGACCATCGGGTCAGGCTACGGCAGTCTCAAGGAGCAGACCATTCGTATAGGTCACATGGGGGACCACTCGGCCGACCGGTTGCGTGAACTGCTGGAAGTCATAGAGAGTGTGATTGGATGAGCTTCGTGGTTGTCGTTGCCGACCACATCGGCAAGCACGGCATCGACTTGCTGCAGCGGACACCCCAGTTCGATGTCATCTCTACCGCCGAACAACCGGAGAATCTCGCCGCCGCGATGAAGAGCGCTAATGCGCTCGTGGTTCGGTCCAGCACCAAAGTAACTGACGATCTGATGGCACGAGCCCCCATGCTCAAGGTGATAGGGCGGGCGGGAATGGGTGTGGACAATATCGATGTGGCAGCGGCAACCAGCCGGGGTATCGCCGTGCTCAATACTCCTGGTGCCAACACAATAAGCGCCGCAGAACACACGTTTGCGCTGTTGTTGTCGCTGCTGCGGCGGATTCCTTGGGCCACGGAACGCCTGCGCCAGAAATCCTGGGACCGCCAGGCGTTTTCTGGTACGGAGCTGCATGGTAAGACTCTGGGCACGCTCGGACTCGGAAGGATCGGGAGACATGTGGTCGGCCTGGCGCGAGCGTTCGGTATGGAAGTGCTAGCCTTTGATCCATTCGTCACTCAGTCTGCCGTATCCAACCTTGGTGTCACGTTTGCGACGCTGCCTGAAGTACTGCAACGGGCTGACGTCCTCAGCCTCCACATGCCGTTGAACGACGACACAAGGCGGATCATCAACGGTGAGACACTGGCTCTCATGAAGCCGACGACAGTCCTCATCAATACGGCGCGTGGCGGCTTGATAGACGAGGAAGAGTTGATAGCCGCGCTCGATGCCGGCAGACTGTCAGGAGCTGCGTTGGACGTATTCGAGGCCGAACCGCTGGCACCTGACTCGCCTCTCAGGACCTGCGACAGAGTCGTGCTAACACCGCATCTGGCCGCATCGACCACGGAAGCTCAGGCACGGGTCTCGATCGAAATATGTGAGTCGGTTTGCCGTGCCTTGGTAGACGGAGACGTTAGCGGGGCAGTCAACCTGGGAGCAATCACCCGCCCAACCAGGTCATGACAAAAATGAGGTAACTGGCGAAGGCCTAGCTGGGTGTCGTCCCCGGTTGAAGCGTCCTGCTGGCTGGCTCGTTGCCTGTTTCGCCGCCACTGGTGAGCCGGAATGAGTTCACCGTCATCGTGAGGCGATCGGCTGCATCGGCGAGCTGTGAAGCAGAGGCCGCTATCTGTTCGGTCGATGCGCTCTGCTCCTCTGCGGACGCCGCGATTTCTTCGGACGCCGCGACCACCGACTCGGTTCCGTGAGCAATCGCCTGCAACCGTCCAGTGATGTCCTCCACAAGCTTGTTCACCTCACCGGCCGCCCGCGAGATCTCGTCGCTCCATGCGCTGGACTCCGCGGTAGCCCCGGCGACCTCCTCCAGGGCACCAGCTGCTGATTCGGCAACCTGGCGAACGGCGGTGCTTGCCTGTGCGAGGTTGGAGAGTCGGTTCTGCGTTTCTTGCACAGTGGTGAGGACGCTCCTCACGATATCGGATGTTGTTGCTGCAGAACGAGCCGCCTGGTTTGCGAGCTTCCGGACTTCGTCGGCGACCACGGCGAAACCGCGGCCCTCGCCGCTGGCCGCTCGCGAAGCCTCGATGGCCGCGTTGAGGGCCAACATGTTCGTCTGGGTGGCGATAGACTTGGACTGAGTCAGGAACTGCTGTATCTCTTGGGAAGAGGCAGCGAGGCGTTCGGCGTCGGCTGCCCCACGCTCCAGATCACTGGCAAGCTGGGCCAGTTGCTTGCCCCCTTCGATAAGGCGCTCGCGATGTTCGCTGGCGGTGTTGGCCAGAACGGTGCTCCGCTCGGCTGCCACATTCGCACCGTCGGCCAACGTGGTGGAAATACTGAGGATTCTCCCTGCGTCGTCCGCTGACTGACGGGCTAGTTCGGCTTGTTCGGTGGCCTGGCTCGAAAGGTCCTGACACGTGTTTGCCATTTCCTGCGTGGATGCCGACATCTCCTCGGTAGCCGCCGATATCTGCTCGGCCATCGCGGCCGACTCATGCGACGAGGTTCGCATCTCTGCCACCAACTTGCGGATCGAATCCACCATCTTGCGTACAGATCCCATGAGGTGCCTCACCTCTCGGGATTCCGCAGTGGCGCCGGCAACGCCTACGGACAAGTCTCCATCGGCTATCCGTTGGGCCACGGTCCCAGCCAAATGCACCGGTTGCGTCACGCGGCGGTGCAGCCACTCGGTAAGCCATAGCAGAAATAGCAGGGCGATGACCAGTATGGCGGCGGCAGCCAAGTAGATATTGGTGCGCATCTCCTGGGCCGGACCGTACGCCAGCGCCAGTGGTTGTCGGACTACAACCCACCAACTGCCGCTGTTTGCCGGTGTGGAAGCCGCGAGATCGCCGCCATCGATGCCTGGAAGTAACACGACAGTGGCGTCTGGCTCGCGAGGAATCAACTGCGCATTGTCGGCCAGCGTGAACAACCGGCTGGGGTCGTTCGAGAGAATCAAGCGCCCTTCACGGTCGATGGCTTTCACCAGCTGTTCGGTGAGTGATCCGCCTGACAACAACTGGGACAATCCAGAAAGGTCCAAGATTACCTTCAGCACCCCGATGGGTTCGCCAGATGCCGGATTGTCGATCCTGGCAGCCAGCTCCACACCGACCACGCCAGCTGACTCATCGTACGCTGCTTCTCCCTGATACCAGCCGGACTCCCACGCCATACGCCACCAATCCTCGTCCGACTGGACGAAATCTGAGGTGCGGTTAGTCGTCCACACGTTCAGACCGAGACGCTCCGTGAAGAAGACTTCTCTAAAGTCGGACGAATCGCGAAAGGTGGTGAGGAAACTCAGTGCTTGATTGTTTCCTGACAGAGCACGCTGGTCTGCGTAGCGCTGTTCCAGCACATCTGTCGAGCTGCGTTCGAGGCCCAGGGCTTGGGCCTCATCATTGGCCGCCAGCGTAGCCCTGACTACGTCCGGGATCCGGACCAGCGAGAGCACGTCTGATTGCCGCTCGCTCATGTAGCGGTTCACCAGTTGCGCGGCCCTCTGCGACATCAGCGAAAACTGATGTTGCACGGATTGCTCGAACACGGCAGCACTGCCACGACCTGCCAGGTAGGCTCCTGCGGCGATCGTGAGGGCAGTGACCGGTACGCCGACGAGCATCACTCGTCGTCTGAGATCGATGGATCTGGTAGGCATCTGACAGGCGCAAGGTACGGAAGCCTGCCAGGGCGAGCAAGCGTTGCTAGATTATGTGACTATGCCTGAACAAGAACCCGGAGCCGTTTCGTACGATCCTGAGGCTGTAGAGGCCAAATGGTGCAGTAGCTGGGAGGAGCGCCGCACCAACTCCGTCGACATCGAAGCGGCGGAGCGGCCGTACTACAACTTGATGATGTATCCCTATCCCTCCGCCGAGGGACTGCACGTCGGGAACGTGTTCGCGTTCGTGGGGAGCGACATTCACGGCCGGTTTCGGAGACTACAGGGATGGGATGTGTTCGAACCGATAGGGTTCGATGCTTTTGGGATTCACTCGGAGAACTACGCGCTCAAGGTCAACACGCATCCAGGCAAGTTGATTCCGGCGAATATCGTGCGGTTCCGTGAGCAACTCAAGCGGACCGGACTCATGGTGAATTGGGATCATGAAGTCTCTACGACCGATCCTGACTACTACCGCTGGACGCAGTGGGTCTTTCTCAAGCTGTTCGAAGCAGGTCATGCGGTGAAGAAGGAAGCCCCAGTCAACTGGTGCCCCGAGTGCAAAACGGTCTTGGCGAACGAACAGGTGGAAGACGGCTACTGTGAGCGCCATCCGGGCACCCGGGTACATCAGCGGTATCTGTCGCAGTGGTTCTTCACAATAACGCAGTTTGCCGAGCGTCTGCTCGAGAACCTGAAGACGCTCGACTGGTCTGAGTCAACGCGTACCATGCAGACCAACTGGATCGGCCGTTCGGAGGGTGCCGAACTGATCTTTGAGACCCCATCCGGTGTTCGCATTCCCGTCTACACGACACGGCCTGACACGGTTTTCGGTGCAACCTACTTGGTGCTGGCTCCAGAGCATCCGCTGGTCGACGAGATGACGACATTTGAACAGCGGGCCGAAGTAGGCAAGTATTGCCGCCAGGCAAGCCAGAAAGACCTCGTGTCACGCAAGGTGGGCGATAGAGAAAAGACCGGAGTATTTACCGGCACGTACGCCCGGAATCCGGCCACGGGGGAGGCCGCTCCCATCTGGGTAGCGGACTACGTCCTCATGGAATACGGAACCGGTGCGATCATGGCGGTTCCGGCCCACGATGAACGGGACTACGAGTTCGCCCAGAAGTTCGGGCTGGAGATCAGGAGGGTGGTTTCTCCTTCCGCTGCTTCCCCCCCTCATCCAGGGGAAGGGGGGGAAGTAGGGGAAGGAGAGGGCGCCCTCCCGTATATCTCTTGGGACGGGGTGCTGGTAAACAGCGGGGAGTTCGATGGGATGGGCTGTCTGGAAGGGGTGAAGGCCATCACGGCTTGGCTCGAGGAGGCGGGCTTGGGTGAGAAGCGGGTGCAGTTCAGGTTGCACGACTGGTGTATATCGCGCCAGCGGTATTGGGGGCCGCCTATTCCGATCGTCTATTGTGAGGAGTGTGGCACCGTTCCGGTTGCCGAGAAGGACCTCCCGGTGCTGCTTCCGGAAATCGATGACTTCCGCCCGGATGAAAGCGGTGTCTCCCCGCTAGCCCGGCACGAGGAGTGGTACCGAGTGCCGTGTCCCAAGTGTGGCAGGCAGGCCCGCAGGGAAACCGATGTATCAGACACGTTTCTCGATTCTTCATGGTATTTCTTGCGCTATCCATCGACCCATTTTGCGGATCGTGCTTTCGACTCAGGGCTGACCGAGAAGTGGCTGCCGGTGAGCTCGTACATTGGAGGCAACGAGCACGCCGTGCTCCACCTCATGTACTCGCGTTACATCACGATGGTGCTGCATGATCTAGGGCTGCTCCGGTTCGATGAGCCCTTCACACGGTTCAGGGCGCACGGCACCATCGTCAAGGATGGTGCAAAGATGTCCAAGTCCCGAGGCAATGTGGTCGTGCCCGACGATTACATCGCCAAATGGGGTGCGGACACATTCCGGATGTACCTGATGTTCCTCGGTCCCTATCTCGAGGGTGGGGATTTCCGGGACGAGGGCATCGCTGGGATTCGGCGGTTTCTCGACAGAGTGTGGACACTGACAGCAAGGGTGGTACCCACTGGTGGGGAACTGGACCGCGGGTCGGTACGGAAACTCCACCAGACTATCGAGAAAGTTGCTGATGATATAGAGGGCCTGCACTACAACACCGCGATCTCGGCTCTCATGGAGTACAGTAACACTCTCAGGCCCGCGACCGCCGCATCTGGCACGAATGCAGAGCTGCTGGAGCCCCTGATAATCATGCTGGCTCCCTTCGCACCTCATTTCGCTGAGGAATGCTGGGAACGCAGTGGCCATTCCCCCAGTGTCCACGATGCCAAGTGGCCTTCGTTTGACGAAGAGCTGGCACGGGCTGACCAGATCGAGGTGGTGGTGCAGGTCAATGGCAGGGTGCGCGGGCGGCTGTTGGTGACTCCCGGCCTGTCCCAGGACGAGGCGGTGACACGAGCGCTGGCCCAGGACGGAGTCAAGCGGTTTGTTACTGATAAGGCTGTCCGCAAGACGATCTACGTACAGGATCGCCTCGTGAATATTGTTGTGTGACCACCAATCCACACAGCGACATAGACGATCTTCCACCTGTGCGACCTTCCCGGCCGTGAGAGCATCTATCTAAACGCAATGAGCCCGATGTCCCTAGCTGTGGTCGACGACCTCGCGATCCAGCGGGCAAAAGCCGGCGATCTAGCGGCGCTAGAGCGAGTGTACCGAGCGTACGAAGGCCTGGTCTACACTCTGGCACGCAGGATCTGCAGAACCGCTGAGGACGCAGAGGACGTGCTGCAGGAAACCTTCGTGGAGGTTTGCCGCAGCATGAGGCAGTTCCGGGGAGAGGGTCCCGGGAGTTTGACCGCTTGGATCAAGCGGGTGGCGTCGAGTAAGGCTTTGATGCGGGTGCGCTACGAGAGCTATCGGGTCGTGGACGAGTTGCACGAGGACATGGGGGCTGTGGGGGTGAGAGCGGCCGATACGGCGCTGCAGCTCGACCTCGAAAATGCACTGGGGAGACTGTCAGATACAGCGCGAGCGGTTGTGTGGTTGCACGACGTTGAGGGATATAAACACGAGGAGATAGCCGAGATGATGGGCAAGACGGTGAGCTTTTCAAAGTCACAACTGTCGCGTGCCCATGCACGTCTCCGGAGAATGCTCGGCGAGGAGACAGGATGTTGAGACACTGCTCGATCCAAGAACTGCTGGAAGTGCGAAACGGCGAGGGATCCCTCGCGGCTCGGACGCACGTGGACGAGTGTGCTCAGTGTCGTGATGAATTGGACCGTGTCCATCAACGGGTAGCGGCTCTCAGGGCCCTGCCGAGTCTCAACGCTCCGCGCGATAGGTGGTCGGTCGTGCGTCAGAGCTTGGTCGATCAACGGCGGCGTCTCTGGTGGGTGAGGACAGGGTGGGTCGCTGCCGCGGTGATGGCCCTGGCAGTCGGTGCAAATGGCCTCATGAGCTGGCCGGGAGCGGCCCCGAACGAAGCTGAGTTGGAGCTGCAAACACTGCTAGAGCAGTCGGTCCAACTCGACAACGAGCTCGTCACGGTTGTGTCCCGTCCCAGGGTTGTGAACGGGCTGGCTGCCGTGGCAATCGTCGATCTCGAAGACCAGATCAGCTTGATCGATGATGAGATCGGCTTGATAGACATGCGTGTGCTGCGGGTGCTGATGGCACGTGAAGAGTCCGCCAACCGGCGGCAGTTCGATGTGCGGCTCTTGCGGTCGATTCTGGAGAGAGAAGCTGACGAGAATCAACTGAGACAATTGTTGCGGGAACGGTTGATCCTGCTCGATGTCCTGGTGAATACCCACGACAAGCGAACGGTCTACGTAGGACACTAACCATGGTCGGTTGCGGCCAATGGCAAGAGTAAGGAGTAGAACAATGAAGACGAACATGAGACGCATCTTGACCACGACATTGGCCCTCGCTGTCATGGCTGGTGGCGCTGCGGTGGCCCAAGAGGTCTCCGAGAGCGAAAAACAGCGCCAACAAGAGCGGGTGGCTGAGGCCGAGAAGCAGTTGCGGGAGGCGCAGCATGCACTGCAGGAAGCCCTGACGATGCTTCAGCAGGAGCAGAGCGCGGAGGCGCAGCAGCGGATGCAAGAAGCATCAAACCAACTGCGCCAGGCGATGAATGAGTTGAATCGGAATCGGTACTACAACAGGGCTTACGAGCTTTTTGCCGATGGGGTCGGACCACTGGCGATAGCAATCGGGGGGTCAGGTGCCAGGATGGGTGTCTACCTGAGCACGGGGCGTGAAGCTGCGGCGACTGACTCTATCGGTGCGTTGTTGGATAGAGTCGTTGATGACGGTCCAGCCGCCGAAGCTGGATTGGAGGCCGGCGACGTCATCACCATGGCGAACGGGAAGCCGCTCGCCCGCACGAGTAGGCGCGACACATCGCCCAGCAACAAGCTCACCGGCATAAGGGACGAGTTGGAGATTGGCGACACGCTGCGTGTCGAATACAGACGCGGCTCGGAGACGAGGACCGCCGATATCGTGCTGGCCGAACTGGAAAGCGACGTGAATTGGGTAACGTCGTACGCCGGACCGGACGTGTTAGTCAGCCCCGGGGCGGTGGGTGGAGTGAGGGCTGCCCCATTCGTCAGCATGCGGACGCCGAGAGGAGTCTCGACATTTGTTTCTGGCAGTCTATGGCCCATGAGCTGGTTCGAGATGGAGCTGGTCGAGCTGGATGAAGATCTCGGAGCTTACTTCGGGACCAGCGAAGGACTACTCGTAATCAGGGCGCCTGAGGATTCGGACCTCGATTTCCGCAGTGGTGACGTGATCCTGGACGTGGATGGACGTCGCCCCACGGATCAATCGCACCTTATAAGGATCATGCGGTCGTACGAAGCGGGTGAGACGATGAACATCGGGATCATGCGCAACAGGACGCATGAGACGGTGAGCGTTATGGTTCCGGAAAGAGACAACGATTTCAGTTGGAACCGCAGGTAATGATGCGGTAACAGACGAAAGGCAGCAGTATGCAAATGGGGGCGGTCGGACTTACGGCCGCCCCCATTGCCTTGCGCTACCGACCACTCCCGAACAACATGGCGTTTGTCAGAAGCTTGGCGGGTCCACGCCAGAAACCCCTGAACAGCAAGTCGCCAGAGATCATCACCACGTTGCCACGTCCCTGCCGCTCCGTAGCAGCCCACACGGTTCCCTGTAGCAGGCGTTCGGTGTGATTGGGCCAGGTCTCCAACCGGAGAGCAACAGGTCTGCTCCGACGAACGAAACCGCGGTCGAAGAAGGAGAACGTTTCCTGTGCGGATGCCGACGCACCGACCATGGATGCTACCAGTGCCAGCGGCACTAGAATGTGGCAAAGCGATCGTCTATCGGTGTCATTGTGAGTATCTCGGTTGGGGCTGCTTCGAAGGTACCTGGCGCGATGGACCCGCGGGAGGGCCACATCGGTGGGTTGCGAATGGACACGCCGTTGGTGATCATCAACCGTCCGAGGATGCACCGTCGCGAGGCGTGCTGCCCGGCACTACATGCAATTGGAGCCCAAATGCCTGAATCGATATTTCCGTGGCTGCACCTGGTGGGCCGCACTCTGTTCTCGCTGTTCCTGATCGTCTTCGGTCTGATGCACCTGTTCAATCCTCGGGTCGCGGAGTACTTCGGTACGAAGGAGATTCCTGGACCCAGAGTGGTCGCTTGGGCAATGGGAATCATGGTTCTTGTCGGGGGTGTATTCCTGCTGCTGGGCTGGCATCGCTTCATCGGCGCCGGCCTGGTCTTCCTGGCGCTGTTTCCGGCCGGATGGGCGTTACATCCGTTTTGGAAGGAGAACGACCCTGCAGTACGGCTGACAGAGATGGCGCAGTTCTTCAAGGTGTTGGCTCTGGCGGGGGCGGCGCTGTTTATGGCGTTCTATGGTGGTACTGTGTGGCCCATGAGCCTGGGTGGATAACCTCCGGTATTCCTGTCAATCGGCGGTCGCGTAGCCCGGATAGATGCAACGGCCGGCCGGCTCTCAGTCTCCTTCCCCTCCTAATCTGCTGGCAAACGCCTTGACCAAACCGGCCATCCTTGCTAAGATATATCTTACGTAATATCGTATCGTAATATCTAGAGCTATCGTTGGAGGCTGTTATGAAAGACCGCGACTGGTTCTTCGGCTTAGGGCCCTGGGAGTGGTGGACGGGAAGTGGTGGTCGTGGTAGAGGGCGTGGCCGGCGTCGGCGCAAGTGGTTCGAGCCCGGAGACATGAAGTATGTGATTCTCAAGCTCCTCAGAGAGAAGTCGATGCACGGGTACGAGGTGATGAAGGAACTGGAGGAACACACGCACGGTTGCTACAAGCCATCTCCTGGCACCGTGTACCCCACGCTTCAGTGGCTGGAGGATGAGGGCTTGGTGAGTTGTGCAGAGTTGGATGGCAAGAAGGTGTACTCGATAACCGAATCCGGCCGTGAGTTCTTGGAGAAGAACAAGGGTACGGTAGAAGAGATCTTCGATCGGGTTGAGGAGATGATCGACAACCTGATAAACGACCCGATGCCTGACGTGACACGTCAGGTCGGCAAGCTCGTGGGACAGGTCTATCGGACCACGTGGCGGCTGCGGGATGATGATGCGAAAATGAAGGAGGTTGCCACGATCCTCGAGCGAACCGCGAAGGAGCTGGAGGAGTTGCGGGGAGGCTCGGGGCGCAGGTCGGAGAGTGTAGATGAAGGGTCGGAGGAGTAGGCCCGTATTCGCGACGGTCACGGCGCTGCACGAACTGGCCCGCCGTGGCTGCCGAGGCATCGGGACCACGGGTTGCCTGATGCTGTTAGGTCGCAGATTCCTGCTCGAATTCTAAGAACTCGACGGGCGCTCCGTTGTGGACAATGAACGCCACCCTCACGCCGGGCGATGGGCTGTTGGGTTCGATGAGGACATTCTTCCCTTCGAGTTCGGCTGCTAGATCGTCGACTTGGAACGCAACGTGCGGAATCTGCTTCACTAGTTCGGGCAGCGGACTGTCGGGCTCAAACCTGAGCCACTCGATACCGTAAGGGTTGGTGTCGTACCCCACGACATACATGCCGTACTGCTCGAGGTACTCCTCGCCCTCGCGCTCGATCGCGGTCGGGATTCCGATGTGGTGATACTCTAGCACGACTCTCTAATAGTCTGCGAAATGTGCGTGCGCGATGCGGAAGCCGTCGTCGGTCGGTACGCACACAAAAGTCACCGGTCCTCGCTGCAACTCTCCGGTAGCGTCGGGGCCTCGACGGAAGTACCAGACTCCAGTTACGATAGCGATCCCCGCAGGCATGCTCACCTCGAGATCTTCGACCCACAACCTGCTATCGGGTGGCTCACCTCCACTCACGAAACCGAAGCCTGCGTGGTGTTCACGTACCGCAGCGATGCCTGTGATTGCGCCTTCTCGCTCGGAAGACAGGTACGTGACATTGGAGTCTGTGAGAAACAGCTCGTCGACCAGGTCGAGGTCGTACGAGTTCCACATCGCCACCCACTGATCGATTGCAGCATGAGCGTCGAAGTCAGTCTGCTCACGATCGACGGTGATCGTACACGCAGCGAGTGTCATGGCGAGGGCGGTGGTTGACAGGAGGGGTTTGCCGATTGAGGTAGTGCCGTGCGTCATGTGCGCTCCCATTTCATCCAGTCGTTCGTGACGGGTGTGCTCAAGATAAGGAGAAGGACGGCCGAAGACTGTGTACGACGGTCCTAGACGGCCGCCCCACCGCAGTCTTTGTCCGTCCGCGACTATCTGGCACTTACTATCGGATTGGCTCTGTCACCAAATTCTCCGGCGTCAAGAGTTTGAATACCGGATATGTCTGCGGCGCACTGCTCCACTGCGCCTGGAGGTAGCGATCGAAGTAGTTCCAGTACAGCAGGCCATCGCCGCTCTCCGGTTCCAACAGGAACGCGACAACCGAGCCGAGTGCCTGGGCTGTGCTGACGAACAACGTGCCGACGGGAAACTCCTTCTCTATCGTTGAGTACTCACCACCGACCGATGTTGTGTAATGCCCTTGGTTCAACCGCGTGGATCCGGCTACTTCGGTCACACTAAATGACTCGACTGTGAGCCTGGCCGGCTGGGTCAGCCGCCCGATTGCGATGCCATGCCGTTGCAGCGCAGCGACAACACGATCGTCGGGTGCAGTGATCAGATAGCCCCGGGGGAACGGCACGGTGCGTTTGCCGGTGAAGCGTGCCAGGTAAGGGACGTCGCTATAGGTTCGCTCGACTTCAGTGGGTCTTGCCCGCATCCGTCCACCGAAACCCTCGACCAGCTCCATCTCGTATCCCTCGATTGTGAGTGTTTGATCGATTGCCAACGTGTCGTACTCCACGATGAACCCGTCATCGAGCGATGGGTTCAAGCCTCTCGACACTGTACGTCGGTCGGCGTTACGCACCAGAGTGACAACCTCGTCTCTGTTCGCGTGCAAGAAATCCAGGAACGTCAGGAATAGGTCATATGCTCCCCGCACTCTGGACTCGAAGTCGACATACGGATATTGCTCGTTCAAGATGGAGATGCGGTTGCGCAGACCAACATAGTTACTCAGGTAACGCGGCTCCGGTCCCAGCGGAATCCAGCCCGTCTCTGGTTCCCCGGGGTTGACGAAGTCACCGTGTGGAATGGTGAGCGTACCGTATTTGTCGCGCATGTGCTCGGTGACGTAGGGCAGTAGCACGTCGGACATATACGACAGAATCGCGGGATCACCGTTGGGATTGAGGCCCCAAACCCATGTGACGGGTTCCTGGTGATACGAGCCGTTGTGCGTGTGACTGTCGAGAAAGAAGACCGGATCCCAGCGTACCAGCGCATTTTGAATCAGACCCCGCACTTCCGGCGTCTCCACCTTCATGCCGTCCCGATTGAGATCGAGATTCTGACCGTTGTATCTGATACCGACACCCTGCTCCGGGCCGTGCTGATTGGTGCGGTTCTCGGTGCTGATCTTCTCGTTGCCATCGGCGTTGAAGATGGGAACGATCAGAATCACCAGCCTGTCGAGGTAGTTGGCGGTGTTACCCTGCACCAGGTCCCGCGCTAGCATCTGTGCGGCCTCTTTGCCCTCCACCTCACCAGCGTGGATGTTGGCCTGAAAGTAGACCACTGCGCGATCGTCATATCTCAAGTCCGCCGGCGATGCTGGAACCGGATCGCCGACGACCACCACGGGAACAGGTCTGCCCTCCGCACTGCTGCCGAGTATCTCCACCCTGATGAGCGGACTCTGGCGTTGCAGTTCTTCGATGAACTCCATGATATCGGAGTGCCGTGAGGTGGCAGTGAACCCGCTCGACTCAGCGACGGTGAGGGGTTGTTGGGTGGTGGATGGCGTGGGGAGCAGCATTGCGATCATGAAGATCGGCGGTGCGAATTGTCGTATTGGTCTGAAATCGGCGGTCATTGGGGCTCCGGAGTCTCCTGGTTGTTGCTGAGTAACACGGCTGAAGATAAGGGGAGGACAGTCAAAGACGGTGAAAAGACCGGCACGGACGGTGGTGGGGTGGCCGTCTCAGACCGCGCTGGACCGTCTTTCACCGTCCTAAGCACTTACTTCTTGCCTCGCCCCTTCATCACGTATCTCACCAAGCCAGCCACGATATTGATCCGCGGCACGCGACTGCAGTACTCCACGTACTTGTCCCCCAAATGCACTCTGCAGAACCGGTCTTCTTGCACGGTGTGCAGGTAGAAGAAGACGACCGCAGCTATTCCGACTGCCGCCGTGAGAACGTGCTGTGACAGCAGTACAAAGCCCAGCACCAGAAGCATGTAACCGAGATACTGCGGGTGTCGTACAACCGCATACAGACCCCGGTCAACCGTGACATGAGTTTCGAAGAAGGGCCCACCCTCAGGCGTACCGCCGTGCTTCTTGAGCAAGAAGAACGGTGGGATGAACAGCAAAGGGGAGATGAGCAGCGATGCGATGCCGAGTGTGCGAAGCACGCGGTTGTCACCCCTGTCGACAACGTTGTTTGCGATGAGCAGCACCACGAATGCGGCAGCTGCACACCAGTCGAGGAATTGCGGTCCTCGTGGCTCGCTGTTGCTGGTGGTGGAATCAGTCATACCGATCGCCACGGGTGCTACGGCGTATTGGGTTTCTCTATCTTGGCCATTGCGTCGGCGAACCGCCGCCCCAGGTCGATGTACCCCTCGCTATCGTAGTGCCACGGGTCCGAGTAGCTGTATTCGTCGGTCGACGTTACCAGTGCGGCGGCTCCGTCCCGCTCGACGAAGTCAGCCTGGATCTTCCGCACGATGTCGCCGTGATCCCAGATCTTACCGTCGTCATCCTGCCCCGAATCGGATATCCGTCCGATCACCACCGGCAGATCGTCGACCCTGAAGGCCGCGCGCAATAGGTTGATCAAGCGCTCTAGGTTGTCGCGATAGCCATATGCAAGCTCCTCGGTGTACGCCGCATCACTCTCTCCTTGCATCCACACGATTCCGCTCGGGACCAACTTGTCGGCCAACCCATCTCCGTCGATGTCGTCCACAGACATCGCGTTCCTTATCGTGGCCAGGAAGTGATCGTACTGGTTCACTCCGGTCCGGCCAACATAGTCGGGCTCCCAGGAACCGAAATCTCCGGCAGCGGCACTGTCGATCGATGTGCCGCCACGCGAATACTTGACTATGGCGATTCTGCTGCTGGGCTCTAGCTCTTGCAACCGCTGCGCAAAGGTGACTTCGACGCCGAATCGATCCGAATAGGAATTGGCCTTGCCGTCGGACGAGAACCCGACGCCGTGGCCCGGCTTCAACTGCGACCACAGACCACGGCCACCACCTACGGTGTCGTCGGGAACGGGATTGCCGTGGAACACCATCACGGCCGGCACTGGACCGTGCAACTCCGCGGGCAACTCCGCGACATAGCCGTAGCCATCCATGTTGGATTGTCCGCCCAGGAAGTAGAGCTTGTATGTAGTCTGTGCTACGAGAGACTGAGCCGCTATGAGCGCAACAAACAGCGCGACGAGAACGTGCCTGCCACCGGCAATCATGTGCGGGACCACCTAATCTCGTATCCGGGGCGGGTTCCCATGCCATTCTTGAGCAAGTCGACTAGCTGTGACTCGGCACCTGCTTGACTCAGTATCTCGATCGTTCCCTGGTCGATATAGTAGTCCTGATCTTCCAGCGACGTCTCTTCCAGCTGATCCACCAGGAATTTGAGATGTGCTTCGGTAATCTCACCCAGAAGTGAGCCGGTTTCGTTGTCATAGACCTTTATCATGTGAAACTCCGCTGATTGGAGACGGTGAGCGTCGCTCAGCCTGGCAGGTAACGGCGTGGTATCGGGGTACCGTCCCTCTCATTGTCATAGATCCAACTAGTTATCCACCAACGCTGGCCATCGAAATACAACTGGATACTATTGATGCCACGGCTCGCTTCCGGTCCGTCCGCTGTGCTGGATATCGCATAGGTGCTCCACACCTGTGCGATATTGCCGAACTGCTGGGTAACGCGGTGAATCTCGCGCTCGTAGAATCCCTGCTGTCTTGGGCCACCAAACCGGTCGTGGTATCCTCCGACCGTCATCGTAATGACGGAGAAGTTGCCGGCGCTGTCGACGCTGGTGATT
>JBDGXD010000009.1:0-35756 GCA_039584755.1 Gemmatimonadota bacterium
AGCCCTCTTCAGCTCGTCAACCAGCCCCTCTGACTCAAACACCGTCTTAGGATCGGAACCCTCAAGAAGCTGGTCTAATAACTCCGGGGGAATAGTAGGTTTGCGTCGCGCCATACTCGCCTCCTATGTCGAGATACATAGTATGGCTCACAAACACAAAATTCCTGATACCCCCGTCTTAGAGTAAGCCCGAGATGGCCGCTCCTCGGCGAAGGTGAACAGCGAGAGAGCGTACAGAGTACGGGGTGGAGAAGTGAAACTGTCCGCTCCCCGCTCCCCGCCCATGAACAACTCTGTACCCTGTACCCTGTACCCTGTACTCTTCGTTATGCAAAAACTCGCCGTTCTCATAGCCGTGACCGCCCTCGCCTGCAACACCGAACCGCCCCAACACGGTCCGTTCGATTACCTGTTCGGCACGCCAACCGGTCGCTTCGTCCAGGTCTCCTCGTACGACACGAGCGGAGGCAACCGCGATCGCTTGGAAATAGCTCCCGGTGCAACGGCGACACTGCTCGACGTCGAGGGACCGGGGGTGATCCAGCGCATCTGGATCACCGTCTCCAGCAGCGACCCGCACTACCTGAGACGCATTGCGCTCGAGATGTACTGGGACGAAGAGACCGAGCCCTCGGTGTCCGTTCCATTGGGCGACTTCTTTGGCAACGGCTTCGACAAGCGGCACTACACATCCATGTTGATGGGTGTGTCCAGTGGTGGATTCTACTGCTACCTGCCAATGCCATTCGCGCGCCACGCGCGCATCGTAGTGAACAACGGCACCGGCCGAGAGATCGACGCGTTCTACTATCAGATCGGTCTGGTGCAGGTCGACGATCTGCCGCGTGACGTCGCCACGTTCCACGCCACATGGAACAGGGACGTGCGTACCGCGACAGCTGAGCCGCACTCGGCGGTTGGTACTTCCAACACGGTGAGTTCGCTGCACCGTTTCATGGAGTGGTGGTCAAGGACAATGAACGCGGCCGCATTGCCGCCTACCGTTGGCACGTGCTCGACGCAATCGCCTTTCAGGATTCCATTCGCATCGAGTTGGAGCACGGACACGCCAACCTTGAAGTCGCCGACTACGCAACCGTAGCCTACTGGTATCAGACGGAGCCACATGCGGCGTTCACTCCTTTGCCGGCCCCGGATAACCGAAGAACGCTCGGCGTGAAGATCGCACCCGGTGCCATACTCACCAACGATCTGGGCATTGTCACAAACGATGGTACTCGCACTCTCACCGCGACTGTGCCACGTCCCGATCGCTACGAGGTGTTCGTCTACCCGCTCGGTGGCCCCGGCGGTGGCACGGCGTTCTACTCGTTTGCAGGCGGGCCGCGCGTACGCGTGAACCTCGCCGCGAGTGAGCCGCACACGGTGCTACCAGCGCTATCACTCGGCGTCACCGCAGCACGAGAGAGTGTAGCGGTCGCAACGACTCCAGCCGATGCATCCCTTCCGGCCGCAGTCGAAGTACGACCGCTACGAGACTGGGCAACCGAGTGGAACGTGGTGGGTCCGTTTCCCAATCCACGTACGCTGGGTACCGAACTCAGTGCCGCGGTCGACAGCAGCTACGGTCCGGAGTCAAACCCGTCACTGGACACGGTGTACTCAACTCCACACAACGCGCAGCTTCGTTGGAAGCGAGCCAGTGCCAGTCCCGACGGACAGATCAGGCTCAACCCCCACTTCGAACCCAACGAGTGGGTTGCCGCGTACGCACAGGCATTTCTCTACGCACCTACCGCGCGTGAGGCTACGCTGCTGTTCGGCGCAGACGACGCACATGTGTTGTGGCTGAACGGTGAACAGATTTCACAGCGTCAGGGCCGCCATATCTCCAGAGCGGACGATTTGGAGGCGACTGTGTCGCTCCGCGCAGGGTGGAATCGAGTGCTACTCAAAGTGGCGGACCTGGATGGTGGTTGGGCGTTTCAACTGCGGGTGGCCGATCCGGAGGGTGTGTATCGCTGGTCGGCTCGACCACGATTCTAGTCGGGCTCCTTGCCAACCGGCACATTGTGATGCAACCTTTCCGGACCTTTTTCAGGGGTATACCATAGCCAGGGATCTGTTACCGCTGGTGCGGGACGCTTTGCAAGGCAACTACGCGGTCGATCGTGAGATCGCCCGGGGAGGTGCGGCACGGGTCTTTCTGGCTCACGCCGCTGACGGGACATCCGTCGCACTCAAAGTGTTGCACCCCGAGCTGGCCGTGAGTGTGACTGCCGACCGATTCCTGCGCGAGATCTCGTTCCTCTCCAAGATAGAACATCCCAACATTGCGTCCCTGATCGACTATGGTGAGAGCGATTGGCTGGTGTACTACGTCATGTCGTATGTTCCCGGTCCCACTCTACGCGAACACCTGGAACGGGTGAGACAGGTTTCTCCCAGCGACACATACCGCATCGCGCGCGATCTACTTGCGGCTCTGGAGTACGCGCACGCAATGGGTATCGTGCATCGCGACGTCAAACCGGAGAATGTCGTTCTCTCAGAGACGGGACCGGTGTTGATGGATTTCGGTATCGCACGGGCAATTGCGCAGTCGGGGCAGGATCGGCTCACTCGTTCGGGGTTCGCCGTCGGTACCTCTACCTACATGAGTCCGGAACAGGTTTCAGGTGCCGAAGACATCGACCATCGCAGCGATGTCTATTCGCTTGGTTGTGTGCTGTTCGAGTGCCTGGCGGGACGGCCGCCCTTCGTGTCGTCGCGTGAGGAGCTGATTCTCAGCATGCATCACCAGGAGAACCCTCCCACGGTGACCGAGTTCAGAGAGGATGCGCCCGAACCACTGGTGGCGCTGATTGGGCGGGCTCTAGAGAAAGAGCGTGAGAATCGCTGGCAAACGGCCGCTGAAATGATGGCGGCGATTGGTACCGAATGACCTGTGACCGACTAGTGCTTCTGCAGCAGGATCGTGGCTTCCTTCGGGATCTCGAAGTCGTCCTTCTTCCACCAATGATTGAGTAAGAACGCTCCCACCAATATCATCGCTACGCTCATGGCCTGAGCGAGCGTGAACACTCCGAGCAAACGATCGTCCTTCGCGCGGATGAACTCCACCAGGAACCGTGCGATACCCACTGCTACGAGATACACAGCAAACAGCCATCCCATAGCGTGTTGGTGGTTGCGCAGTCGCCACAGCAACCAGAAGATGAACAACAGTGCTGCAACCTCGTACAGTTGCGTGGGGTGAACGGCGAGCACGTCGGTCGGAAGTGCGTCGGCGGGAACCTGGATTCCCTCGAGCCGAAGATTTGCTGCGGTAGTGGGTGGGTAGCCCTCGGGGAAACGCATGCCCCAAGGGAGCGAAGTGGGAATGCCATAGTCATCCTGGACCAGAAAACAACCCACGCGTCCCAATCCGTGGCCCAACACCAGGCCAAACGAGCCCACCTCCATGGTGAACCGGGTTGGCACCCTGACACGCCACCCATTCAGCAACACCGCCGCTGCTCCACCCACGAAGCCACCGTACCATACCAGTCCTCCGCGGTTGAACAGATGCTGGGAACCGTGGAGCGCGACGTACCACAGCTTGGCGCCGACGATGCCGCCCACAACCGCAGCTATGATCAAATACTCGGCGTATGCAGGGCTGAGGTTCCGCTCTACGAGAGTCTTCTGGCTCACCCAGCCGGCCACCAGGAATCCGATCATCATCATGATCCCAAAACCAGTGAGCTGGAGCGGGCCGACGTTGAAGATCAGCGGGTATACGGTCATGAAGTCATTTCTACCGACGAGGAGGATGATCCCAACGGTTCGAGACCGGGCCAGGGCATGCGAGCGCTGGCCTCGAGATACAGATCGCTGTAGTGCCCCTGTTCCAGATGATACCACCCGGCCCGTGCGATCATTGCGGCGTTGTCGGCGTTGAGTCGGGGACGCGCAACAGCCACTCTGGCTGCACCGGAGAGTCTGTCGCCCATCGCCTTGGCCAACGACCGGCTGCACGCCACGCCACCGCCTAGGACCACGGTCGGGTAACCGGTGTGTTCAACCGCTGCCAGTGCCTTGCTCGCCAAGACATCGAACACGGCCGCCTGAAACGACGCTGCCAGGTCGGCGCGCTCGGCAGCGACGTCGTTGGAGGCGCGCACTGCGTAGAGTACGGCGGTCTTGAGCCCGCTGAAAGAAAAATCGAATCCCTTGCCCAGCATGGGACGCGGAAAATCGAACCGATCGCTACCCTCATTTGCCAGTTGTTCCACCTCGGGCCCACCGGGATAACCGAGGCCGAGCATGCTCGCCACCTTGTCAAAGGCTTCGCCGGCGGCGTCGTCACGTGTCTGTCCCAGCAGCAGATACTGTCCCCAACGCGGCACGTCCAGCAACAACGTGTGACCCCCAGAGACAATCAGTGCGACAAACGGCGGTTCGAGAAACGGGTCGTCCAGCACCGGAGCAAATACATGTCCTTCGAGGTGATGGACACCGATCAACTGTCTGTTACCTACTGCCGCGAGTGCTTTGGCATAACTGACACCGACAATGAGAGATCCGATCAACCCGGGGCCGGCAGTGACGGCAACGGCATCAACGGCATCCAACGGGAGTCCGGCTTCGGTCAGTGCCTGCCGGATCACCGGCTGTAGAGCGGTGAGATGAGCGCGACTGGCCAACTCCGGCACGACACCGCCAAAGACCTTGTGGATGTCCTGTGAGAGAATCACGAGGCTGGCAAGCTCCGGACGTCCGCCTTCGCGCACCAGCACGGCCGCTGAAGTCTCATCACACGACGTCTCGATTCCCAGAACCACATCAGCCACCGCCACGTCTCCGAACCGTGACAGAATCGGGGGAAGCAGTAGCTCTGATGCCGGCAGGCGCAGTGACACGCAGTCGGACTCTGGCCTCCGCTGCGGACTGGTCCGGACGTGCTGTGACCCGCACGCTGTCGCGCGTGAAGCCAACCACCCGAGTCGACGGGCCGCTCACCATGACGATTACGGCAGACGGATCGCTCTCCCACCCGCCGGGGATTTCGACTGCGACACCCCAGATGACCTGATCGGACACCGGGACTACTCTGGCCGATACCTGTACCTCCGCGGGTTCGACGCGCACACCGATGCCCAGCTCTGTCGTGTCGAGTGGTACGGTGATCGTGACCGAGTCCCTGACCCTGCCGGTGTCCAGCCGAACGGTCGGAATCGACGCGAGATCGGTCAACAGCACTTCGGGCCCGCGCACAGTCACCGTTGCGGGCGAGATCACGACGCTGTCGAACCGACCGAAGCCGGAGTCGGGAAACACATTCACACGGGCTTCAACCGGAAGAACCCGCGACATTACGTCGTCGAGCAGCAAAGTTATGGTGTCTGGATTCACTTCCTGGGCACTGACATCTATGTCCCTCGGGGTTACCAGGTCGCTGGTGGCCAACGTGATCACATAGGTCGACCCGGTGAGTGTGTCGGGCATCTCCTTGTAAATCGTGGGAGGTGTCAGTCCCAACTTGAACAGTTCACCGGCCGTTCCGCTGTAGAGTGCCTGGATTGGGGGCATTGCACTGGTGAGGACGCGTCCCTCAGGCGGTTCTACCGTCAGTGTGACCTGCCACCATTCCGTTCTGGTCTCGCGGGTGGCAATCACCGCCCACAGCACTGTAGCCAGTACCAAGGCGGTGAGCTTGATCGGCCAGTTGGCGGTGATCCAAGCCCGCAGATCAGAGATCTTGATCATTCAATCCTGAGTCCGGGGAAGATGCCAGGGTGTCATCCTCCGACCCCAGCAGCCTGCTGAAGATGTCGACAAAGGTCTCGCTGTCCCACTTACGCGCACTTATCTCCTTCCTGATGATCACTCCGTCGCGGTCGAGGATGAAGCTCTCGGGTAACCCGGTGGTCTGGTACGCACGCTCCGTCCGACCGGAACGGTCGTGCAGGATGTCGAACGTGAGCCCTCGCTCCTGCGCCCACGCGAGTACTTGCCCCGGCTCCGCCGCATCGACACTCACCGCCACGATCTTCAGGCCCTTGGGCCCCAGCAGCTCGTGCAGTCGCTGCATATCCGGCATCTCTCGCTCGCACGGCGCGCACCAGGTTGCCCACAGATTCAACAGCACTACTTCGCCTTGGTAATCGTCGAGAGTGGTCGTGTCTCCGGTTACCAGGTCGATCGCCTCGAAATTGGGAGCTTCACTTCCCGGCCGGACCGGTCTGATGTCGGCAGATAGAGACATCCCGGCGACAACAGCCGCAGCCATCGCGGCTACTATCAATCCAACGGCGATCCACTGACCTCGGTTTGCCATACTCACACCTTTGTGTAGCAGCAGGTGCGAAGCTCATTCACTTCGCGTTTGGGATCTTCCGACCCGAATATCGCCGAGCCTGACACGAAGGTGTCGGCACCGGCTCGGTGGGCAGCTCCTATGGTTTTCCGCGAGATACCACCGTCAACCTCGAGTCGCGCCCGGCTGCCTCGTGAATCGAGTAGCTGCCGCGCACGAGCCAGCTTCTTTGTGGCCGCCCCGAGGTATTGCTGGCCCCCAAATCCCGGATTCACTGACATGATCAATAGAAGATCGAGATCCTCGATTACCTCTTCGGCGTAACTCAGTGGCGTGCCCGGATTCAGAGCCAATCCTGCCTGCATGCCGCAGGCACGCACCTGCTCGAGCTGTCGCTGCACGTGCGCTGTGGCCTCGGGGTGAAAAGTGAACACGTCGGCGCCCGCTTCCGCGAACGGCGCGATGTACCACTCGGGCCTCGCTACCATCAGGTGCACATCCAACGGCAGGCCTGTAATGCGCCGCAGCGCCGCAACCATCGCTGGGCCAAAGGTGAGACTGGGGACGAAGTGACCGTCCATTACGTCTACGTGGATCCAGTTGGCGCCACCCTCCTCCACCTGTGAGACTTGCTCTGCGAGCCTCACGAGATCGGCGCTCAGCACGCTCGGCGCGATGTATATCTCTCGATTCACTGAATGCCTCCCCGTACGATGATCACTCTCACGGCTGCCCCGGGGGCGGCCAACGTGCCTGCCGCCGGATTCTGCTCGATGATCAAGCCGGGCTCGGCGACGTTGCTGGTTCGGGCCTGAGTCGAGCCCAGCGCCAGTCCTGCCACCTCCAAGATCTCGCGGGCCTCCTCCAGTGTCAGTCCGCTGAGATCCGGAACCGATAGAGTCGGCGCCCCCACGCTGACGAACAGGGTAATCCCGTCGCCGGGTGACCTACTGCGACCGGCGGGTGGGCGCGTGTTTACCACCACTCCGCGCTCCTGCGGTGCGGTGCTCGTGTCGATCCCAGCCACGGTCAATCCGGCTGCCACGATAATGCGTTGCGCCAATTCCTGTTGGTAGCCGGCCACGTCGGGGACCGGTATCGGCTGCGGTCCCCGGCTGACGGACAGCGCGACTCCCGTGCCCTGTGGAACTGCCACGTCTGGCGGGGGCTCCTGCCACACCACGGAGCCACTGGCCTTGGTTGGGTGACTGACCATCACCGTGTCGTTGACTATGAGACCTGCCTCGGTCAACAAGCGCTCGGCTTCCGCCACCTCGAGACCGAGTACCCGCGGAACCGCTTCGGCCCGGGCAAAGATGGGTGATGGAAACAGCACGAAGGCCGCTACCGCATATCCCACGAGAAAGGCGGTGAACAGGGTGGCACAGCCAAGCAGAAACCGCTTCGTTCTGCGATCCAATTGGCTGTATCTTTGCCTCAAGCCACGACCGATCCCACCGATCCCTCCGAGCCAACCGGTCCACTTGTTCCACTGCACGCCGGCTCCCCGGTGACGACGGAACTTCATCGCGCTCGCCTCAGCCGAGCAGCGTAGGCGCCGTCGGTTCCACTCTCAGGTGGGAACAACGACAAGTCGTCGCACTCCCTCTCGTAGTCCGGATGCCGTTCGAGGAATCGATTCACCTGTTGTTCGTTCTCCTCCGGTTCGAGTGAGCACGTGGCGTATACCAGACTTCCAGCCGGCTTTACCACCTCACTCACAGCCTCCAATAGTCCCGCTTGCACCGCACTTGCCCGTTTGATGCCCTCGACGGAGAGCCTCCAGCGACCGTCGGGGTGCCGCGCCAACGCCCCGGTGGCGGAGCATGGTGCATCCAGTAGCACAACGTCCACCGACTGCGGGCCCAGCGGTGGTGCCAGCGCGTCAGCTACAGCCACAAAAACATCTGGAGCGACCCGAGCCAACGTGGCCCTGAGACGTGGAATTCTATCACGCCGTAACTCAGTTGCCAGGACTCTGGCCGCCAGACTCAAGATAGCAGCCTTTCCCCCGGGAGCAGCACATGCATCCCACACGAACGCGTTGGGGGGTATCGCGGCGAAGCGCAGCACCTGTGCCTGAGCGGCATCTTGTACGATGAATGCACCGTCCTCGTAGCCAGGGATGTTCTGTACCGTCACGTTCTCAACCGAGAGTCCAGTTCCGAGCGAGGCGGGTGTCGCTCGAATGCCGTGCTCGGCCAGGCCGCGCTCCAGTTTGTCGGGAGACCAACGCACAGGCTGGAGCACCAGCGGCGGCTTACGGTTGTTGTGCTCCAACAGGGCCTTGGTCCGCTCTAACCCGAAGTTGCCGATCCAGCGTTTCACCAGCCACTCCGGGTGGGAGAACAACTCAGCCAGTTGCTCCGTTCCTTTCCCGGTGCTCGGCCGGCGTTCGCCCTCGCCCCGGGCGACCCGCCGAAGTACGGCGTTTACCAGTCCGGCGGCCCGCGACCCAACGGTTCGCTTGGCCACTTCCACGGTGGCTTGCACTGCCGCGTAGGTTGGGACTTTGTGTAGCTGGGTCAGCTGGTATGCGCCGATCCTGAGCAGGTCCTTGAGATCGTCTGAAGTGTCCCTCCAGCTGCCAGAGACGAGTTGGCTGAGCTGGCCGTCGAGGGCACTCCTGTTGCGTAGCACACCGGCCGCAATCTCATGAGTCAATCGCCGGTCGGGTTCCGACAGCTGCCCGACTGCCGCATCGAGGGCGGTCTCGAATGTCTCACCTTCGCGGACCCGGCGCAGGATTTCGAGAGCGGCTTGGCGAGCTGGTGTGCCGTGAGCCACACTACCCGAGCATGCCGGTCGTCGGGCTGGATGGCATGGCAATCTCACGCTGCGACATGCGGCCGGCCAGGAACGCCAGGCGACCGGCCTCTACTGCGCGGTTCATCGCCGTGCCCATAGCGACGGGATTCTCCGCGGCAGCCAACGCTGTGTTCATGAGGATGCCGTCGACTCCCTGCTCCATCGTGATGCAGGCGTCGGAAGCCGTTCCCACACCGGCATCCACCACCACCGGAGCGGACAGGCGCCGTTTGATGATGCGGATGTTGTAGGGATTGACTAGGCCGAGGCCGCTGCCGATGGGTGAAGCGAGCGGCATCACGGCAGAGCAACCGGCATCTTCCAGTCTTAGGGCGGTGACCAGGTCGTCGTTGGTGTAGGCCATCACTTTGAACCCTTCGGATACCAGGGTGCGTGTGGCCTCGAGCAGTCCTGCAACATCGGGGAGCAGGGTCTCCTCGTCGCCGATCACCTCGAGCTTGATGAACTCATTGAAACCAGCCTCACGGGCGAGTCGCGCGTAACGCACGGCATCATCCGCGCTGTAACACCCGGCTGTGTTGGCCAACAGGAAATACTGTTGGGGATCCAGGTGGTGCAGGATGCCCTCTTCCTTGGTGCGATCGAGGTCGATACGGCGCACGGCAACGGTCACGATCTCCGCACCACTCGCGTCGATCGCGTCGATCATGGTGGAGTTGTCCCGGTATTTGCCAGTGCCAACCATCAAGCGCGAGCGAAACTCTCGCCCGCCAACTGAGAGTGGTGTGTCCGTCAGTGTCTCCGCCGTCGTCGCCATTGCGTTCTCCCTGAGGTTACTCAGCCACCGCCCACGAAGTGAACCAATTCTACTTGATCGCCGTCATGCAGCGCCGTGCTGCCCAGTGACGGGCGCCGGACGATCTCCCTGTTCAGCTCGACCACCACAGCGCGCGGGTCCAGGTTCAGCGAATACAGCAGGTCGAGCACGGTGGAGGTTCCGTCGACCTGTCGCTCTTCTCCGTTTACCACGACGGTCATCTCTTCGTTCATATGTCAAAAGATAGCAGCATGCTCTCAGCAGCCGCACCTGGATCAGCCGCGCTCCACAGGGAGGAGATGGCGGCTACACCGTGGGCTCCGGCCTCGAGCGCGAGCGGGACGCGTTCGGCTGTTACCCCTCCAATGGCAAAGACCGGTATTTCCTCGACCGCGGAGATCGGGTCGAGCCCGATTGGCTCACGCTCGGGATGCGACCGTGTGTGCCATATGGGACCGAGAAAGACATAGTCCGCTCCTTCAGCTGCTGCACCCTGTGCTTCGGCGGCACTGTGTGTAGATCGACCGATCAAGGCGTCGCTCCCGAGTAGGGCTCGCGCCGCGGCCACCGGCAGACCGTCGGCCGGCAAGTGGACACCAGCTGCGCCGGTCAAGCGCGCCACGTCGGCGCGATCGTTGACCAGGATCGTCGCGTCAGTGGCTGCGCACGCTGTTGTCGTCTGTTCGACCAACTCGGTCAGACGTCTGCCCTTGCAACCACTGCAGCGGATGTGCAGTGCCACGTAGCGCCCGAGAGCGAGAGCGCTCGCGCGACCCAGGTAATCAGGGAGCTCTAGAATGGAGTTGTTGGTGACCGCGTGCAGTCTCGGGAGCGACCGCGTCACTCGAAGCGGTCACCCTGCTTGGCGTTCTTGCCACGCACCCACGCGGAGGCTGCCATGCGCTGCCGGCCGGAGGGTTGCACGTCGATGAACTGCAGTGCGCCGGAGCCGGTTGCAACCACAAGAGCTGGATCGGTCTCCAGGATCTCGCCGGGAACTTCGTTCTCGTGCCACTCGTCGGCCATTCTGGGCCCGAACAGCTTCACCTCACGTCCCGCCAACATCGTACGTGCTCCCACACGCGGGTCGAGCGCACGCACCAGCCGGGCTATCTGCTGGGCCGTGAGGTCCCACTGGATTCGGGAGGTCTCCGCTGTCAACTTGGATGCATAGCTAGCTAGCGCGTCGTCCTGATTGACTGGTTGCGTCATACCCGTCTCGATCAACGCGAGTGCCTCAACCAGTGCCAACGCTCCCAATTCGGACAGCCGTTGGGTCAGCTCACCGCCGGTCTCATCTGGTGCGATCGGTGTGCTCACTTGGTGTATGATGGAGCCAGTGTCGAGCGATGGTGCCATCTGCATGATGGTCACGCCCGTTTCCTGGTCTCCGTTGATTATCGCGTGCTCAATGGGTGCTGCACCCCTCAAGCGCGGCAACAAGGAAGCGTGGACGTTGATCATCCCCTGGGTTGGCAACTCGAGTAGTGTGGGTTGGAGGATGTGGCCGTAGCCCACCACCACGCCGAGGTCGAGTTCTATGTCGCTGAGTTGGCTGAGGAACTCGGAGTCGGTGGGTCGCTCCGGCTGGAGTACGGGAATTCCCAGCTCGAGTGCCTGTAATTTCACCGCTGAGGGAACGAGCTTCGAACGGGAGCGTCCCTTGGGCCGGTCGGGTTGACTCACGACGACCTCCACGTCGAACCCTTCCTCCACCAACGCTCGCAGCGAGGGAACCGCAAACTCGGGGGTTCCGAAGAATGCCAAACGCACTGCTAACCCCTGGCTCCCGCGGGTGACACTTGTTTCAGGTAGCCGGTCATTCCTTTTCTCGATTTCTTCCACTTCTTCATGAGCATGCGACGTTTCAGCGGGCTCAAGTGGTCCAGGAAGAGAATCCCATCCAAGTGATCGATCTCATGTTGGATCACCCTTGCTCTGAGGTCAATTGCCTCCACCCTCATTCTTTCACCTTCAAGGGAGGTCGTTTCGACCACGACCCGCTGCGCTCGTTCCACGTCGCCGAATATGTCGGGAATCGAAAGGCACCCTTCCTCACCTTTGACCTTCCCCTCTCGCTCGACTATCACCGGGTCAATCAATATGACTGACGGTTCGTCGCTCACTTCGGCGACGGCAACACGCTGAGCGATGCCAACCTGATTGGCAGCGAGTCCAATCCCGTCGTCGGCTCGCATGGTATCAAACAGATCCTCCACCAATTGGCGGATCTCATTGTCCACCGTTCCCACTGGGGTTGCCACCTCGCGCAGAACGGGCGAACCGAGCAGGTGGATCGTCCTGAGACTCACTTCCTGTCCTCGCTTGACTCACCCGGGACCCTGACTTCGGCCACGCGGTTGCGCTGAATCACGAGCCGCGACTCACCGCTCCTTATCGTTATCTTGTCGTCCTTCAGGTGCACGACTTCACCTATCACACCTCCAGCCGACACGATCTCGTCACCGCGCTTGATCTGGTCCAACTGCTGGCGATGCCGCTTTTCTTGTTGGACCTTTGGCCTGATGATCAGGAAATAGAAGATGGCGAGGATCGCTAGCATCTGAACCAGGAAGATCGTCATCCCACCACCAGCACCGCCCGACGGCGCAAACAAAAACAGAGCTTCGATGTTCACTACATGCCTCTCGAGTTGTACCTGTTTATCCAATCATTACTCCAGCTGGTGAAGCAGCCGGCCGCGATCTGTTTTCCCGCTTCTTCCGCCAACCCGATCAAGAACCGCAAGTTATGCAACGATAACAGCCTGAGTCCCAGCAGTTCGTCAGCCGCGAACAAGTGTCGTAGGTACGCACGAGAGTAAGTGCTGCACGTCTCACAGTCGCACGATGCCTCTAACGGTGCCGGATCCCTTCTAAACGCTGCATTCTTGATGTTGAGCGTACCATCCAAAGTGTACGCCGAGCCGTTGCGTCCGATACGGGTAGGCGCAACACAATCGAAGAGATCCATTCCCCTCGAAATAGCGCGCAAGAGGTCTTCAGGGAAGCCGACACCCATAAGATAACGCGGAATCGAGTCCGGTAGCGACGGAGCGAGGCCATCCAGTACCGCGTACATCACCTCCTTGGGCTCCCCCACGGCAAGCCCGCCGACTGCGACTCCGGTCCAGTCGTCAGTGGATGTCACGTGCTCCAGAGCCTGTTGCCTGAGGTCGGGGAACGCCGCTCCCTGCAGGATAGGCCACAGAGTTTGCCGACCCGGGCTCTCGGAGTCCAAGTCGCGGTGCCTGCTGGCACAGCGGTCCAGCCAGCGGGAGGTTCGCTTCAGGGCGTCTTCCGCCACGCTGCGCTCGGACTGACCCGGTACCACGTGATCCAATGCCATGGCAACATCGGCTCCTAGCGCCCACTGGATGTCGACGGCACTCTCTGGTGTGATCTTGCGCCTGCTTCCGTCGACGTGCGATTGGAACTCGACACCCTCTTCGTCGACTTTGCGGAACCCCTCCAGCGAGAACACCTGAAACCCGCCCGAGTCGGTTAGCAGGCCGTGAGGCCACGCCATGAACCTGTGTAGCCCTCCCAACTTGGCTACGATGTCTTCGCCGGGTCGCACGTGGAGGTGGTAGGTGTTGCCCAGCACGATTGAGGCGCCAACCGACTCGAGATCGTGCGAAGAGAGGGTGCGTACGGTTCCCTGGGTGCCAACCGGCATGAATGCGGGAGTCCTGGTCTCTCCGTGTGGTAGACTGAAGCGACCGGTTCGCGCGTAGCCTTCGACCGCATCGGCGACGAATTCGAACGGCTTCATTTCACCACCATGGCGTCGCCATAACTGTACAGCCTGTATTCCCTGGCCACGGCTTCGCGATAGGCATTCATTGTCGTCTCGTAGCCGGCAAAGGCCGCGACCAGCATCAATAGCGTGGACCGGGGAAGGTGAAAATTCGTGAGCAGTGCGTCCACGAGCCGAAACTCGTACGGCGGATAGACGAACAGGTCGGTCCAGCCCGACGCGCCGTGTAACGATTTCGCTTTACCGATGGTCTCGAGCACACGCGCGGATGTGGTGCCGACGGCCCACACTCTATTCCCTGCCGCCTTTACCCGTTTCACGGTTGCGGCGGTCTCATCAGGGACCGAGTACCACTCCGCGTGGAGCGTATGTTCGGTTGGTTCGTCGGTTGCAACCGGCTTGAAGGTACCAGGGCCGACGTGCAACACGATGGGTGCGATCGCCACGTTGCGTTCTTGTAGCTGTGACAGCACCTCCGGCGTGAAGTGCAACCCCGCAGTCGGTGCCGCTACGCTACCGTCCAGGCGAGCGTACACGGTTTGGTAGCGATCGCGGTCGGCAGCCTCAGGGTCCCGATCGATGTACGGTGGCAGCGGTACCGTTCCAAAGCGATCCATCAACTGTTCTACCGACGAGCTGCCGCTGAACCGCAACCGCCGCACGCCGCCCCCCAACACGGCGGTCACCTCCGCGACGGCCTCGTCTCCGAACCGCACACTGCGTCCCGGTTTGAGCTTGCCGCCCGGATGGACCATGGCGAGCCAGCACCCGTCCGGCTCGGGGTGGACCAGCAGCACCTCTGCCTCGCGGCCGTTCTCGCGCTGCCCCGTTAGCCGGGCCGGGATCACCCGGCTTTCGTTCAGCACAATGACGTCGCCGGGGTCGGGCAGCCCAACGAAGTCAGCGAACACGCGATGCTCGATTAGTCCGGTCGCACGATCTAGCACGAGCATCTTGCTGGCGCTGCGGCTGGCGAGTGGACGTTGTGCAATTGCCCCAGGTGGGAACTCGTAGTCGAAGTCGGATGTCCGAAACTGGCTAGGCACTATCCCCGTCTTGGAAGAAACTACTCTGGTGGCCGGTGGCTGCAGGGGGAGAGTAGTCGAAGTGTCTGTACGCGGCTGGTGTGGCCACCCTGCCTCGCGGTGTGCGGCTGAGGAATCCCTGCTGGATCAGGAATGGCTCGTACACCTCTTCCAACGTGCCAGCGTCCTCACCAATCGCCACAGCGATATTGTTCAGTCCTACTGGACCGCCGTCGTGCTTCTCGATTATCAGTCTGAGAATCTTAGCGTCCATGTCATCCAACCCATACTCGTCGACATTCAGTCGCTGCAAGGCAGTCTGCGCAACGCTTCCAGTGATGATTCCATCTGCGCGCACTTGGGCATAGTCCCGCACTCTACGCAGCAGACGGTTGACAACACGGGGAGTGCCACGGCTGCGTTTGGCGATCTCCGTAGCTCCGGATGGTTCGATGACCACGTCCAGTATTGCTGCTGAGCGTGTGACTATCTGTTCGAGGTCTTCGGTCGGGTAATATCCCAGTCGTTCGATGAGACCGAATCTGGCTCGCATGGGCGGCGTCAACATGCCGAAACGAGTCGACGCTCCAATCAGAGTGAACGGTTCAACACCCATCGGGATCGTCTGGGCGTTCGGCCCATCTGCAATCCGCACGTCGACCCGGAAATCTTCCATGGCCGGATAGAGAAACTCCTCCAACACTGGCCGCAGTCGGTGTATCTCATCGATGAACAGCACATCGCCCCGTTGCAGTGTGGTCAGCAGCCCGACCAGGTCACCGGATTTCTCCAAAACCGGACCACTGGAAGTGCGGATGTTGACCGCCATCTCCCTGGCCACGAGCATGGCCAACGTGGTCTTTCCCAATCCAGGCGGACCGAAGAACAGCGCGTGATCCAACTGCTCGCCACGCTGCTTCGCTGCATCGATCGCAATCTGGAGGCTCTCCTTGACGTTCTCCTGGCCGACGAACTCAGACAAACGTGAGGGGCGCAGTGAGAGCTCCGATGCGGTCTCCTCTGGCAGTGGTTCGGGAGTGGTGATCTCGGGTCGCGTCACGACCTAGTTGCCGATCTCCAGCGGACTGGGCGTGTTTCTTCCTCGACTGAGTGACGTATGTGGCAGCGGACGCAACGATCCTCGATCTTGGTCTCAGAATCTTGCACGAGTTTTCTGTTCGTAGCGCCGCACGATGTGCACAACCATTCAGCAGTCTTCATTATCGTCTCGATAGCAGTTGTAGAGCTCCACGTATCAGTTCGGCAGTACTACTACCGCCTTCCTGAGAAAGAACCGTGCGTACGGTCCGGTCGGCCTCTCCGCTGGAGTAGCCTAAGTTGACTAGAGCGTTCACAGCCTGCTCGGCTGGAATCGATACGACTGTCGCTCCGTCGGACGAACTCACGTCTCGCAACTTGTCCTTCAGTTCCAGTGCTATCCGCTCTGCAGTCTTCTTGCCCACACCCGGAACGGTGCAGAGTGCCGCGATATCGCCTTCCTTCAGAGCCCGTATGACTCGATTACCCAACGTTGACACGATTGCCAATGCGAGCCGAGGACCAACGCCGTTTACGGCCAACAACCGCTGAAAGACCGTGCGTTCTGCGCTGTCGTCGAAGCCGTACAGTGCCCAACCATCCTCTCGCACTATCGGTACGGTGTTCAGTTCGACCTCTGATCCGTCGGGTGGCAGACGTTCCAGCACGCCAATGGGCACGGCAATCTCGTAACTGACCCCACCCGACGTGGCGACCACGATACGATCACCGGACTTCGATACCAACTTGCCGAATACGGCCGCGATCATGCGCGCACCCTCGAGCTGAGCAGATACGTCAGGGCTATTGCGCAGGCATCAGCGGCGTCACTCGGTTTGGGCGGCTGTTTCAGTCTGAGTAACTGTTGAACCATGTAGGCGACCTGCTGCTTGACGGCGCCACCCTCGCCAACGACGCACTTCTTGACCGTTGCAGGCGAGAACTCTGCCAACTCCACCCCCGCCTGAGCCGCGGCCAACAGCACCACGCCGCGCACCTGCCCCAGTGAGACCGTCGTTCTCACGTTCTTACGATAGAAGATGCTTTCCACTGCGATCGTGGTAGGTTGGTGACGCGCGATCAACTCGCTTACACCGTCGTACACGATCTCGAGGCGGCGACCCATCTCCTGTTTCGGGTCCGTGCGTAATACTCCACATTCAATCAAGTGTCCGGGGCGATCGCTCACTGGTTCGACGACGCCATACCCTGTCACCGCAACGGCGGGATCGATCCCCAAGACACGGATGTTCACCCGCTTACCGCCGCGAGTGTCTCGTGATCGATGTCGAAGTTGCTGAACAACTTGGAGACGTCATCGTGTTCTTCGAGTGCGTCGGCCAGCCGGAGCAATCGCTCGGCATCCTTCCCCTGGACTGTCACCGTGCTCTGCGGAATCATCGCAATCTCAGCATCTGCGACCGAGAACCCCTTCGACTCCAACGCTTCTCTCACCTTGTTCAGCAGCGACGGCTCGGTCGTGATGATGTGCTGGTCCTCTTCCGTGACGATGTCCTCTGCCCCGGCATCCAGTCCATCCTCCAAGACGTCGGCCTCGCCATAACGAGTAGCGTCCAAGTAGAGCTGTCCCTTGCTGGTGAACATCCACGCAACCGAGTTCGGTGTCCCCAGGTTTCCCCCGTTCTTGGTGAAGATGTGGCGGATCGACGCGACTGTGCGGTTCAGGTTGTCGCTCGTGACGTTGATCAGAATGGCGGCTCCCCCAGGTCCGTAACCTTCGTACGTGGCCTCCTCGTACAAGACTCCTTCCAGCTCGCCAGTTCCCTTCTTCACCGCCCGAGTGATGTTGTCGGCAGGCATGTTGCCTGCCTTGGCGTTCTCGATGGCTGTGCGTAGTCGTGCGTTTCCTTCGGGATCGCCGCCACCCTGGCGGGCAGCAATGGTGATCTCCTTTATCAACTTGGTGAACTTGGCTCCACGCTTGGCGTCTTGTGCAGCCTTCTTGTGCTTGATCTGTTTCCATTTGCTATGACCTGCCATTGGACCTCCACCGCGCCGAGTGCCGCACGACACTCGGACGGTTGCTCATCGGGGGCAAGCTCGAAATATACCGGGTGGCGTCGCTGGTATGCCCGGTCTACGCTGGCTAGATATGACCTCAGCGGTCGGGGTCCAGCATGTCCTCGAACCGCATCCATTGGCGGTAGAAGTAGAGATCTACGAATCCGGTGGGACCGTTTCGGTTCTTGGCGACGATGAGTTCGGTCGCTCCTTCCACATCCGATCCGGTCGAGTACATCTCTTCGCGATAGAGTCCCAGCACCACATCCGCGACCTGTTTCACCGATCCGAGGGCGCCGAAATCGTCGAGTGTGGGTCGGCGATCCGTTCGGTCCGCTGCCAGTCCCGGCAGCTGTGACACGGTTAGGCACACGACATGCCACTTTAGAGCCAGGGCCTTCAGCGCCCGGATCGAGGCAGCGGAATCTTCTTCCAGGGTCGATCGGCGTTCCGGCGCTGGCAGGAGTTGCAGGTAATCGACCACGATCAGCGGTGGTGTGTCGACCTCGAGAGCAGCAGTGACATCGCCAAAAGCCATGTCGGTCAGCGGAAAAAAGCGTATGGGCAGATCGCGCAGCCTGACTGCCGCGGCGCCGAGCCCCGCTCTGGTCGCTTCAGCCAGGTTGGCTGAGCGCATCTCGTCCACCTGAATCCTGCCTTCGATCGCAAGTGCACGCTCGAGTAGCCGGTCCTCATCCATCTCACCTGAGAGGAACGCAACCGGAGAACCGGCGGCAGCGGCGCGCAGCGCTATTCCAAGTGCCAACGACGACTTGCCGGATCCGATGTCACCACCGAGGACGACCAGGTCCTGCTGGCGGAATCCTCCTCCGAGAGCCGCATCGAGGGAGGGGAATCCCGACGGGACCGTGTCGGGCGAAACCGCACCGGGCTCCCGGGCATCAACCGTCTGGACCAGATTGGTGAGGGACTCACGCCTCCCTTGTTGCTGATCGCTCACTTCGAGGCTCGTGGCTGGAGTCGTTGAGTTCGGCTAGCCGATCGCACCGCGAGTGCGATCGCATCAGCGGCATCCCGGCCAATGGACTCGTTTGCAGGTTCTACCAACTGCTGCAACGCCGTGACCGCGGTCTCGTCGGTTCCCTCCGCCAACTCGCGGATGGAGCCAATGAGTGCTCTTCGCAAAGAGGCTGGCAGCGACAAGCTGCTCAACCGTTTCTCCAGTGCATCGAGGCGTCTCCTCTGGGCACGGCCACTCAATGGGATTGGTGGAAGGGTGTCGTCGCACACGCGTACCAGGAGCCAGAGAGCGAACAGGCCGTTGCGTCTTGGGCCGCGGACTGCGAGCTGAAGGCAGTCGACAAGTCGGTTCTCGGCCTGGACGAGGTGGTCGTTCATTCGCAACCGTCCCCAAGCATGACGTGTGAATCTCGTGGGGCGAGTGTGGGAATGTAGAGTTGCGTCGGTGACGTCGCCAGAGTGGTGCGTTGGCTGAGACATGCGGCTGGGGTATGTTTCGGCTCATGCCACGTCCCAAAACCGTCCTCTGGGTGGACGACGAAGTCGAATCATTGGCGGCACACGTGCTCTTCCTGAGTGAGCACGGGTTCCAAGTGGAACAGACCGCCCACGGAGACGACGCGATTGCGTTGTTGACGCGTCGTCCTTATGGCGTCGTCCTGCTCGACGAACAGATGCCAGGACGCCGTGGACTAGAACTCGTGGCCGAGATCCGTTCGATCGATCCAGCGGTGCCGGTTGTCATGGTGACCAAGAGCGAGGAAGCCGGAACCATGCACGAGGCCATCGGCATCGAGCTCAACGACTACTTGGTCAAACCGGTGAACCCGCGGCAGCTGCTCACTGTCGTGACGCGGCTGCTCGAGGGCGACAGGATAAGACAGCAGCGGCTTTCACGCGATTTCGTATCGCGGTTTCGTGAGATGGAGATGCGACGCGGTTCGCGTCTCGGCTGGCGCGAGTGGATGGAGCTAGTCGTCGAGGCGGCGGCTTGGGAGGTGCGTCTCGCAGCTAGCGATGAGAGTGGACTCAAGGAAGCCCTGAGCACGTTTCAGGCTAGTCTGCACGCGGATTTTGCCGGTTATATCAAGGCCAACTATCCCAGGTGGCTAGCCAAACCGGCCGAGCGGCCACCCTTGTCTGTCGATGTTTGCAGCGAATTCTTGGTTCCGCTGCTGGAGAAACACGGCAGCGTACTGTTTGTTGTAGTCGATTGCCTCAGGCTGGATCAGTGGGAGTCACTCAGACCGCTCGTGGCACAGGTCTTCGACGTGGAGGAATCGCACTACTTCAGTATCCTCCCTTCGGCGACGCCGTTTGCGCGCAACGCAATCTTCAGTGGTTTGTTCCCAGTGGAGATCGCTGCCCGGCATCCGGAGTGGTGGGGTGGGCGAGCAGACGAGAGTCTCAACGCTCACGAAGAAGAGCTGCTCACCGAGCAATTGAATGAGCTGATGGACTCACCCGTGCCGGTACAGTATGAGAAGCTCACGACCGCTGCAGAGAGCCAGGCTCTAATGCAGCGCTTGCCAGGCTATCTATCTCAAGACGGTGTAACCGCACTGGTGTTCAACTTCGTCGACCAGTTGACGCATGGCCGGGCCGAACACGCGATCCTGTACGAAGTGGCAAGGGACGCAAACGCCTTGCGCAGTCTCACGCGCACCTGGTTTCAAGATTCGGCTCTGCTGCGCTCACTCAAGGAGGCAGAACGTCGGGATGTGCCAGTGTTGCTGACGACTGACCACGGGTCCATACACTGCAACACACCTGCGACGGTCTATGCCAAGCGGGATGCCACTGCGAACCTGCGCTACAAGTTCGGAGGGGACCTGAGAGCGGAATCGGCAGCAGACGCTGTTATGGTGAGTGATCTGCCGGCTTGGGGCTTGCCGGTGGATAAGCTCGGTGTGCGGTTGCTGCTGGCAACGAGCGATCGATTCTTTGTGTATCCCACGAAGCTCCGGGAATATCAGTCTCGCTACCGCGGCGCCTTCCTGCACGGGGGCGTGACCCCGGAAGAACTCGTGCTGCCAATTGCTCTGCTGACACCGCGTCGCTCGACATAGATGACTGGCTTCAACCGGCTGATGGGCTTTGTTCGTCGGTACGCCGGGCTTCTCCTCGTGACATTTCTGGCGGCCGTCGGCGCCTCGCTGCTCGACGGGTTTGTCTACGCCCTCCTGATCCCGTTTCTCCGGGTGCTGTTCGACACCCCGGCACAGGTTGCCACGGGCAACCCGAACGCGGTCGAACGGGTACTCGACACGGTAATCGGCTTTGCGTTGAGTGTGGACCGTGGGACTGCTATCCGGAACGTCGTGCTCGTCATCCTCGTAGCCGTCACCTTGAAGAACTTGGCGGTATACCTGGCTGGGTCCTTGGGTGAGTGCATCCGTGAAGGCGTGGCGCGTGACATGCGTGAGCGGCTGTACGCCCACGTTCAACACTTGGGACTGGGCTTCTTTCAGCGCATGAAGGGGGGGCAGCTCATCAGTCGGATGGTCGCCGATATCGACCAGGCGTGTGGAGTAGTCAGCGCATCTCTCGTGTCCGCTGTCCAGAACGTGATGTTGCTACTGGTTTACCTGGTCATTCTCTTCTCACTCTCGTGGCGTCTGGCCTTGATCACATTGGTGTTGGCGCCCACGATCGCGCTAATCATGCGACCGATACAGCTTCGCATTAGAGCACGGTTGTCGGGGGCGCTGCACGACCGGGGGGAGATCACGGCAATCGTAAGCGAGACAATTGAAGGAGCCCGTCTCGTCAAGGCACATGGTGCTGAGGAATACGAGCGCCGCAGATTTGGAGAGGCTGTAGGCAGTTACTTCAAGGGCGTCGTACGGGCACGACGATTGGCGATCTTGGCCCATCCCGTGAGTGAAACACTGGGTGCCGGAGTTGTGCTGTTGCTCGTGGTGGTCGGCGTTGCGCTGGGAACCGGTGAGAATGCAAGCATGCGGCCCGAGCTATTCATTCCGTTCGTAGTGATTGCACTTCGCTTGGTGTCACCGGTCAAAGCCCTAACCCAGTTTCCCATGCACGCCGAGATTTCGCTGGCCGCAGCAGCCAGGGTGTTCGAGATCCTGGATGAACCACAGGATGACGTGGACCCACCCGGCGCCGGACGTTTTCCCGGGATCGAACGAGACATCTTGTTTGACGATGTGTGGTTCGCATATGAGCCGGATGCTTGGGTGTTGCAGGGGGTGAACCTTCGTGTGAGATCCGGGGAAATCGTGGCAATAGTGGGCGCTTCTGGAGCAGGCAAGTCCACCCTGGTCGATCTGCTGCCGCGTTTCGTTGAACCTTCAGATGGTGCTGTGTTGATCGACGGCGTACCTATTTCCAGATACAGCCGCAACTCGCTACGCCAAGCCATGGGTATAGTGAGCCAGCATACGGTGATCTTCAATGACACGGTCCACGCCAACATCGCCTACGGCGATCAGGAAGACGCGTCGCGACAGGCGGTTGAGCAGGCGGCTCGAGCTGCAAATGCCCATGACTTCATCGAACGCTTGCCACTAGGCTATGACACGACACTTGGAGAGCGGGGTATGCGGCTGTCAGGGGGTGAACGCCAGCGTATTGCCATAGCTCGTGCCTTGTTGCGAGACCCTCCCATACTGATTCTCGATGAGGCAACTTCCGCGTTGGACACTGAGGCCGAACGTCTAGTACAAGAGGCGATCGGACGGTTGCTGCAGAACAGGACGGTGCTGGTGGTTGCCCATCGGCTGTCGACTGTAGCCCGGGCTGACCAGATAGTCGTGCTAGACGGCGGAAGGCTGGCTGAATGTGGCAGACACGAAGAACTGATCGCAGCCGGCGGTGTGTACCAGCGGCTCCACTCACTGGAGATGGTGACGCCCAAGCCCTGACGGTGACACGTCAATTGCCGAGTTGTTCCAGCTAATACAGGTACCGGGTTATGACTGCGCCGCTCACACCGCAAAGAGGATCACGACAGTCGCTGGGTGAATCAGCGGTCCGTCAGCTGCGCCAGTCCGAGTTTCCTTGGACGGCAGATACCGTCTACATCGACAATGCTGCCACCGGACCGCTGCCCGAACGCACTCGTCGCGTGCTGGATGACATAACCGACAGGCGAATGGCACCCTTCCTCATGGATGAACTCGACATGTCCGCCCTGCTCGACAAAACGCGGCAGGCGGTAGCTCGCTTGATCAACGCTGATGCGGCAGAGATAGGGCTGACCACGAACACTGGCCACGGGATCAATGTTGCAGCGCAATCTCTGCCGTTGGGACCCGGTGATCGTGTGGTCCTTCCGGATGGAGAATTTCCGACGAATGTCTATCCGTGGCTGCTCCTGAAGCGACGTGGGATCGATGTGGAATTGGTGCCGCGGACGGACCAGGGATGGCCTGACGAGGATGCGTTGATCGAGAGTCTCAACCGGGGCGGTGCCCGTGTTCTGGCGATCTCGCTGATCCAGTTTTCGACGGGATACAAGGCCGACATCGAGCGATTGGGAGAGGCCTGTCGCGCAGCGGGTTGTTTTTTCGTAGTCGACGGGATTCAGGGGATTGGTAACACACCATTCGATGTGCGCTCCAGTCAGGTCGATGTGCTGGCCTGCGGCGGGCAGAAGTGGTTGCTGTCACCGTGGGGATCCGGCTTCGTCTACGTTCGCCGTGAGTTGCTCGAGACCATGATTCCACCGGAGGTCGGGTGGATGGCGTTTGAGGGAACAGACGACCATACCAGCCTCACTGATTACTCGTCTGCGTTGCACAACGACGGTCGACGCTTCGAACTCGTGACGCTGCCCTATCAGGATCTGCTGGCGATGAAGGAGAGCATGTGTCTGCTGCTCGAGTTGGGCGTCGATCGGATTGCAGAATGGTTGTGTGAGGTGAGGCAGCCTCTGATGGATGCGGTATGCGGTGGCCGATTGCAGCTGGCTTCGCCGGCCGGTGACGGTCATGAATCGGCGATTTCTTGTGTCATGACCGGGGACTCCCAGGCCTCCTACCAGATGCTGTGTGACGAGCGCATAGTGTGCTCATTCCGTGAGGGGGCGATCAGACTGGCGCCCCACTGCTACAACCTGCCGGAGGAGATGGAGCGGGTTGTGCAAGTGTTGCTAGGGTCGAGATGAATGATTGTGTCTTCTGCGACATAGTCTCCGGCCGCTCAGCCTCCAGCGTGGTGTACGAGGATGAAACTGCCCTGGCGTTCATGGACCTCTATCCCGTCTACCCCGGTCACACGCTTGTCATACCGCGAGCTCACGTGCAGGACCTGGCGAGCTGTCAGGCGGAGTTGGCAAGCCATCTGTTTGCGTGCGGTGCCAGACTGGCGCCAGCAGTAGCCGCGGCTAGTGAGGCAGCCGGTTTCAACATCTGGACCGCGAACGGCAAGGAGGCAGGTCAGGAGGTCCTTCACCTGCATCTCCACATCCTGCCACGGTTCGAGGGCGACGACTTCGGTTTGAGGTTTCCCAAAGGCTATCCGGTCGCGGCGCCGCGGCTTGAGCTGGACGAGATGGCTGCGAAGATCAGGCGGGAGGTTCGAAGATGAAGTTGGTCTTCTTGCCGCGCCGCAGCCAGTAGTAACCCCCGTCGAGCGGTGGTCCCACCGTGGAGCCGACGTCACTGATCTGGTGGCCGTTCAGGTAGATACCACCCTGTTGGATCTGCCGGCGGGCCTCCCCCTTTGATTTCACAACGTCAGAACCGGCAATTAGGTCCAGCACGAGAGTGTCGGGTCCGATCCCGTCAGGCACGGGGCCATGCGGTAACTCAGCCGCAAGCATCCGCCAGGTAGCGGCCTTGGCGTGTGCGGGATTACCCTCACCGAACATGGTAATCGAAGCCTCGGCCGCGCTGTCAGCCAGTTCCTGGCCATGCACTCGCGCTGTGAGGTCGCGGGCAACGGCTTGCTGAGGTACCCGTTGTTCCGGATTTGCCGAATGCTGCTCCATGATGCCGGCAATCTCCTCCTGTGACTTGAACGTGAAGAACTTGAGGTAGGTCTCTACATCGCGGTCGTCGGAGTTGATCCAGAACTGATAGAACTCATATGGGCTGCTCTGTTCGGGGGCCAGCCACACACTACCCTTTTCGCTCTTGCCAAACTTGTTACCGTCCGCCGTGGTCAACAGGGGAGCGCATACTCCGTGCGCATCGCCACCATCCATTCGGCGGATGAGCTCGATACCGGCAGTGATATTGCCCCACTGATCGGACCCACCCAGCTGCAGCTCGCAACCGGCGGTCCCGTACAGGTGGCGGAAGTCATACGCCTGGAGAAGCATGTAGCTGAATTCGGTGAAAGAGATCCCGTCGGTGACTCGTCCCTTCACCGATTCCTTCTGCAGCATGTACGACAGCGTGAAATGCTTACCCACGTCCCTCAGGAAGGTGATCAGTTCGAGCGATCCCAACCACTCTACATTGTCGACTATCTCGGCACCGCTGGGTGAGTCATCGAACCGGAGGAAACGGGCCAGTTGGTCCCGCTGTCGCCGTGTGTTCTCGGCTATGACGGCCTGGGGGAGCAGCGGGCGTTCCTTGCTTCTGCCACTGGGGTCGCCAATCAGGCCTGTGCCACCACCGACGATCACGATCGGTTTGCCACCGGACCGCTGCAGGTGTGCTAGCAGCATGACAGCCACCAGGTTACCGATCTGGAGGCTGGGTGCGGTAGGGTCGAACCCGACGTATCCGGTGATTGTACCCTGCGACAGCCGCTCACGGAGCTTCGGCGTCTCGTCGTAAAGCAGGCCACGCCAGGCGAGTTCGTCGAGGAACTGTTCCATGCGCGCGAAGCTTAGTGTCAGGAGGAATCGCTGGCAAGCCAGACGTCGGCCCGCTACGTTTCACAAATCCAACGAGAGCAGGTGAAATGACGACCACGGGCAGCGATGGTGAGAGGCAGGTACAGCCGGCGGTAGAGAGACCGGCGCGCCGGAGTGGGCGCCTGCGCCGGTTCGTGAAGTCGCGCACCGCCGGGATCTTGCTGTTTGTCTTCCTGGTCTTGACGCTGTTCGGGTTGGGTGCCGCTTACGGTTCGTGGAACCGGGCTTGCGCGGGAACGGTCTGTCCCTCGATCGCGGTGCTCGAGGGTTATCGTCCCACGGAGACTGCCAAAGTGTATGCGGCCGATGGGCGGATGTTCACGGAACTGGGGATTGAACGACGCACTGTGTTGGCGTTCGACGACATCGCTCCGTCGGTCAGGGCTGCTTTCGTAGCCGTGGAAGACCAACGGTTCTATGAGCACGGTGGTATCGATTACCGTGGTATCGCCCGCGCCATAAGAACCAATATCCTGGCACGCGGCTTCGAGGAAGGTTTCTCGACCATCACGATGCAGCTGGCACGCAACGTCTTTCCCGACAAGCTGCCGAGTGCTAAAGACGTGCGGCGCAAAGTGCGCGAGATGCGCGTGGCGCTCGAGATCGAGAAGACCTACTCCAAGGACAAGATTCTCGAGTTGTACTTGAATCAGATATACCTTGGTGGGAGAAACGATTACGGAGTGGAAGCTGGAGCCCAGCGGTATTTTGGCAAGTCTGCGACGGATCTGAACGTTGCCGAGGCTGCCCTGCTTGCCGCCATCGCGAATCTCCCGGGGCTGTACGACCCGAGGAGGAACCCTCACCGGGCCGTGCAACGCCGCAATCTGGTGATCAACCTGATGCGCGACCAAGGTTACATCACTGCGGCAGAGGCTGAGCGTTGGAAGGCTCACCCGGTGGAACTGGACTCCCGCGAGAACCTCGACAATGTGGCACCCTACTTCCGCGAGTGGGTGCGGGCGCAGCTGTATGACCGCTTTGGGACCAGGTTGTACGAACGCGGTTTTCGGGTCTATACGACGCTCGATCTCGATATGCAACTCGCAGCCGAACGGGCAGTCGAAGAACAACTGGAGTTGATCGAGAATGAAGAGTACGGCGCCTACAACCACGTGACGTTTCAGCAAGATCTCGAGAACGGCCGCATACCCGGGGTCAAGCGAGAGCAGACGCCGTATCTGCAAGGTGCCATGGTAACCGTCGATGCGGTTACCGGTCACGTCCGCGCCATGGTAGGTGGTCGTGACTTCGATGACTCCGAGTTCAATCGTGTGACGCTGGCGCAGCGTCAGGCCGGGTCGACGTTCAAGCCATTTGTCTACACGGCGGCAGTGCGCGCCAACTATCCGTTGAGTCACATGATCGATGACGCACCCATCAGTCTCTGGATTCAGGGTGACTCGATGCCCTGGGAGCCACAGAACTTCGAGCTGGACTTCCGTGGGCCCATGACTTTGAGAAAGGGCATCAGGCAGTCCCGCAATCTCGTTGCGATCAAATTGGGCAGAGAACTGGGCGAGCAAGCGGTAATCGGCGAGGCGCGACGCTTCGGTTTGTCGACTCGGCTCTTTCGGGTTCCGTCTATTCACATTGGGTCTGCCGATGTCATCCCACTGGAGATGGCATCCGCTTACACGGCTTTTGCATCGCTCGGCGTGCGCGCCGCTCCGATTGGCATTCTCAGAGTGGAAGATGAGAACGGGAATATCGTGTGGGAGCCCCAGACCAGACGGGAGCGGTTGCTGGATGAGGAGCGCATGTGGCTGATGACCGACATGCTGCATGATGTGGTGATGCGTGGTACGGCAGCGCTCAGGGTGAGAAGCCTCGGTCGGTTCCTTCACCCGGCTGGGGGTAAGACCGGCACCACAAATGACGGTGCCGATGTCTGGTTTGTTGGCTTCACGTCGGAGCTGGTGACCGCTGTCTGGATCGGCTTTGACGAACCGAAAAAGATCAAGACCCAGTCGTCGGGAGGTCAGCTTGCGGCTCCGGCGTGGGCGGCGTTCATGAATGACGTGTACGAGCGCCGGCCGCCGCCGGGTGCTTGGGTGCGACCGGAGAGCCTGATCCTGCTGCGGATAGACCACGATACGGGGTACCTGGCCTCTAGCTGGTGTCCCAGGGAATCCACCTCACACGAGTGGTTCCTGCCTGGCACGGAACCGGTCGACTTCTGTCCAATACACAATCCGTTTAGAAGCGGGATCTCGATGGACCACGATCAGCCGGTGGACGGTCGCGCGCACGGAGGATCTCACTGAAACAGCTGCGGATCTCCGCAGATCTAGTTTGGCCGGTATCGTCAAGCCCCATCGAGGCTGGCGCCCTGTTGATCGATGAATCCGGACGCATTGCGGAAGTAGGGACCGACGAGGGAGTGCCCAGACCGCAATCCGCCGATCAGGTCAAGTTGCCGGATGCCGTCATCCTACCGGGATTCGTGAATCTGCACACCCATCTGGAGCTGACCGGTTTCAGAGATCGGATTCCTGAGACCGATTTCTTCAGTTGGATTCAACACGTCAGAGTGGCCAAGGAATCCGCATCCCCAGCTGACTTTCTGCAAGCGGCTCGCGACGGGGTACGCGATTGTTGGCGCCAGGGGACGACCACGGCTGCCGATACCGGGACGAGCGGTGCAGCCGCGCTTGCGCTGAGTGAGCTGGGTGGCCGGGGCCTGTACTACCATGAAGCGATTGCACCTGACCCCGAGCGATGTGAAGAAACCGTGCACGCCTTAGCCGAGACGGTCAGTCATCTTTCGCAGGTGACTGCGGACACCGTGGCCGTGGGTGTCTCGCCCCACGCGCCGTATACAGTGAGCCCACAACTTTATGCATCGGTGTTGGAATTCGCCCGATCCTCGGGGCTCCCGATCGCCGGCCACCTAGCCGAGTCCCAGGCTGAGTCGGATCTGCTGACCCAGGGCCGGGGACCGTTTGCGCAGGCCTGGCGCAAACGGGGTATTCCGGCTCCACGACTGGCACGGAGTCCCGTGGAATACGTCCACCGTCTGGGCATGTTGGGTCCAGACCTGCTGGCGATTCATGCGGTGCAAACCGACGGCGGCGACATTGCGTTGCTCAGGGACCATGACGTGGCCGTGGCGGTGTGTATCCGGTCCAACCAACGGCACGGGCACGGACCACCCCCGCTGGGAAGCTTCCTCACCGCGGGTTTGCGCATCGGTCTCGGGACCGATTCCGTCGCCAGTGTCGATTCATTGGACCTGCTTGCAGAAGCCGAGGTGGCGCGACATGTGGCTGGACTCAGTGCCGCTGCTGCTCTCGATATTCTGACTTTGGGAGGTGCTGCTGCCCTCAAGTGTGATGCCGACATTGGATCACTCGAGCCCGGCAAATGGGCGGACCTCTGTGTGATCCGGCTTGCGGCTAACGGTCCTCTCACAGGGGAAGAATTGGCCAGCGCAGTGCTGGACGCCGGACCAGCGGCTATTATTGCCACATATGTCGGTGGTCGGGTCGTATTCGAGAGAATAGGCCAGCACCAGGCTGAACCGATGGAGCGCGGTACATGAAGACCCAGCGGCATGCTGCAATCCTCAGGCTAGTGCGGAGCAAGCAAGTTCACAGCCAAGCAGAACTACGCGAGCTGCTGCGCGCCGAACACATCGATGTGACTCAGGCAACGCTCTCGAGAGACGTCCACGAGCTGCAGCTGGTGAAGGTCACCGGTCCCGATGGCGGTTCGCACTACGCACCATCGCTTGAAGGTGGCGTACTGCGGCCTCACTTGGAACAACTTCTTGCCACGCTGCTAGTGGCGGTTGAGGGGGTGGGCAACCTCATGGTTGTGAAGACCCCGGCGGGTAGCGCCAACGCCTTGGGTAGCGCGATCGATCGGCAGGGCTGGAAAGAGATTGTGGGCACGGTTGCGGGCGACGACACCATTCTGGTGGTGACGCTGTCGGAGGCCGCCTGCCGGACCTTGGCCAAGCGACTGCGGAAATTGGGCGGTCTCACTCCTTGACCCCACGCGCCCGTCGGTATACTTATGCGTTCCACTGTATATATCGAGAGAAAGCAAGTATGGACTCGTTGGCCTCGCCTATTCGGTAGGGCTCGAGGTGAGAGCTTCCTAGGCACGTTGCCACCAAGTCAATGACACCGTTCTACGGCTCGCTACAAACATGGATACACATCAGTTGTGGGGTGGGAGGTTCCAGACAGAGAGCAAGGAGGCTCTCGTTCAGTTGAACGAGAGCCTTTCGGTCGACTACCGTCTGTGGCCGTACGATGTTCGCAGCGCCAAGGCCTGGGTCTCGGCACTGGCCCGTTCCGGCGTGCTCGACTCCACGGAGGAGAAGTCTCTGCTGGCAGGCCTCGATCGGGTCGTCCTGCGTCTCGAGAGCGGTGAGTGCAAAGGCGCCGTCGATGAGGACGTCCACACGCTGGTTGAGCGCTTGCTCTACGATGAGATTGGTGAACTGGCTGGCAAGTTGAACACCGGTCGTTCCCGCAACGATCAAGTCGTCACCGACATGCGGCTATGGTGCTTCGATGCCTTGCAGGCGGTCGACTCCGAGCTTGCCGCCATGGGGAGGGCGCTGGTCGAGCAGGCTAAAAAGAATGTGGCTGTGATAATGCCGGGCTACACCCACGGTCAGCGAGCACAACCGGTCCGGTTTGGCTATGTACTCTTGGCACACGCCTGGCCTCTGGCCCGAGACCGCAGCCGACTGGCCGACGCGCTCAGCCGCATGTCCGAGCTGCCCCTCGGAGCGGCAGCGTTGGCGGGGTCCGGAGTGAAGATCGATCGCGAGTATCTCAAAGGGTCGCTTGGCTTCGCCCGGCTCAGTCCCAACGGTCTCGATGCGACCGGTGCACGTGACTTCGTAGCCGAGGTCCTTTTCGCGCTCGGCCTAGCGGCAAACAACCTTTCACGCCTTGCAGCAGAGCTGCTCACCTATTCGTCAGCGGAATACGGATTCATCCGGCTGTCAGACGGATATTGCACCGGTTCCAGCCTGTTGCCGCAGAAGCGCAACCCCGACGTGTTGGAACTCACCAGGGCAAAGTCCTCGCGTATACTCGGTGATCTAGTGGGCATGCTGAGTGTGATGCAAGGGTTGCCATCCGGTTATGCCAAAGATCTGCAGGAAGACAAGAACTCCCTGTTTGACGCAGTGGACACCATGCTACTCACACTGCCTGCCATTCGGGGTGCCGTTGTAGAGATGACACCGGTGGTCGAGCGGATGGAGCAGGCCCTCGACGCCACTCTGCTGGCCACGGATCTGGCGGATCTATTGGTATCCAAGGGCTTGGCATTTCGCGAGGCTCATCGTTTGGTGGGGAACCTGGTCCGAACGGCCGAGTCACTCTCCGTGCCACTCACGGCGGTCCCGGCGGAGACGTCTTCGACGGTTCACCCGGAGCTGCCGGCGCTGATCGGCTCGCTGGGAACCTGGCGTGACTCGGTGGAGCGAAGGGCCACTCCCGGGGGCTCATCGCAAGCTTCGGTGGAGGACCAAGTCGCCCTGCTCGAGAGGGAGTTCACTGTCGATTGACGGGTGATGGTGGCGGATAGGGTCGGGCCCAAAAAAAGAACCGCGACGTGTTGGGCTGGGCTTTGGGAGTCCCACTCGTCCCCTCCCGACGAGTTTTGCCTACCAGGCGGTAAGCTGCCCAACACGTCACAGTTGTTACTGCTTCTGTCACTACGCTGGGTGCGGCACAGTTGTTTCAGCCGGCACCGTTGGTCTGCAACCACTCAACTAGATGCCCGAGTGTGGCAAGGGGTTGCAGGGCAAAGGCGACCAGATGCGGCGGTCAGATCAGGGTCGATTGCCGGTTTGGGGGGTTCCAGTGGGCTGGCCGCAAAAAGCACATCATCTGGCAGATTGGGAAGAACCTGGATGTGACGCAGCCCACAGCGTGAGTTGGTCAATTGACCTAAGTTGCTGTAGTTTAGTAACTTACGCTGCCGGAGCCAGTACCAATGCTCTTGGCACTGGCATTGCCATATGAGGATTCGGCGGGAATTCGCCCGCCCGGAAGAGTTGCCAAGAAAAAGGGCAAACCACAGGTAACCGTGGGGAGCAAAGACACGGGTCGTCACGGCGATGAGATTGTGGGTGACAGCCGGGCTCCCGGAGGCAACTCAATGGCAGGTCCAACCGACAGTCGATTTCAAGCCAACCAGGGCCAACGGACCCTTGGAGAGCGTTTGCCCAGGCCAGGCATGGCCTTGGCGAGTTCGCTCGTGAATATTGTCAATCGGAGGTGCGTCTTGGGACCCGAGCACAGCATGGAGGCAGGAATGAACAACAGAAACGGGTTTGCTCTGGTAGCGACACTACTGGTGATGATGCTAATCACCGTGGTGGTCGGGGCCGCTGTCACAGGTGCGGCCGGTGCAATCAGGGCTACGAATCTGGACTACCGCAACTCCAAGGTCTTCTATGCGGCGGAGGCTGGAGCGGAGGCCATCATGGCTCAGCTGCACGATGCCCTGGAGGACGCGTCGCTCGACGATGAAGAGCTGGCTGCGGTGACTGCGCCGACGATCCCTGGTTTCACGTACAACAACTTCAGTGTGCAGAAGGTCGGTGGTATCGTGATCGAGCGGGTCACGGACGGCGCCTTTGCCGGTCTCTATTCGCTGACACAGCGAGTCGACATCCATTCGGAGGTCAGCGACGCCAACTACAACACGAGTGCCATTATCGTGTCGGCCAAGGCCCAGGCGATACCGATATTCCAGTTCGGTATCTTCTACGAGCAGGACTTGGAGATGACCAACGGTCCGCCGATGGAGTTCGCCGGCTGGGTGCACTCCAACGGGAGCATCTACGCCAGCTCGAACAACGCCTGGTACCGCGACGCGATCACCACGCCGAACATGTTGCTGCACGACCGCAAAGACAATAACAGCGTTCTCAACGGTGTCTACGTCAACGATGCGGGCGGCAATGAGGTGCAACTCGACTTCGATTCGCGCACGATACCCGATCCGTCTGCCTTCCGGGCCGAGAGTGATGCCAAGTTCGACAATAGGGTCAAGACCAACGCTTACGACGTCGACACGTTGCGTGTGCCCTTGCCCAGCGGGATGCCTCCAATCGTGGTAATGCAGCCGCGTCTAGTCGGTGACGTGCCCCTCGTGAAGAAAGCCAAGTTCGCCTGGAAGGCGGATTGGTACGTCGAGGTGGATCTCAATTCCATCAACAACTCGGGTACCGATCTGTGCGGGGCGATGACGTCGGTGCGTGACGGCGGGCAGTCGCTTCCCACGAACGCTGAATGTGCCAACATCTTCAATTGGACTTGGGAAGGCTTCTACGAGGGCCGTGAGCAGCGCAGGGCAGATGTTTTCGATATCGACATGGCGCAGCTGTTTGCCTGGACCGGGGCAGATGCCAGTAAGACAACGTCGATCTTCTACGTCACCTTCACGGGCGGCGGTGGCTACGATCCGTCGGGTGACGGATATTATCCCGTAGTGCGTCTCAGGAATGGCGCACTGCTCGGGAATCCAATTACGGTTGCCACCGATTTCCCCTTCTATATCCAGGGTGACTACAACACGGTCAACTGGAAACCGTCGGCAATGGTCGGCGACGCAATCACAATCCTGTCGAATGCCTGGACCGACGGCGCGCACACGGGTCCTGGCATGACGACCGCCGCCAACACAGAGGTCAATATCGCGATCCTTGCGGGCCACTCCGCAACGGCTTGTGATTGGTTTATCTGCGGTGCCAATCCCTATGGCGGCGGTGTCGAGAACTATCCGCGGTTCATCGAGAGCTGGTCTGGGATAACGTTGACGTACCGCGGTTCCCTGGTTTCACTTTCGACCAGCGTAGTGGCATCGGGGCCGTGGAGCTACGGAATCTATTACACGGCGCCCACGCGTAACTGGATGTTTGACACACGGTTTGAGGATCCGAACAACCTGCCGCCGGGTACGCCAGTTGTCGGTAACGTGGTTCATACGGCCTTCAGGCCTGCGTTTTAGGTGGTGGTCGTGCACCCGAGTGAGGAGGTCATGTCATGGTGCTAGTCGGCTCAACGGCGAGAAGAGGGTTCACGCTGATCGAGATGATATTCGTACTGGCGATGATGGGCATCCTGTTCGCGATTACGATACCGCGCATCAGGGTGAGTCCCAACAAGAAAGTGCGGTTGAGCGCACAGCAGCTGGTACGCGATCTCGAGGTGGCTCGCACCAGGGCCCTGTCAACAAAGAAGAGCGCCCGGATCGTGTTCGATCTCACGGACAATTCCTATGTGGGCTATTTGGACGATGACCGGGACGGGGCTTTCAGCCTCACCGATACGGAGAGTCAGGCATTGAGAGCCCGTGGCAAGGTTGTGCTCCCGCGTTCTATCAAGTTTGGCCGCGGCAGTGCAACGGTGCTGCCAGGAGATCCTGGGACGGCACCGATTACTCTGACTGCTAACACCGTGGAGTTCGGGTCGCGTGGTGTGACGGTACCATTTGGCGCACGTGGAACGATCTATCTCGTACATGCGAACAACCCCGATGCGGTGTCGGCAGTGTCGATCACGGCTGCCGGCTCATTTCAATCGTGGACGTTCGTGGGGGGAGCATGGCAATGAAGAGTGAATCTGGATTCAGCCTGATCTCGGTGCTCGTCGCGATCAGCATGTTCTCGGTGGGCGTTCTCGCGCTGTCACGAACGGGAGCAGAAGTGGTCAGGATACAGACGCAGGCATCTGCCCGCTCCACCGCGGTCGGAATAGCAAGAGCCCATATGGAGGCGCTCCGGGCGCAGGATCCGAAAGACATAGCGTCGGCGGCAACCGTGACGGTCAATCGGGAGGGGCAGCCGGACACAGGAGGGCAATTCACTCGCACTGTAATAGTGCAAGGCGTTAGCAAGAATCTAAAAGAGGTCCGGGTTCTCGTGACCTATCCGCGCTCGAGTGCTCCCATTGAACTGATGACCTACGCCTTCTTCCTTGGCGGATAGGAGGTGAGAACGATGCCAAAACCGGAACAGAGCGAAATCCGGGGCTTCACGCTCATCGAGATTCTCATCTCGCTCACTGTGGGGATCATCGTGCTCTCCGGCGCGCTTTCGTTTGCCGTGGGGCTGTGGCGCAACCTGCAAGGCAATGAGATAAGGGAGGATGTGTACCGTGACGCCCGCTACCTGGAGATGTCATTCGAACGGGATTTCCAGGGGACAGGCGTTGGACTGGCAAGCACGGTTTCGTTTGGCAGCCTGGCCGTGTGGGGTGACACGATAGTGATCCTCAGGATTCCATTCATGCCGACCGAGTCTCCGCCATACGATTTGGATCCACCCGCCGGGGTGAACAACCCGCTCGATCCTGGGGGCACGTGTGGCGCCCGCTGCTTGAATCTCGAGAAGGCAGCCGACGGCACGTTCGACATAGGAGTTGGCGACCTTGCCCGGCTGCAGGTCAACGACGAACGGCGACTGATACTGGTGCAGAGCTTTGTTGACTACGGCGCCACGGTCGCGATTGGGTTCACCGATACGCCTGCGATCGTGCACTACGGAGCTGGATTCTCTGGGGGCCTGTTGCTCGACCGGTTCAGCAGCTTTGTTCAGAAAGTCGCGCCTGTCATCTACTATCTCGACGGCACCGAGCTCAAGCGCGCCGAGACCCTCAACATGGACGGAACGCCGGCAGGGGAAACCGTTGCGTACGGTGTTCAGTCGTTCGATGTGAAGTTGATGTTTGTGGATGGTGATGAAGCTGACGTAGCGAGCGCTGGAGATGCCGACAACACGAACGATTTCGACGATATAGTCGGGGTCAGGATTACGGCCGTCATCGGTGCGGACAGAATCCATCCCGCCGTGAATCAGGGGAACTTGTTTACGCGAACGTACGAGTGGCTGTTCTCACCGCGGAACCTGCTGTACGAACGGAACCGCATCTAGGCTCTCGCAGTCAAGGGGATCTACTCGGGTCGTCGCTTGCTTCGGTTGCGGCGGCCCGCTTCCGTTTCAGCAGCAGGAACGCTGCCCTCTCCTGGAGTACGGCGGCTTCCTGCCAGACGACCAACGCGATTCCCATGACAATGGCGGCACCGCCCGACGTGGTTCGCCAGGAGAGTTCTTCGTCCAACAGCATAACCCCCAGCAGGACTGCAATGAGTGGAGTAACCAGTGTGATGAGCATCGTCTTGGTTACTTCCATGTGCTTGATCAGCCAGTAGAACAGAACGAAGGCCAAAGCGGTACCGACTACAGCCAAGTAGGTGATGGCGAACAGTGCC
>JBDGXD010000010.1:0-33567 GCA_039584755.1 Gemmatimonadota bacterium
TGGTCTACAGTGCGGTACAACTGGTGCGTGAGTCGGTGTCATCGCTGCACGTCTTGCGACAACATGAGGAGCAGTTGAAGGGCGACTGAATCTCGCGGTCCGCGAATGCCACAGGGCAATGCACGCCGAGACCATGGCAGCCAGACTAAATCAGATCCTCGGCTGCGCCGTGCTCGGTATCGAGGGCGGCGAGATCATGTCACTGCTGCAGATCGCAATGATGGGGAAGTTGCCCTACACCGCACTGCGCGAAGCCACCTTCGCGCACCCGACCCTGGCAGAGGCACTCAACAACCTGTTCGGGAAGGTAGAATCAGCTTGAGGGAAAGATTGCGGTCGGCGGTGCCCAATCGGTGTCGCGCCGTTACGCTTCGTGCATCACTTCCCCGCCAACGACAGTACGGACGATCGGGATGTCCTTGAGCGTACTCGGATCCACTGCGTTGGGATCCTCACCGAGGATGACGAAGTCGGCGAGTTTCCCTGCTGTAATAGACCCCTTCACACGCTCTTCGTATGATGCGTACGCGCCGTTGATCGTGCAGATCCGCAGCGCCTCATCCACTGTCACACGCTGGTTCGGGCCCCACACGTTACCGCGGAAGTCCGTACGTGTCACCATGCTCTGCAACGCCATCATCGGTTCGTACGGGCCTGGCATGTAATCCGATGCCGGGGCCACCGGAATGCCGTAGTCGAGGAACGATCGGTGCGCAAACATGTTGCGGAGTTTTTCCTCGCCGTACTCACCCCATTTGTCTCCGTGATAGTAGGTGTAAGTGTAGAACGGCGTAGGAATGGCTCCGAGTGCCTTGATGCGCCTTAGGAGATCCGGGTTGATGAGTGTGCAATGCTCGATCCGGTGTCGTGGGTCTGGACGGGGCCACTCTCGCTGCGCGCGTTCGTAGGCTTTCAGAACCATATCGATGGTCACGTCGCCGTTGGCGTGGATGCCAATTTGCCAGCCGGACCGGTGCGCGTCTTCGACGGCCTCGTGGATCTCCTCCTGAGTCATCGTGAGAATACCATAGTCGTCCGGCCGACCGACGTACGGAGTGCTCATGCGCATCGTGCGTTCCGAGGCAGACCCGTCGGCGCTGAACTTCGCCGCACCAACCCGCAACCACTCGTCACCTAATCCGGTGCGGATCCCGCTCTCGTTGAGCTGGCGATACAGTCTGCGACTCGGGAAGAAATACATGCGGAACTTCATCTCGCCGGCGTGATATGCGTCTTGCAGCGCGACGAGGGCTGTTCTGCCTCCGCCAGTTCTGTGGACTGAAGTCAATCCGGCACGCGTCATCGCTTCCGAGATGAACTTGACTCCAGCTTGGCGTGTGGCGCGAGTAACCTCTTCACGTTTTCCCACGCCGTTGAATACGCCGCGTGCGCGCTCCGCGACCTTGCCAGTGAGTCGACCGCCTTCACGGTAGAAGTGCCCGCCAGTAGGGTCGGGTGTACTTACCGTGACCCCGGCAAGCTCAAAGGCGACACTGTTGTACACACCCGTGTGGCCACCACGATGGCCGACACTCGCGGGGTGGCTTGGGGCCGCCTCATCGAGATCGGATTTCGTTATCGGGCGATCGAGTTTGGTGTCATCGTACATGTAACCTGTTACCCAATACCCGGGTGGAGTATCCGCCGCTTTCTTGGCGAGTGCGGCCTTCACCTGCTCGACAGTCTCCAGGTTCACGTTCACACCGATCAGTTCGTTCACGCCTGATGGATGACAATGCGCGTCGACGAACCCTGGCGTTACCGTCATGCCCTCGGCGTCAATGACCGTGGTGTTCCTCGTCGCGAGATTGCGGATGTCACCATCCGATCCCACGGCAACGAAGCGGCCATGCTTGACCGCGAAGGCTTGGGCTCGTGGCTGGGCATCATCAATCGTGTAGACGTTGCCATTCACCAAGATCAGGTCGGGCGCTGGACCCTGTGTTGCCTGGATGGGTGGTGTACGTCGAACGATCGGTCGACTGGCGTCTTCATCGAACCGCCAGAGTGCGGCGGCAGCAACTCCGGCTTCCATGAACTCTCGTCGGGTGGGCGACATCGTTTTTCCCCCGATGGTGTGTGTCAGATCGGTTGACGGATTCCGTCGAACTTGTGCTGCACTTGTCGTGGCGGCTGCTCCGTCGTCAAGCTGACTACGATCGTGACGCTCGACCAGGCGGCGAAGCCGGCAACGGCAAAGGCTACCTAGCGATCCCTCTTTCGTCGGGCCACTGCTTCGGAGAGAACGCACAGGATCTCGTACATCATCGTGGCGCCGACGAGTGCCGTGTTTCCCGAAAGATCATATGGCGGTGCCACCTCGACCACGTCTCCGCCGACCAGGTTCAGACCGTTCAGACCACGTAACAACGCCTGTGACTGGATGGTGGTGATCCCTCCAACCTCGGGCGTTCCGGTACCAGGAGCGAACGCCGGGTCGAGACTGTCTACATCGAAGGAGACATATGTGGGATCGTCCCCCACCACAGCGTGAGCCTCAGCAATCACTCCCTCCACTCCCAGCGTGGTGAATTCCTCGATGAAGATGACCCGCATACCGGAATCAGCTGAGAATTCCCATCCTTCGTCGGTGTTCTGAGCGCCCCGGATGCCGATCTGCACGGTCCGCTTGGGATCGAGCAGACCTTCTTCCACGGCCCGCCGAAACGGCGTGCCATGGGTGTACCGGCACCCGAATTCTTCGTCACAGGTGTCGGTGTGGGCATCGATGTGCACCATACCAACGGGCCTTTCAGCCGCGATCGCACGCAAGATCGGCAAGGTGATCGAATGGTCGCCCCCGACACTCAGCGGCACCACACCCGCGGCATGGATGCTGTGGAAGAACTCCGTGATGTCTGCGTGACTCGCCTCGAGATCGAAGGCGACGCTCATCGGGACGTCACCCATGTCAGCGACACGACAGAGTTTGTAGGGGTTCACCCGAGTGACATGATGGACGGCCCTCATGAAGCTCGACATGTTGCGGACTTCGCGTGGTCCGTGGCGCTGGCCTGGCCGGTTCTCCGCCCCGCCATCGAATGGTACACCGATGAGCGCGATATCCAATTCGGACGGATCGCGAGCTAGCGGTGTGCGCATGAAGGTCACTGGCCCGGCATAGCGTGGTGCTGACATGGGGTCGCGGTCGTGTCCGTGTGTCATTTCATAGCCAATGCGTCACTGTTTCGGGTGGCCAAGAACTACACAAAATAGCGTGCTGGTGTGGAAGGGTGGCAAGGGGGTCAACGATCTGTTCGGGAAGGCGGAGTCCTTTTCCTAACCTGGGAAGTCCAAGCGCTCGAGGAAGTCCGCGTATCGCGAATCGGCGATCAGAGAATCATAGCCGGGCCAGACACGGATTAGCTCCATACCATCGCGTTCGTTGAATGCACGTTCCAGCCACTCGAATGCGGCATCGAGATCTCCCAGCATCGCGTAGTTCTTCGCGAACTCACTCGGCGCGACGTAGCGAAGCGTTGCGGCTCTTTGCAGCTGGTCGAGGCGCCAGCGCCAGTAACCTGCAGGACCGGAAGCTGCGAACGCCGACTCGAGGGCCGTTATGGATTCCTGGGGTTGCCCTTCGCGACGCATCCGGTCCGTACGGACAGCAATCGCGTTCGTGTATCGGTCCTGAAATGCGTAGATCCACTCGAGCAGTTCGTCGCGGGCCCGATCGAAAGATGGATCCAACTGGACCGCCCGCTCCAGCTCACTCATGGCAGCTTCATACTCCCGTGCGTAGACCAGTTGGTCTGCCACGACAGCCGGTGTCATTGGGTTCAGCGGGTCCAACTCCTGACCTCGGCGAGCTTCGGCGAGAGCCCCGTCGATATCTCCCATCGCTGCCAGATGGTAGGCATACCACTGGTGCGCTATGGCAGAGTTCGGGTCGGTTGAAATGGCGCGTCTGTATTCCCGATCGGCCGCCCCCCAGTCCCATTCGTACATCGACCAGACGCCGGCCAAAACAGCTCGGGCCTCGGCGATTTCAGGATCGAGTTGGAGTGCGCGCTCCGCTGCCGCTTTGGCTCTCAGTTCAGTCTCCCGAGGCGGGCTACCTCCATGTACGCCGAGCAGGTGTAGTGACAATGCCTTCGCTGAGTGCGCCAAGCCGAAGCTCGGCTCGATCTGCGTCGCTTGGTCAAAGAACTCGATCGCATGCTGGAACCCATCCACTGTTCCGTGGGCGTGATAGAAGCGCCCGTGCAGGTACGCGTCGAGAGCAGCCGGATCAACGCGAGGCGCTGCGGCCAAGTGGGCGTGTTCCTGAGGCGTCAGCTGGGTTTCGATCTCTCTCGCGATCGATCGAACGACTTCGCGCTGAAGCGCCAGGACGTTGCCTACGTCCCGCTCGTAGCTCTGAGCCCACAGCTGGCGTTCCGGCTCCACGAGTACCATTTGAACGGTGATCCTCACACTGTCTCCCGCTCGGAACACCGAACCTTCTACTATTGCATCGACGTTCAATTCGGCAGCGATCTCCTGAATCCTCTCAGTCGTGCTGCGAAAGCGGGCTACAGAAGTCTGCGAGATAACCGTAAGCGCGTCGATCTGAGCCAATTCAGCGATCAACGCAATGTGAAGGCCATCCACGAAATAGACCTGGTCGGAATCGTTCGAGAGATTGGCAAACGGCAGCACGGCCACCGAGTCGACTGGCACTGCAGATCGGTCCGGTCTGGTGAGCCACCACCCCAGTCCGCCCAACACGACGACCGCCGCTGTCAGAACCCCGAGCATGGCGCGGCGACCGCGCGATAGACCAGCGGGATGGGCGCCGCTCTCCACAGCGTGGGTGCCGGTTTGGAACTCAATACGTGCCTGGTCGAGCGCGGCGGTGAATTCACCTGCTGTGGCAGTGCGGTCATCAGGTGCTTTTGCCAAGGCCCCGTCCACAATCGCAGCAACTGCCTTGGAGACGTCCGGCCGGTCCTCACGTACTGGTGGGATCGGTGTGATGACATGCCCGGCCAGCACGGCCCGAAGGTGTCCACCTCCGTACGGTACCCTGCCAGTCAACATCTCGTAGAGAACACACCCCATGCTGTAGATGTCGGTCCGCTGGTCTACTTCTCCGCCGGTTGCTTGCTCCGGACTCATGTAATCCGGAGTACCGAGGATATATCCATCCAGGGTGACTTTGTCGTCGCAGACTTCGCAGATCGCTTTGCCGATCCCGAAGTCAGCCAGAATCGCGTGGCCGTCTGCGAGGAGTATGTTCTCGGGCTTGATATCGCGATGTATCACCTCTCGCCGATGCGCGTAGTCCAGTGCAAGGGCAACCGATTTGGCGATCTCAATCGCGTCGTCAATCTGTAGTTGTTCTTCTCGATTCAGTTTGTCACGTAACGACTCCCCTTCCACGTATGGCATTACGTAGTAGAGGAACTCTTCCTTGCGCCCCTCCGACCATCCGACGACCCGTCCGGAGTCGTGCAACGGCAGGATGTTGGGGTGAGTGAGGCCAGCGGCAATCTCGATCTCGCGCAAGAATCGTTCGACGTCGAGTGACCGCGCCAGATCCGGGTTTAGCACCTTGATGGCAACCTTGCGACGGTGCTTCAGGTCGTTCGCGAGGTACACTACCGCACTAGCTCCGCTTCCCAGCTCCCGCTCGATTGCGTAGCGGTCTGCAAATGCTGCCTTGATTTGGTCCAGCCAATCGGTCATACGATTGCCCCCGTGGTGATCTGACGAACCTACTCGGTCGCGCAACGGCCGACCAGCGGGCTCACGTCTTTCGCCTCCCAGACAGGATACTAACGACGGTGCCGCTCACACTGTTCCCCAGAAAGGGCTTGACTCGCAGGCTGTCGCCATTCGACCGTCTCGCCGAACTATGAGGGTTCTACCGGCGTTATCACAAGCGACCACACCAGGGACCACAAATGGCGTCTGCGCCCGGCCAATTCGACCGCTCCTTCGTGATTAGGATGATCCGCGATTTTCTGATCGCACTCACCGCAATTGTGGTATTGGAGCTGGGTGGGCGGGCGGTCCTAGCATGGCGCGACTTCCAAAGTCAGGAGCGGGAGGCCACGAACCTGGTGGCGGAGCGGCTGGCATCGGACGTGCGCGACATCATGCTCAATGAGGGTGGGCCGGTGGCGGCGCGGACAGTCTATCCGATTCTCAGGCGCAATCACGAGGAACTCGGTTACGAGATCGCAATAGAACCCTCCGAGATCACCATCGAGTCTATTCGGCGAGTGTTCGACTCCGAGGCGCGCGGGATCGAAGGAACATGGTCTGAAGGGGCGCATCACGAAGCTTCGGTCGATCTGACGGCGGAGCAATTTTGCCGCACCTGTCACGTCACGGCCGAAGTGGGAGACGTCCTCGGGCGGGTCACTGTACGGAGCTACCGGTCGCACAGGTTCGCCGAGTTCTGGCGAGAGGCTCGGCTCGTGTCAGTCGTGGCCATGGCAAACGTCATTCTCCACACGATCGTTCTATTCCTCTTACTACGAATTCGCATGGAGCCGCTGCTGCGCCTGCGCGCCACGGTAGCGCGGCTCGCCAAGGGTCACCTCGACCTCTCACAACGCGTCGAGGCCAGGTCGGATGACGAGTTCGGCGAGCTGGCGCTCGACCTCAATCATTTCTTGGGACGGGTCAATCATCTCGTCGAGGACCTGGATGGCGTGTTGAGCAAGGTGGTCGCAGTAAACGACCGGCTAGCGCAGGTCAGCCAGCGGATGGGCGGACAACTCGAGCAGTTGCAAGGAGGCACCGCGCGGGCGCTGGAGCAGGTCGTCACTCTGCATCCATTGGTGGCCGGGCCGTCGGCGGAAGCGCTGGAAGCTGTCGAGCTGGTGCTCGCTGCGTTGGAAGCCCAGAACCGTGGCGTCGCCGGGTCGACGGGCGCGGTCGCCGGAAGGCTCCGCCAGGTCCTGGGGCGGTTCCGCGAACTGGCCGGGCGCAGCGAGCAGGCGGCGGCCCAGATCCAGGTGTTGCAGGGAACGCTGAGCGACCTCGCACGTCATCTGCGTGATGACACGCACTATCAGGCCGAAGTCATGGTGCTTGAGGAACGCATGAGGGTGGTATCGGAAACCGGCTCGGCGTTGTTGCAGCGGCTGCAAGGGAACCCATCGATCTCGTCGTCCGGGTAGACGCCGTGATCTCCCGACGTGGAGCTCCTCACCGAGCCAAATCGGTCTGGAGGGACTCACCAGCAAAGTGCCAACGGCGATCTGGGAACCCATTCCGCCCGTTTCCTGTTATGGACTGTGACACCACCACGAATCACGCACTGACGTCACGGCCGAACTTGCTGGGCTGAGCCGCAGCCGACGGATCGCCACGTCGAGTACGCACCGAACCGGGAGAGAATGATGAGATCACTGATCGCAGCCAGCGTGGTCACTGCCGCGGCCTTCACGGCCATTGCTGCCACCACTTACCAGCCTGAGGACAGCTATTCGGCTTTGAAGGTAAAGCCCGATACGACGGGGGCTGCAATCTGGGCACACCTGCAGGAAGAGAACTATCGCGAGAATTGGTCCTTGTGGCCGGGGACGGAGGCGCTCTACAAGGGAAACCAGCCTCACGGCATGTTGCTCACGACTTACGTCAACGACGCGGCTATGAGCGCGATCGGGAGCGGTGCCTCGCAGATGCCTGACGGAGCGATCGTTGTGAAGGAGAACTACATGCCGAACAAGGAACTCGCGGCGATAACCGTCATGTTCAAGCGCCAGGGATACAACGGCGATCACAATGACTGGTTCTTCTCCAAGCACCTTCCGAGCGGCGATTTGGACAAGATGGAGATGAACGGGATGACGATGCCGATGGAGGGTCGGCTCCCAGGTTGTCAGAACTGCCACCTTGCGAAGAAAGACAACGACTACCTCTACACCGGTGCGCTTGGCGGCCACTGAGCGGGAGAGCACGGCGCGAGTGAACGGCCGCCGAGAATGGTGGCGGCCGCTCACGCGGTCTACACCTCTCCGAACTTGGTGTCGATCTGGATGCCGCAGGCTCGCAGGAACTTCGTGGGCAATTCCCCGCCGGCAAAGATCGCGACGAGGTCGTTGGGCATTGTTTCGACTGTGCCTGCGTTGCCCTTCAGTACGACCGCGTCGGGCTTGATCTCGAGTAGACTCGAAGACCACAGCACCTCGACCTGGCGTCGGGCGATCGCGTCCTCGATTTGCTCCATGTTACCTGGCTTGATCCGAGAGAACCGGTCCTTGCGATAGGAGATCTTGACGTTGTTGCCCGGCTGACCCGACAGAGCCAAGGCAGCTTCGATTGCGGAGTCACCGCCACCAACCACGACGATCCGGTCGCGCTGGAACGCCTCTGGCTCGCGCAGGGAGTAGATGACCTTGGGGAGACGCTCCCCCGGCAAATTGAGCGTGCGCGGCACCCCGCGACGCCCGATGGCTAGTATCACGCGCTTCGTTTTGTATGTGCCCTTGTTACTCGTTACAAATAAGCATCCGTCATTGGTTGGCGCGACATTGGCGACAGTCTCTTCGGTGTTGACCTCCAATCCAGTCTTGGCCACGATATCCTCCCAAACTGTCATCAGCTTCTCTTTGGAGATCTCGTGGAACCCCAGCTTGCCGTAGCCAGGGACCTTAACAGGCGACGTCATGACCAGCTTCTTACGGGGATAACTGCGCACGGTCCCGCCTACATCCTCTTTCTCGAGCGTGACGAAGTTGAGCTCATGATGGATGCAGTTCACCGATGCCGACAATCCCGCGGGGCCGCATCCGACAATCACCACGTCGAGCGCATCGGTTGGACCGCTCGGTTCCCGGGAAATCCCCTCAATACATTGCCGCCCTTGCTCGAACGCATTGCGAATGAGTCCCATGCCACCCAGCTCACCCACGATGTAGATGCCCGGTACGTTGGTCTCGAAGTTGTGTTTGATGCGGGGGATCTCCACACCGCGCTTGGCGGTACCGAACACCAACTGGATCGCCTGAGTGGGGCAAGCACGTTCGCAAAGTCCATGGCCAATGCAGCGAGCGGGGCTGATCGGTGTCGCCTGGCCACTACTCAGACCCAACACGTCTCCCTCGGGGCAAACTGAGACACAGTTGCCGGTCCCGATACACTCACCGGGATCGACCACGGGATGCAGTGAAGCGGGTTCGTGCAAGCCATAGTGCAGCGCGTGGGCTTCGGCCTGTGTCGCGTTCCGTTCCAGACGGCGTGTCCTGACATAAAACGGCAGGGCGAATAAGACGAAGAGCACCACACCGACTGCAACTATGATCCACGTATCGGACATTAGAAACTCATCCACAGGTTAAGGAAGATACTGTTCGCACTCTGGTTGTCGCCGCGCTGCACACGCCCTTGTATGGTAGAGTACAGGCGTCGACTGAGCGGAAACAGCAAACCGAAGTCGATGTTGTGAGTCGTAAACTCGTTGATGGCACTCTCGGTGCGGTACAACTGATAACTGGCGCGCGTTTGCACGCGACCGAAGCTGCGGTTTATGCCGCCCAACAAGTTGACGGCTTTCCTGCCTTCAAAGGTCCAGTAGCTACCAGCACCGTTGAAGCCGAGCCCCAACACACGCGTCTCATTCAGACTGAAAGAAGATGAGACGGTGTAGGTGGGGTCCCGACCGTTCACCCGATTCGCCGTGACGTCCAGGTTGAAGCTGCCGCCCCGTGCCCAATAGCTGATGCCAGCGTTCCCCTGCTGCCTCTTGAACGGCAGGAGGTTGATACTGTCCGACAGCAAGAGTGGTTCGTCCAACGCATAGCGGGCGTGCAGTGAGAGCCGCCCGGCGATGGGTACCGAGCCGCTGGCGTACAAGCGAGTGACATTCCATTTGTCGGTCTGGCCTTTGCGGTCCACCTGAACGTCAGTAGCCAGTCGGGCCCTACCCACGGTCAGCCGCTGTGCCCAGCCGAAAAACGTGCGAGTGGCCAAGTCGCTGCTCGGCTTCATATGGTGGACCGAAACGTCGGTGTAGTAACTGACCGACTCACCAACGTGATTGAAGTCGACAAAGGCCGCGTACTTGGGCAACTCGGTCGAGAACCACTCGTTGGCACGTTCGGGTTGGAACCCGGCAGCGACGCCGAACCCGAGGCCTCGCTCACCGTAGTGCAGTAACAGTCCGTCCCAGTACCCGGAATAATTCTCAAACCGATTGTAGAATCGCCCGGCCTGGAACTGGAACGGCACGCTTATGAACGACTTTGCCAGGCTCAACTGGTACACGCGAACTGACTGCTCCGGATCCACCAAATCATCTGAGCTATAGCGGTAGGCACCGCGCAGGTTGGTGGTGAACTCGAGGTCGCCGGGCAAATGAGACGCAGTTAGACGGAGGCCGAGTGCCGGAGTGGCGAAGGTTCGATCTACCATGTTCTCCTCGTTGCTCATCCACCGAGTGGTTGTCTCCAGCGCGTTGAACTGGAGCCACATTCGGCCGCTCACCTGGGGCGGGTAACCCGAGGTTTGTGGGGTGCGGTCCATTTGTCGTGGTGTCTCGACCGCGGGAGCAGCGGCTGGTGCGTTGCCATCGAGCGCGATCAGTGCGGTAGTGCCTCGCGTGAGCGAAAACGGCTCATTGGCGAACGTCACCACCGCTCTGGTGCTGGTTGCACTGACAACCAGCAGGGCGCCAAGGTAACGCTCGCCCGTCTCGTCGTAGACCTGCAACGTGTCGTTCACCGTGATGCCGTCTTGGGTTCCGGCACGGAGGTAGACGTTGGCCCCCGCGAGTTGTTCCACCAGTACGGCTATGCCGGAATCCTGGGCGCTGGCGCTCTCGGTCACCGTAGCGAGTGAGGAGCAACAGAGCAGTGACCACACCAGCAGTTTGGCCACCTGGCAACGAGTGAGAATTCTCTGCATCAGTCCGACTTCCCGTTGGGGTGACAGGAATAGCAGGCGTTGCTCTCATAGACGTAACCGGACTCCTCCTTGTGCTTGTCGTCCATCCTGGAGCGGTCGTGCTCGTGACAGTTGAAGCACGTGAACATCCTGAAGTCGTTGGGCGTCGTGTGGCATGTCTGGCAGCTGTCCCACTTGCCGCGGTGCGCGCCCGAGGAGATCGGGAATGCCAGTGCGTCGTGATCGGCGAACGTTGCGCCCGTCCACGAATCGTTGGTGTGGCACGAACCACAGGTTGTCGGGAAACCAGTGGCGCTGTGCTCCCGCTCGTAGTCACTCTGATGACAGGCGACACAATCGTCCTGGTTGACCGGATTGAAGATCGGGGTCCCGGTGCCAGCAGTATGGCAACTCGAACACCGTATCTGCATGTGTCTACCCAGCAGGACATACCCGCCCGAGGCGGTTACATGATCGAAGGCAACGTTGTAGCTCCACGCCAGCGTGTTGTGGCACTGCTCGCACTCGGTGGAGAAACCCGCGGCTACATGGTCTACTGGTTCGGCGGCGGCGTACTCAGCCGCATGGCATGAGAAGCACTCAGTCTGCTGTGTGGTGTACGCACCACTGCGGTCGTCGGGGTGACAACTCTCGCACGACACCTGCGTGTGCGAACCACTCAACGGAAAGCTCGTGTTGGCGTGGATCTGCAGACCGGGCACGTCGGCAAACAATGTCGTGTTGTGACAGGAGGTGCAGTCGGGTGACAGGCGTCCGAGGTGCACGTCGACGTGACATCCGGTGCAGCCCGAAGTGGCGATCTTGGGCTCATTGAATATGAGATCGAGATGGCATGTCGCGCAGCGCACCTCTTCGTGTTTCCCGGTGAGTGGGAAATCGGTTGCACCGCCATGATCGAAATCGAGCGGTGTCTTGGTGGGATGCCAACCCTCGGTGGTGTGACACGCATCGCACCCGATGGTCACGCTTAGCACACCGTGCGGATTCAGGCCGTCCCGTTGAGCGAAACTCACCGCCGGCAAGAGGGCCAGTAGCGCTATGACACCGTTGCTGTGTTTCAGCCTCATGCAGCACCTCCGTGGCAGTCATGACACTCCGTACCGACTGGCGTGTAGACGCGGTACTGCCGGCCATCGGGCTGTTGCGCAAGAGTGTGACAGTCGTTGCAGCCCACATCCCGATGCTTGCCGTCCAGCGGATAGCGCGTGTTCGTGTGATCGAATACCGTGATGGCGAACGATTCCGTGTCGTGACATGCTGTGCATTGTTGCCCGGTGAACTGACTCGCGTGGGGACCGTCGCTCTCGTGACAGAAGTGGCACTCACTGCTCTCGAAACGGAACTGCAACGCGCGATCGGGTGCGTCCGGTTGGGTATGACAGTTCTGACACGGGGTGGCCACGTGGGCTCCCGTGAGATCAAACGTGGAGGCGTCGTTGTGCCGGCCGATGTCGTACGTAGTAGGGAGCCAGCCGCTTTGGGTATGACAGCTCTCGCACACTGGACCACCCGTCGATTCCCGGAACACGTCGGCGTGATAGTCCAAGTGGCAGGAAAGACAGTCTGCCGCAACCGGGCTCGGGTACTCGTTGCGCCGGGTTGCCGCGACGAACGACAATTGCAAGCCATCGCGGTCTTGTTGGCCGCGGTCGTGACAGGAGGCGCACTCGGTCTCCGCGTGCTTGCCGAGCAATGAGAACTCGGTGACCTCGTGGTCGAAGCGACCTTCGAATCTGGTTCGATCCAGGCGGTGCCAGCCGGACGTGTTGTGGCAGCTGGCGCACGAGCCGCTCATTCTCCCGCGATGCACGTCATCGTGGCACGACTTGCACGACGAAAAGTCCAGGTCCGTGTACCGCACGAGCCCTCCTTGGTCGCCGGTAGCGGAACTCGTTCCCGTTGCGTGACAGTCCTCGCACTGCGCGCGGCGGTGCAACCCTGTCAGTCGGTAGCGCGTTTGGTCGTGGTCGAACCGCTCGGCGCCGTCCCACACGGTTTGGGTGTGGCATTCATCACAAGCGCGTGCCCCGAACTGACTGTCATGCGGGTCGTCAGCAGTGTGGCAGGCCGCGCACGTTTTGCCGAGTCCGAGAAACGTGCGGTCGAGCGTGCCGTGCTGTCCCTTGACCGCGCGTACGTCCACTGCCTCGATCAAACGCGGCTGATGGCAGTCGTCGCACTCGATCGTGCTGTGAGCGTCAACCAGCTCGAACCCAATGGTCTTGTGGTCGAACGTATCGCTGTCGAATCGCACCAAGGCAAAGTCCTCTCCGAAGTGATCTTTGTGACAGTCGGTACAGTCCTGCCGGGCCACGGTGGTGTGGAGGCCCCTCCGTTGATCGATCCGGTTCCGCAGCAGCTCGTGACATTGCAGGCACTTGTCGTTCGAGACGCCGCGCTCACCCAGTGCATGGCACTTGGTGCATTTGCGCAGACCACTCAGGTCAGCGTGTGCGCTGGCGAGCTTTCCGGGTGAGAGCAGCTGGGCCGCTGTGGCCTGCGGGTAGGCCAACAACAAGACCGATAGCAGCAGCCAGAACCAGTGTGATGTCACCCGAGACACCAGCTCAGAACACCCACGTGTACCCGAACAGGACGGCCACGGCGACATGGACCATTAGGATGAGCACCATCACACCGGCCAATGGCAGATGAAGCAGGTGCCAGTAGCGGAACAGTCGTTGGAACGGCTTGAGCAACACGATCTGCTGCTCCAGCTGCAGCTGTGACTGAACCAGACCTACCACCGAGTCACGCAGGTACAGTGGCATCTCGTCGGAGTTGCGTCGCGGTGTGGCCCGGTCGGACCGCGGAGCAACAGCGGTCAGGATCTTTTCGATGCGTCGGCGCTGCGTTCGTTTCGAGACGTCATAGCGGATGGCCAGAGCCAGCGCGTGGAGAAACCCCTTCGGTTTGCCACGCTTCACTGTAGGAAAGAGGCGTTCCACTTCAGGCGTTTGCAGTCCGAAATCACGGGAGATTGTGGCGACCAGTTCTTCCTTTTGTTCACTGAGCGAGTCGAGCGACCGGAACTGACCGTGGATGGTCTTGGGGATGTGGCTGTACAGGTAGCGTCCGAAGATCCCGCTTACTACGACGATGCTCATGCTCCAGAACGCGACCGAGATGATGCCGCCGAACTTGAAGCTGGTATGGAACAACACGAGCACCGGTCCCAGCGTGCAGAGGAAGATGTGGACCTGGAGCCAGCTAGCGAGGCTACCCATACCAGCAAGGAAGCGGGCGCGTTTTCTGAGCGAGTACATGCCCACGCCGACGAACATCATGAGTGTCCCGATGATGCCCATGCCCTGACCTATCAGGCCCGACGGTTTGAATTGTTCGTGTAGGTCCGAAAAAGGTCTCTCTTGCAGCGGTGTCGCGTAGTACTCGAGGCCCCACACTAGCGCCGCTCCCGCAACGCTCAACCAGATGAGCAGCAGTGCGGCAGTGAAAGCGCGTTGACCCAGGGTCTTGGAAGTCTTGGCTGCGGATACGGTCCGGCGACCCGAACCCCCGCGACGGGTCGCTTGGGGTGTTGCTCTGGTCGTTACTCCGGATGCGGTCTCCAGGGCCAGACTGACATTGTCGGCCATCGCATCCCTCGATTCTTGGTGGTCCCGGTTCTCTTGGGGTTGCACACGATATGCGACCGGGCCGTAAGCGTTGGTGACCAAAGTCACCACGCCGCTTCCGCAAAACACGCCCAGCGAGTTGGTGGTACGGCAAGTCACGTTCCCGGCACCCCCGCTGGTTAAACGCTTACAATTGAAGAGCTTGAGAGAAGCACGGCTGCTTGCCAGCTGCATCGAAATGAGGCAGTCTGTATCGAGACGAGACAGCACGAGACATCTGTCGATCTAATTGTTGTCTCGCTTGGTTACAGAGGAATAACGCGCTGGGTGACGGTTTCCAGGCGACAAGAAACCTATGTGTGCGACGCACGTAGTGTGCCCTATGAACGCCAAAGACAGAAACCCCGAGTCATTTCTCCCGCTCAGACCGGTGGAGTTCGAAATCCTGCTGGTGCTGGCAGGTGGAGACCACCACGGTTACGCGATCATCCAACAGACCGAAGAGAGAACCGCAGGCAGGATACGGATCGAAACCGGCACGCTGTACCGCGCACTGCGGCGTCTGACCTCGGACGGTCTAGTCAAGCCATCACCCAAGCGGCCGGCGCCCGATCTGGACGACGAGCGCAGACGCTACTTCTCGATCACAGCGCTGGGCCGCAAGGTGGCCGCAGCCGAGGCCAGTAGAATGGCGGGATTGGTAGACGCCGCCCGAGCGCGCTCGCTGATGACGGGAGTGTGAAGATGTTGGCGCGTAGAGTCTATCGTCTACTGTTGCTCGCGTATCCGGCGGATTTCCGTGCTGCAGTGGGAAGCGACATGGAAGACACCTTCCTAGATCGCTACCGGGCAGTGCGGAGTAACAGTGGCCTGCTGCGAGCGGTTTGGTTTTGGTGTCGCACACTGTGGGATACCGCTGCCAGTGCGATACCGGAACACAAGGAACAGCGCAGAATGAAAAGTCGCGAGCGGCGATTGATGCGCAGGACCCATTCAACGAGAGGATTGGCAGTGATTGGCAACTTTTGGCAGGATCTTGGCTACTCTGTACGAAAGCTCCGCAAGAGCCCCGGGTTCGCGGCCATCGCGATCACAATCATGGGTCTCGGTATCGGAGCCAACACAGCCATCTTCAGCATCGTGAGTGCCGTGTTGTTCCGGCCCCTTCCCTATGAGAACCCGTCGAATATCGTCCGCGTCTTCACTAGCGATTCGGACGGCAGGACGCCCGGTGCGGTTTCGTACTTGGACTTCGTCGATTACCGAGCTCGCACGGATCTGTTCTCGGGGGCCGTGGCTTTCGAGAACGTGTTCCTGAGTCTTACGGGCAGCGACGGGTCTGAAGTGACGATGGGCGAGTACCTCTGCGCCGACTTCTTTTCGGTACTCGGAGTCCAACCGGGGTTGGGCCGTTGGTTCACACCGGAAGAAGACGAGCCGGGCGTGTCAACACCTGTGGTGATGATGGCATACGACACCTGGCAACGTCGGCACGGCGGAGACCGCAACATCATTGGCAGCACAATCCGGTTGAACGGACGGGTCGTTACGGTTGTCGGCGTGGGCCCCGAGGGATACGCGGGATCCACCGTCGGCATCACGTCCGAGTATTGGTTGCCGTGGGGCTCAGCGGTACAGATCGAGCCCGACGAGGTTGATCAATTGGAGGGCCGCGCCAACCGCAGTCTGATGATGGTTGCCCGGCTCGCGCCCTCGGTCACACTCGACCAGGCAGAGGCTGCGCTCAACGTGCTCGCCGGTCGCCTCGCCGAGGAGTACCCGCAGACGAACGAGAACCGCACGGTCTCGATCTTCCCGTCGAACCGGGTACGGCTTCACCCCATTATCGACTCAGCGCTCTACCCGATAGCGGGGCTGCTCATGGTGGTGGTTGGGCTCGTGCTGCTGGTAGCGTGTAGCAACATTGCCAACCTGTTGCTGGTACGTGCGGCATCACGGCGCAAGGAAGTGGCCATCAGGCTCGCCATCGGAGCCCGCAGGAGCCGGCTCATCTCGCAGTTGCTTACGGAGAGTACGTTGTTGGGCATCATAGGAGGGGCGACGGGCTTGCTGCTGGCTCTCTGGTTCGCACGATTCATCGTTTCGTTCAAACCGCCGCTGCCATTTCCGGTGGTTATCGATCTGAGCCTCGACTGGCGAGTTCTGGCGTTCACAGTGGCTCTCTCGGTCGTAACGGGTATGCTCTTCGGCCTGGCGCCGGCACTGAAGGCGTCTCGTCCCGACTTGGTTCCAACACTCAAGGACGAGACTCACTCGCTCGGCATTGAGAACCGCCGGTTGAGCATGCGCAACCTATTGGTGGTGTCGCAGGTGGCCGTCTCCTTGGTACTGCTGGTAGGCGCAGGCCTGTTCGTGCGCAGCCTCATCAACTCGCAGGTAGTGGATCCCGGGTTCGAGACGGAGCGCACTGCGATGGCGACCTTCAACACGGATGTTGTCTACGACAACGATGTTGAGGCACGCGCCTTCCTGGACCGGCTCGTCGAGAAACTGAAGAGCCACCCGGGAGTTCAGGCCGTTGCGCTTTCCGACCGCCTGCCGCTCAGCATCGGAGCACAGATCAATGGCGTGTTCATAGAGGGTGTCGATCCACCGGTAGGCGAAGACGAGTTGTCGGCCGACTTCGCATCAGCGAGTTCCGGATTCTTCGACACTATGGAGATCCCGATCCTGCGCGGCCGCGAATTCAGCGACGCGGACAACCGGGATTCACCGAGCGTTGCGATCATCAGCGCGACGATGGCGCGGCGCTTCTGGGGCACGGAAGATGTGGTGGGCAGACGATTCCGCCGAGGTAACCGCACGAATCAAGTAGACACGGAGATCGTCGGTGTAGCACAGGACGTGAAAGTAAGATCACTGGGAGAGAGTCCGCGGCCCTACTTCTACGTCCCAACCGGTCAGGACAACCCGTTCGTTACGTCGGTGGTGGTACGCTCCAGTGGTGATCCGAGTGCCATGCCCAGCCTCATTGTGCGCGAGGCCCGCGAGCTGAACGGCAACGTACCGGTGATGGAGTCAGGTACGATGACCGAACACGTCGGCATCGTCTTGTTCGCCCCCAGAATGGGTGCGGTGCTGTTGCTCGGTTTCGGGATTCTCGCAATGGTGCTGGCGAGTCTGGGACTCTATGGTGTGGTTGCCTTCTCGGTAGCTCAGCGCACACGCGAGCTGGGAGTGCGGCTAGCGCTCGGCGCGAGCCAGAGTCAGGTCGTGAAGATGGTGGTTCGCGAGGGTCTAGCGCTGGTAGCTGTGGGTGCGGTAGTTGGACTAGGACTCAGTGCCCTAGCTATGCGACCCGTCGTGACATTGCTCAATGGGGTGAGCCCGAGCGACCCCGCAACTCTGGGTACCGTGTCGTTGCTGCTCGTGGTAGTCGCGGCGCTGGCAAGCTACATTCCCGCCCGCCGCGCCGCGAGGAGCGACCCGATGGTGGCTTTGAGAGCAGATTAGGAGGGGAAGAAGGGGAATAGACACGACGCGCCAGCAAAAACCGCGATATGTGGCCGGCAAGTCAGGAAATGCCTGGTAAAGCGAGGCCACACCGGGCCAGCAAACAGCGTTAGGAACCTGACCCCGCCCCTAAAGGCGGGTTAGGTTATCAGTTGCCCCAAGCCCGAGTAGCCTGATTCCATGCAGAATCACAGAGTTGTTCTCCCCGTCCTCTTGCTGACCATAGTGAACAGCAACACCTGGGCGCAGCAGTCTCCTGATGTAGTCGAAGGTGAGACGGCCGGTCCCGCCGACGGAAGGAATCCTGCCTTCATCGACATCCTGCTTCTACGACACGTGGACCAGGCAGCGGTGCTCGGCAACTACGACGATGTGACGGTGGCTGTTGTCGAGATGGTTGGTGGAGGGTAGAGGATCTCGCGGCTTCACGACTGACATACGGTGGCCCACCTGAATTCACGGCCCCCTCTGGGATAGTCATCTGCGGTATCTGGTCGCATCTTAGAGCGTCACTGTCACCATATACGGATGCGCAGAGACGGCCCACTCTTGGAGCGGAGGGACCCAGTGCCATACACACGACGCGAGTTCTTGGAGACGGTATCGGTTGCCGCTACTCTGAGCGGAGTTGCCTGCACCGACGAGGCTGACGTAGGGAACGATCCTCTCGGTGTGCGTCACGACTTCCCGGTTGTCGGTGAATCGACCTACCTCGACTCAGCTTACATCACACCGTCTCCGCGACAAGCGGTCGAGGCCGCGAAAGTCTTCGCGGACGCCAAGGCGCACGATCCAGTGAGCCTAGGCGACATGATGGCCGAGTCCAACCTGGTACGGCAGAAGTTCGCGCAACTCATCGGTGCGTCGGAGTCGGAAATCGGCTTGCTGTTCGCGACCAGTGAGGGCGAGAACATCGTTGCGCGGGCGCTCGACCTCGGGCCGGGTGATAACGTCGTGATCGACGACCTGCACTACGAGACCACGTTCGTGCTATACCGGCATATCGTCGAGACCCGGGGCATCGATCTCCGAATCGTGCCTAGCCGCGATGGGGCTGTGCCACTCGATGAGTTCGCCAGGATGGTCGACGATAGGACCCGCCTCATCACAGTGGCTTGGGTGTCGCATCAGAACGGGTATCAGCACGACCTCACCGCCTTGGCGCAGCTTGCTCACAGTAACGGTGCCTATCTGTACGCCGACGCCATACAAGGTGTGGGAATGCTGTCGCTGGATGTGAAGGAGGTAGACATCGACTTCCTCACGTCGGGTACATACAAGTGGCTGCTCGGCGGATTCGGTGTGGCACCGTTCTACGTACGCGAGGATCTCCTCGATGCGGTGAAACTCGATCGTCTGGGCTCACTGCACATTGCCGAAGAACTGGGCGATTTCCAATACGAGTTGTACACTGATGCGCGCAAGTACGGCTACGCCACGTTGGCTTTCGGTGCGGTCTTCCAGCTGCGGACGGCGCTCGACTATCTGCTGCGTGTCGGTGTGCAGAACATCGAGCATCATTCGGTCGATCTTGCGCATCAGCTGCGCGAAGGGCTGGTGGAGCAGGGTTATCCGGTCTGGACTCCGGCGGGGAACCGGTCCGCCATAGTCACGTTCGAGCATGGCAGGGACGTAGAACGAACCCGTGCCACGCTCGCGGCGGCCAACGTCAGAGTCAGCCTCAAACAGGGTGGAGAGAAAATCCGTGCTGGCGTTGGGCTGTTCAACAACGCACAGGACATCGAGCGGCTCTTGGAGGTCACCGGGCAGTGGGTATGACTCTCCCAATGACCTCAGGGCTTGATCACCTGCGCCGGTAGCCCTCCACCTGCGCGATCGAGCACGATAACAGTGCGTGACTCCCCCGCCGGAATTTCTATCGGATCGCTCAACAGCAGCGTGTCGGTCAGTCTGCGTCAAGGCTGATCGGGGGGGAGGAGGCAGGAGACTGCTTCCACCTCAGCGTTCTCGGTGGGCAAAGAAGAGCTCCTCGCGATAGAGAACGTCGTAGCCGTTCTCTTGCAGGTACAGGCAGCGGTCCAGGTCAATCAGGCTTCTGCAGATGTCGCTGTCAACTGAGTTGCGTGCTATCTCGATGATCGTATCGGAGTCCATGATCTCGCGTGCTGCCCTGCTGCGCGGGTAAGCTTCCTTCGTGTGCCGGTCCGAGAAGTACTGGCCGTTGTCCAGCCACTTGATCCACTTGAACGCGCGGTTCTTCCACACAAAGAAACGGTTGAGATTGTTGGGTCGCCGCACTATGTCGGTGTTGCCACCGATGTTGTCGTGACAGCATGAGCGACATAGCAAGAATGGTGACTCGACGCCGATCGCATAGTCCATGCACCCGTCGGTTACGGCACCACAGGCGCCAAAGAAGGTGACGGCCAACGGACGACGTTCCAGGTCGGGTTCGAAGATGTTCTCCCTCATAAAACGGTAGTTCTTCAAGTTGGGGTACTTCCACCAGCTCACCAGTCGATAGAGTCGGTTGAGCCCGGGCTCGATGTCGCTGCCGATGACGTCATGATCGGGCAACTCCCGAGCGATCGCACGCGCATGGCGACCGAATACCGTTGCGGGATTCACGATCGTGCGGTTTTCACTCTTGTCCTCTCGTAGATGCGTCACGAGGAGGTGTTTCAGATAGGCGTCTCTTTTCCCCCGGTTGTGCTCCCACATACCTGTACGACGCTTCCAAGGATGGTCGGGGAACCCGGGAAACACGCGGTCCCATGCTGCGTGCTGCTCGGACAGGTGAGATCGAATCACCGTATCCTCGTGTGTGCGGTCCTTGTCTGCAATTGTCCCGTGACGAAACTCGTCGAGCAGGGACACGAGCGGCTTCCTGAAATCCACACAGCTACACACGGCATGAAACGCGGCGAGATTCGCTGAGTTCATCGAATCAGATTCCCCATCGGTACGGCCCGTTAGTTCCGTACGATCAGATCGACCACCAAAGGTCGATGATCCGAGGCAACGGGCTCGGTGATGAGCCGTTGGCCGATCACTTCGAAGCGGTCGGCCGGCTGGAGTAGCACGAAGTCGATTTCCCGCTCCGGCTCGTATGAGGGGAAGGTGAAGTGGTCGTCACCCTTCTCGAGTATCTCCCACGACTTTGCGAGGTGCTCCATCACCGTCGAGCCCGGGGTGGAGTTGAAGTCCCCGGCCAAGATAGTCGGTACCTGTTCTACTCTAAGCAGTTCCTCCAGCTGCACCGCCTGAGCGAGCCGCTCTTCCTCGGTGCGGTAGAAGTGGATCCCCACAAAGCGGAGGCTTCGTCCGGTCTTGGGTGACGTGACCACCGCGCTCAATGCCGTGCGCGGTTCCTCCCCGTCGGGCAAGCGGAGATTGCTGGACTCAGTGATGGGCCAACGGGACAACAGTGCCATGCCGTATGCGCCACCCTGATATGGCATGAACCTGCCGAACACCGACTCGAGTCCGGTGAGGCGACCAAACTCGGCAGCCTGATCGACTGCATTTGTTCGTTCTGTTGCGCTGTCGACTTCCTGTAACGCTACGAGATCTGGATCCACTCGGCGGATCAGTACGGCGATGCGCTCGAGGTCGAGCAGCTCATCCATGCCCGCGCCATGATGGATGTTGTATGCGAGAATGCGTAACGTATCCGCAGTGATGCCCTGAGCTGGCCTCCGCTCGCGGGAGCAGGCGGCGACCAACAACAGCGCGGCGGTGACGAAGACACACACGGCACTTCGCTGTACTTGCATGAGCATCCCTTCGCTAGAATGTTCCCTAACCCCGCCCTTAAGGGCGGGGTCGGGCACACAGCAGTCTTGCCGTTACGCGGCTAACCCCGGGGAGGTAGCCCCGATGCACCGGCTCAATCTCCTCCCTCGCTCGCGGACCGCTCGCCGAAATCCTGTCGCAGCGACTCCACGTCCCAACCGGCATCTACAGTCTCGTCGTGACCCTCTAGTTCGGACAACAGCAGCTGCTCCAGGTCGCTAATCCGTTGTCGAGCCGTGTTGATGTAGGTCTTGTGATCGTGTCGCATCCCGGCGAGGTGGCGTACCGACTCTTCGTCGTGACGTCTGAAGGTTCGGGCGGAACGATGCGCGTGATAGGCCCGTACACCTAGCATGCTCAAGGCGTCGACTCCGAGGCGCAGTGAGCTGTCGAGTGTGTCGCGGTACACGTGCTCGAGTCCACCTTCGATCAGCTCGTAAGCCTCGTACCGGCCGCCGGCGCGAGCCAGAATTGCGAGTTGCGGGAAGTGTTTCCTCACGGTGTGCACCAACTCGACCGTCTTCTCGGGGTCGTCGAATGCCACTATCAGCAACTTGGCGCTGCCCGCTCCCGCCGACTCGAGCAGGTCGTAGCGCGACGCATCACCGTAGAAAACCTTGAGTCCCAGTCGCCGCAACATGTCGACCCGGTCGGAGTTGTTGTCGAGCACCGTGGTGCCCACCCCGTTTGCCGAAAGCAGTCGGCCCACTGCGCTCCCGAAGTTGCCGAACCCGGCGATGATGACGGGGTCTTCTTCTTCGATGACGTCAGCTTCACGCTGCTCGCGTTGCCGGGTCCCGATCCGTGGTTGCAGCACGCGTTGGTTGAACAGCAACAGCAAGGGAGGGAGTGCCATTGTCAGTGCCACGACGGCCACGAGCAGGTCAATCACGGCCTGGGACAAGACGTCGTTCTGCCGCGCAAACGAGAACAGCACGAAAGCAAACTCGCCCGCCTCGGCCAGAGCCAGCGCAAAGAGCAGATTCTGGTCGAGCGCCAGCCCGAACACGCGGCCCAGCCCGAACAACACTAGGGCCTTGAGCGTGATGAGACCGGCAACCAGCGCGAGGATCAACCAGGGCCGTTGCGCCACCAATGCGAAATCGATGGACGCTCCAACCGCGATAAAGAACACTCCGAGCAGTAGGCCCTTGATTGGCTCGATCTCGACCTCCAGCTCGTGGCGGTACTCACTGTTGGCGAGCACGACCCCGGCCACGAAGGTGCCTAACGCGGGGCTGAGACCGACCTGATCCATCAGTAGAGCGATGCCAATCACTAACAACAGCGCGCCCGCTGTGAAGATCTCCCGCTGGTGCGTGCGGGCAATGAAACGGAAGGCCGGGCGCACTACGAAGCGACCTGCCAGCACCACTGCGGCGACTGCGCCGAGCACCACGAGCGTGCGGGCCCATCCCGCGAGGTTCTCGATCCAGAGCGGGCCGTGCTCGGCCGCGCCTTCCACTGCCGCGTGGTCTGCGGCTCCTGACCCGAGCAACGGGATTATCGCGAGCATGGGAATGACGGCCAGGTCCTGGAACAGCAGAACGGAGAAGGCGCTCTGACCGCCCGCGGTGTTGGTCAGGCCTTTCTCACTCAGTGTCTGCATCACGATTGCCGTCGAGGACAGCGCCAGCGTCATGCCCACCGCGATGGCTACCTGCCAGCTCAGACCCACAGCCAGCGCGATGGCCGCGATCAGCACAGTTGTCACGGTCACCTGTAGGCCGCCGAGCCCCAGGATTGCTGAGCGCATGCGCCACACGCGCTGGGGCTCGAGTTCCAGTCCGATGAGGAACAGCATCAACACGACCCCGAACTCGGCGAACTCCATGACGCCCTGCTGACCATCACCGAGGAGTTCGAGTCCGAACGGACCGATCACGATGCCCGCGATGAGGTAGCCCAACACTGATCCCAGCCCGAGTCGTTTAGCGATGGGTACCGCGATCACGGCAGCGGCCAAGAATATGAACGCCTGGAAGAAGAATTCGCCGCCGTGCATCAGTCACGCCCCGCAGTTGCTGGCAGGACGTCGTCCAGCTTCCAGTTGAGCCGAGGGTGGCTCCGCGCCTTCTTGAGGTCCAACGTGCCGTCGCGCAACGCCTCGATCACCTGTCGATAGTCGTCGGAGTGTCTGGCGATTTCATCGGGTGTCATGTGATGTGTACCGTGGGTTACGAACGGTGGCAGGTATTCCATGCCGCAGAGGTAGGCGGTTTGCTCGATGGGGGCGAGTAGCTGTCTGATAGTGAATCGATTATGGCCCCCGATTTGGTACGCTTCCTCACGGCCGCCAGTGGTGATGGTGCTCAGGACCGTCTTGCCCTCGAGTGCGGTGCCATCTGTGCCATACGCCCAGCCGTGTGCCAGCACCAGATCCTCCCACTGTTTTAGCAGCGCGGGAGTGCTGTACCAATAGAATGGGTGCTGTAACACGATCAGGTCATGCGCGAGCAACAGCTCTTGCTCGCGGCCCACATCTACGTCGAACTCCGGGTAGCACTCGTAGAGATCGTTGAACGTGACGCCTTCGAGATCGCGCACGGCATCGGCAAGACGCCGGTTCACGCGCGACTTCTCGAGCGCCGGATGGGCGAAGAGGATGAGCACCTGGGGCACGCGTCACTCCGGATTGAGATTGTGCGTGTGGGAAGCGTACTAAGCTATCCGCGCGTACTAGGGAATTGAATCCCTGTTTGCCAGACCGCCAGTTGGTGCCACGAACGAACGTGTCGGTGCTCGCTCTACGCCGCCGGATTGAGGGAGGGGATGAAGATCCAGGTTCTCACTCCTTTTGACGCTTGCTTGACGCCCCCATGAGAGAGTTGACGTGTGGTCATACGACCGTGATTGGCCCCATTCACCCAAGACCGACGGGGTTGACGGAGGTGGGGCTACGACCAAGGAGGTTTTCATGAAACGTCTGCTCTATCTCTCTCCCATCATTGCTGGTGCGCTGATGTTTGCCGCGTGCGACAATGACAGTCCCACGGGCCTGGAAGGCTCGCTGTTGGAACATCGTGGGGGCCCACCAGGCCAGTCGGGCTACGTCACCGTGATGACTCGCAACTTGTACATCGGGGCTGATGTCGACCCGATCATTGAGGCCGCGGCGGCGGGACATCCGGAGTTGATTCCGGGCCTGGTCGACGCTGCGTTCCAGACGATGATGTTCACCAACTATCCGGAGCGCGCGGGCGCCATGGCCGACGAAATCGCAGCTGCCGATCCCGACCTTATCGGCTTGCAGGAGGCATACGTCATTGAGGCGGGAGGTATGGTGATCGACTTCCTGGGGATTCTGCAACAGCACCTGCTCGCAAGAGGACTGGACTATTACGTTGCGGGCGCGATCAAGAACACAGATGTGGCTGTACCCAGTGGACAGGTGGGAATCGTCTCTCTGGTTGACTACGATGTGGTGCTGGCCCGAGGTGACGTGATCACCGACAACGTGGTGGCAGAGAACTACGCTACGAACTTCCCGCCGTTCCCGCTCGGCGGTCAAGAGTTGCAAATCCTGCGGGGCTATGTCGCAGTGGACGCCGAGGTCGACGGACGGATGTACCGCTTCGCGAACACACATCCGGAACCCGGCCCGGGCCTCGCAGCTCAGGTCCGGCAGGGTCAGATAGCGGAGTTGGTTGCCTATCTGCAGGACGAGGAGCTGCCGGTCATCATAGTGGGTGATATGAACACGGATGGGTACACTCGCGCCCCTGGTTACACCATGCTGATGGAGGCCGGTTACAAGGATGCCTGGACAAGATCTGCCGGACGCCGAAAGCCGGGATTGACCGCCGGTCACGCTCCCGACCTCACGAACGAGACCGTGGACTTCTATGAACGCGTAGATCTCATTCTGGCGTCGCGTCTTGGTTGGGCCAGGGTCGACATCGTGGGCGAAGAAGTCGGCGACAGATTCCTGACCAGCGGCGGCTATTGGCTCTGGCCGTCGGATCACGCCGGGGTCGTTGGCAAGCTGCACGTGCCGGCAGAGCGGGGGCACATGGCGTGGAAGGATCGGCGAGGTAGTCGTCGCTGGTCCGCGTGGGGAGATCGCTGAACTCGAGCGGCTTACCAGCGCTACACCCTGCAGTTGAACTTGAACGCCGGGCTCGCTCCCTGCCCGGCGTTCATCCTGCTGGTCGCTTGGAGATCTTTACCACATCTTTGGAGGGTGACCAATAGAACTGCAGGTCTCGACACGTCATTTGCGGGCCAACCCACAAATTTGCCGAGTCCACACAATAAGGGGAGGTGATGAGTGAAAGACAGTCTTGAATCAATCGGCCGGAGACGCTTTCTGCTGAGTGCTGCAGCGGGCGGTGCCGTGCTCACCGCCTTGCCGATTTGCTATTCCACATCTCTTGAAACGTCATTATCTCGCCAAGTGCAAGACCCCGATACGCCATCTGGTGAGGCAGTGGAGCTACTGTGGGACCTAACCCGCCGGTACGGAGCCGAGTTCGGCGCTCTGGGAAAGGACGATTCCTGATGGCCGTTTTCGAGATGGAGAGCTGGTACGTCGCCGACGGCAAAGACGAGGAGCACCGTGCTGCCATGCGACAGTGGCTCCAGTGGGTGAACGACCATCGCGAGCTGTTCCCGGAGTGGAAGAGCGTGCGCTACTTCGTGAAGTCGGTTGCCGGTCAGGCATCAGGCCGTCACTTCGTCCTGTGGGAATACGACAGCCTGGCCGATTTCGACGCTTACAAGCAGCGCCGCGCCGATTACGAGGGCCCGTACCAGGAGTACAAGGAGAACGATCCCTATTACAAGGACGTGTTCATTCACCACGGGATGGAAGTCGAGTTCTGGCGAGATATGGAGAGAGATCTGTGGCTAGAGTGATCGTTTGAATAGACGATCTGCTCGACAGCTGATTCACCCTTTCGTTGACTGGCACTCCCATCGGCAGCCGGACGCCAGCGACCTCAGGCGTACACCAGGCGCCCGGGACACGACTGCATCGCGTAGCCGCCCTGACTCGACTGCAGCTGACTCTGCAGCTGGGCCTTGGACCATGGTACGCGCAGGTCATCGAGCCGTTCGCCCACCAACTCGATGTGGTCCTCACGTATCTCTCCCATCCCGCGCTGGTATCCCATCACCAGTTGGGTCACGTGAGTGGCATTGTGACTCATGATGCGCGCAGCGGTAGCATCGGCTGCGACGATATCTGTGCTAGCCAAGAGAAACCACGAGCCCAGCCGGTCGCGCAGATCTACGGTACGTCCTCCGTGACCGAGGTTGGGACCGTTGCCTTCGACACCGATTGAAAAATCGATGATGCTGAGGTCTGGCTTCACCCCCTGCACGATGTCGAGGTAGATGGCCGCTATTGCGCGGGGACTGCTGTGGTCGAATACGACTCCACGATCAGGCGTGTCAGGTAGATCTCCGTAGCGCTGCAGTGGAGTGATGCCGATGAAGTTCTTGAGCGCCAGCGTTAGCTGAGCCCATGAGTGCGTTTTGGCTACGGGGATCGAGATTACGCGGTCGGCACGGGCTACGAGACTCGAGACCGCGATCGTGCCGAGGTACGTGCTGGAAGGTACCTCTACCCACTCAGGCGAATCGACTTCGAGTGAAGCAACCCCCACCGGTCGACCATACTGTGAAGTGAGGCGCGCAGCTTCGCTGGCGAGATTAGTGGAGCCATCGAGCGTTACAGCATGTTCCCAGTTGAGTACCGGCGCGTGGGATCCGTCTCCAATGATCACCTCGGCGGCGCCAGCCAGGAGACATAGTTCCGCCACTGCCACGACGATCTCCGGCTTGGTGCATTCGCCCAACGCAAAGCGGTTGCTGTTTTCCGCCCACGGTAGGGTCACCATGTTGGGTTTGATGAACACTGTCTCGCCTTCGTGCACGACAGTGCCGATGCCGCCGAGCATGTCCAGCACGTCATGCGTCATCGCGTGCAGATCGGAACCACGAACAGCGGCAACCTGCGCTGTGGGATCTACCGGAGCAGTCGGGCTCTCGCTGCACCCCGGTAACAGTGCGCTTGCAGCGGCGCACGTCGACAGCTGCACGAAGTTCCTGCGATTGATGGGGGTTTCGTTGTGCGACGGTTCCTCGGTGGGGTGACTCATCCGGCCTCCATGTCGGACTTCACAGTGCGCCGATCATTCAAGAACCTTCGTCAACGATACCCTGTGCGCGGTGGGAAGGTCCGTTCTCAAGCACGGTGTAGGATGGGTAGGATGGGTAGGATGGTTTAGGTGGGTCAGAATCCCGCGCTGAGGAACAGCCTGTTACCCAGCGGTCCCCGTGCGACTCCGACGCTGACCACCGCTTCCCCACCCAACAGGCCGAACCACAGCCCGCCGCCCACGTCGCTCAGCCAGCCGTCGGACGAGACACCGTCGTAGAATGCTCGGCCGACGTCGGTCAGACCCAAAAACCCGTACTGCAAACGGTGGTTGAACAGGGTCAGCTCGCCGGCCGTCATCCGCACTTCGGCGCTGCCGTAGACCACCGCATCGCCCGCGAAGCTCCGGCTGGCGAACGCCCGCAGCGAACCGCTGCCACCTAGGAAGGCCGCTTCGTTGATGGGCACTGCGCCCCACAGCTTCTTTCCTCCCACCCGTATAGTGAGTGTGGGAGAAGTCGGCACGCTCACGGTCACGAACCCCGCCATTTCACCATGCACCTCGGCGAACGGGGTTGCTACGTCGAGCAGCGCAGGATACGCCGAGCCCCCGAACGATAGACTAACTCCAGCGGGAACCGTGCCCGGGACCGGTCCGCCCATGGCGATGTCCACCCGGGCACCCACTTGCCCAAACCCGCCGAATCCGTAGGGCTCAGCCATCTCGAGTGAACCCGATCTGGCGGTCAGAGTCCGAGCACCCGCAGAGAGATCTATTTCATCGGGAAGTGGTGCGTCGTCACGGTCGAATCGTGTGTTGGTGTATTTGAGGACTGGCCCGAACGACACGCTGACGTTGGGGCTACCGCCCGACACGGTCATTGTCGGTGCCAGCGTCAGGCGATGCTGCCATACCTGGTAGGCCGCACTTCCGTCCAGTCCGCTCCCGAAGCCGTGGAACCGCGTGCGGTCGAACAGGCTGGCGCGTGCGACGAGGGACATATCGAGTCCTGGCCGCAGCTCCCGCTCGGAGGTCTGGAAGTCGAACTCCAACTCACCCGTGAGTGAGGTGGCGGCCCGGAACACGGCCCACCCAGTGTGGGGCTCCTGCTCGAGACCCGAACGGTACAGCGTGATGTGGCCCGGAAGGATGACGCCATAGCGGAACCCGAGACCGCTGCCGGTGGGCGCCGGCGCGCGGCCGGGCGAGAATCCGCTCACCTGGGCGCTCAGACCCCCCGTTGTGGCGGCCCCGATACAGAGCAGGCTCGCTGCAAACCTGAAGCATGGCATGTTGATTAGATAACCATCTGGGCGACAGGAAGTTCCATGGCCGGGCTTTCCGGTGCACCGGAACAGTGGGTCAACGCCCGAGGACGGTCCAAGACGGCCAACCCACCACCGTCTTCGGCCGCCCTCGACCGTCCTCGTTCAGTCCTCGTGCAGTTCCAGATGCGACGCAATCATCTCTTCGAGCGAAGCCAGTCGCAATTGGATCTCCGACAGACTCGCTGTGCGGAGCCGCAAGAAGATGCCAACCGTGCTGAGTACCGCGATTAGCAGACCGAGGACACCGATGACCCAGACCAACGGCATGACGCGGTCGACCACGATTTCCCATGGGGCAACCTCCTCCCCAACCAGCCGAATAAGGTGCCACACCTCCCAGGTCTTGACGGCACCGTAGACCAGCAAGGCCCCGCCAGCTACAGACCAGGCAGCTACGCTCACGCGCCGCACCAGTCGGTCGCGGCGCTTTTCCCGCTCTACGACAGCCCATACTCTCTCAGAGGCGGGTGAAATCTCTGTACTCATCGATCCCTCACCGTAGTAGTTGATACAGTTTTCGTTTCGCGTGGTGCAACCGGGTTCGCACGGTCCCAATGGGACACCCAATAACCATCGCTATCTCGGTGTAGCTCAAGTCGTCTCGAAAGCGGAGCAGCACGACTTCGCGATGTGCCGGCGACAGTTCCGACATGGCGGCATCCAAGAACGCCCCGTCCAGCGTGATGCTGCGTTCCTCCTCGACTTCGTTCGATGCTCTGGCTTCGACGGCGGCAAGTTCGAGTAACCGTTGTTCTCGCTTGCGCCGCCTGAGGAAGTCGATCGCGTGGTGCCTTGTAGTGCGAAACAGCCAGGTGCGAAAGGCCCTAGGATTGTGCAGCGTACGAATGCCGCGATAGACCGAGAGCCAGACATCTTGGTGAACGTCTTCGGCATCCGGGCCAACCAATCCCTCCAAGTACACCAGCGTGCGTTCGGCGAACCAATCGAGCAACTGACCAAAAGCCTGTTCATCGCCGGCCTGACACCGTAACACCAGGAAGTGGAGCCGTAGATCTTCGCGTCCCCTGGGCAGTGGCTTGCCATCCGCTCTCAAGCTCGTCCTCCCTCTATATCCCGTTAGTAAGGACGTATGGGGGTCTGGGAAAGTTCAAATCTAGGACGATGAAGGAGCAACCGGAGTCAGGGCGCTGGCTGGTCGCTGACACCGTCCTTGACCGTCCTCGGCCGTCAGGCCAGTGTAGTGACCTGCAGCCTTGACTGAGAGGACCGAAATGCATCACGCTGCACAGAGGAACCGGCTCGCCGTCTCCTGCCTCACGCGATTGATGGTATCCGCAGTCGCAGTCTCATGTTCCGGAACGGGAGAACTCCGGCCGGTGCAGTGGATCGATCTCGCGCAGGACACAGCGCGTCAGGTGCTGGTGGACAGGGAAGAAGGCCAGTACTTGGGTCACCCCACCACCGTGTTGCTGGAGGACAACCGCACGATTATCACGGTTTATCCCAAGGGCCACGGCCGCGGCGCCATCGTGATGAAGCGGAGCAGCGATGGCGGGCTTACCTGGAGTGAGCGGCTGTCGACACCGGACAATTGGTCGACTTCGCAGGAAGTCCCCACCATATACCGTGTGGTCGATGCGGCAGGTACGAAGCGTCTCATCATATTCTCCGGTCTGTATCCCATCCGCATGGCGCTGTCGGAGGACGACGGCGATACCTGGTCACCGTTGGAGCCGATCGGCGACTTTGGCGGTATAGTGGCCATGGCCTCGTTGGACCGACTGGACAACGGTGACTACATGGCCCTGTTTCACGACGACGGCCGCTTCATAGATGGATCGGGAAAGGTCTCCACGTTCAAGGTATACAAGACCATTTCTCAGGACGGTGGTTTGACTTGGGGCGCGCCAACCGTAATTGCCACACACGACCAAGCTCACTTGTGTGAACCGGGGCTCGTACGGTCACCCGACGGCGGGCAGATCGCGTTGCTGTTGCGCGAGAATAGCCGGCAGTTCAACTCGTTCGTGATCTTCTCCGACGACGAAGGTGAAACCTGGTCGCAACCACGTGAGCTCCCTCAGTCACTCACCGGCGACAGACACGCAGCGAAGTACGCTCAGGACGGACGTCTCTTTGTCACGTTCCGCGATCAGACGGCGGATAGCCCAACAAAAGGGGACTGGGTTGCTTGGGTGGGGACGTATGAGGACATCGTGCAGGGCAGGGAAGGCCAGTATCGCGTCAGACTGATGGACAACAAGAGAGCAGCCGACACGGCCTACCCAGGGCTCGAGCTGCTACCCGACGACACTTTCGTAACGACTACCTATGGTCATTGGGCAGCAGGCGAAGAGCCCTACATCATGAGCGTGCGTCTCAAGCTGAGTGAACTGGATCGACTGGCGACGGCGGAGAGAAGAGAGTAACCGTGTTACCGCCTTGGCTCCGCCGAGAGGCGTTGGAGTCAGAACACGTCGGCAGGCCCGTCTATTGGAAATGTCCTCTCGTACGAAAGATCTCCGCTCGCCATACTACGAGACCGGCCGCCATCAGCCACAGAAGCAATACAGTCAACATGAAGCCAATATCGTTGTCCAGCGAGGGGAATAGCTGCTCTATGAATGCCAATTTGGCATTGCCGCTGGCATGGAGCATCACGATTGAGAACAGCCGGCCCTGGGTTGCGGCGAACATCCAGGTCGAGATCACGGCCATGGAAGATGTGAAGCCGGTCAGCAGGACTATGCCGAGTCCGTAGGCCGGAAGATGCCAAACACCGTGAAGCACCCCGATGACCAAGCTGGTCTCGTTGTGCGCCCACGGCGCCTGGTCTCATTCTAGACACTCCGCGGATTTGCGCACACCGCGTATCTTGGAAGGCCTCCGGCTAATCCGTTTCCACCTTGGTCTCGACCTGCTTGACACCAGGAATCTGCGAAGCGAGTTCTTCTACCTTTTGCACGTCGGCCAGAGACCGTACGTTCGCTGAGATGGTGACGACTGAGTCCTTGGCGTCGATCCCGATCTTGTCGTCCGCTATGCTACGATCCATGCCGATACGTGCTCGGATCTCACTTATCAGAACGAGATCGTCCAGCATCTGTTGCGATTCGGGTGTCGTTTGGAAATCGCGTTGTGCCGTTTCGGCGATGATCGTGGCGGCTGTCTGGATTGGTACACGTTCGAGGTTGATTACCAGATCATATGTGCGGATATCGTCAGCCTCGACCCCGTGCACCCACTTGATCCAGCGGTTGCGTGCCTCGTCTGCCTCCTTGATGTACTGAGTCGCCTTCTCCCGGTTCAAGTTGCACACTTCCATAGCGGCGGTGACGCGGAAGGTCATGCTGGCTGCTGCTCTCACCCTCAGGTGGTGCGGGATCCCTCGCAGCAGCAGGTGGCCGGCCTGACCGTGGTACACCAAATCGTCACTTTGCGCGGCCTGGGCCATTGTTGCCTGCACGCAATAGATGTAATGCCGCTTCTTCAGGCCACGGCCCTCCAAGAAGCCTGGTCTGTTCTCGAGTGCGGATTCGACCTGGCTTTGGGAAGCGCCGTAACGCTGCGCGGCATCGACTAGCAGCTCTTCTCTCGTGTAGAGTCGATAACCGAGTCTTTCACTGAGGAGTTCGGTCAGAGATCTTACGCCTGCGTAGGTGCCTCGGGAGATGGTTATGATAGCCATTGCGGACTCAATTCACCTGCGGTGCGACAGCACGCCTGGTTGGTTGCTGGATTGGATCGCCGGTGCCACCCTGTGGCGCATTAGTTAGCGGTCCTTCCGCGCGTCTGGTGCATCTCGTTAGCCACGATAGATCCAAATATGCGGCCTGTCCCAGACGCTGCAAGCAGACCCAGTGTTTACATCGAGTTCGCAACTCAGTGGCGCTACCGACTCTCTCATCTGGCCCCTTGGTGAGCAATCGCAAGATCAACGCGGTGATGTATCACGTAACTAGGTGAGTAGATAACTGGGTCACGTGCCGACCACGGTGAAGGACGAGGTGACGGTGTGAGGCGATCTGGATTGTCTCACTCAATCACAAAGCGTCAATCGTGAATGCAACCGTGTTCGACCGTCCCGAAGGGCACTGGACCTGATGCAGGCTCGGTAACCAGGCCGGTGATCGGTCACGATCCAGTTCCACTAGGTCACTGCAGTTCGGCCAACTTGTCACGCGCCCGTGCAGCTGGTTTGTACAACGAATCTGCGTTGGCCCACACGTCCAGGGCAGTTTCGAGATGTTGTACTGCCATCTCTACGTCGCCGCGTGTCTCCTGCAACAGCGCCAGTTGGTAATGTACCGAGGGGCTGTATGGAAATGCTTCCAAGCTGCGTTCGAAGCTGGCCTCAGCCTCATCGAGCTCACCCAGCCTGCGTTGACAACGCCCAATGTCCGTGTGGAGTGAGATGTCGGTCGGGGTTATCTCGAGTAGTGCTTGAAAGGTCTCGATTGCCTCGCGATACTGCTCCCGCATTTCGAGCGCGCGTCCGCGAGCGTGGACTACAGGTGGCTGAAG
>JBDGXD010000011.1:0-32217 GCA_039584755.1 Gemmatimonadota bacterium
CAAGAGTGAGTCCGAAGGCGGGGAGAAAAAGAGGGGCTGCAACAACTTGCAGCCCCTCTACTCATGCCCAACGGACGATGCCTATCGTTCTGGCCGCGCCCGGTACTTCTCGTATAGCGACTTGTGCTTGTTGTCCGTACTCGAGATCAGACCGTTGACCACCAGGTGCAGGATCTGAGTTTGGATCTCCAACGGGTCGCCGTCTGTCACGATGATGTTTGCAATCTTGCCGGTCTCGATCGTGCCCAATTGATCACCTACACCCAAGATCTCGGCGGAGTTGATAGTAATCGCACGCAGGGCTTCCTCGTAGGGAAGCCCAAAGCCGACCGCACTGGCAGCCTCATAGGGCAGGTTGCGCGAGGCCGACGCGTTGAAAGAGGCGAAGCCGAACTTGACGCCCGCTGCATAGAGTTGGCCCGGTGCGGCAAATACCTGGTCGTAACCCCAATCTTCACCGGCTGGCAGTGACTGGGTCGGACCGAGCAACACCGCTACGTTCGCTTCGGCCAGGCGGTCTGCAACCTTCCACGATTCACGCGCACCGGTAAGCACGATGCGCAAGTTGTTTTCGGCCGCAAAATCGAGTGCACCGTTGATGGCACGCTCTGAGTTGGCGTTGATCAGGAAAGGCAGCTCACCGTCGATCACTTTGACCAAAGCTTCCAGCTTGAGATCGCGTTCCACGGCGACACCGGCTTCCAGGGCCGACTTGTACTGCTGTGCTCCCTCGAGCCAACTCGTCAGTTCCGCGATGCGCTCGTCGTATTCTTTCTTAGCCTCGCGGAAGCTACGCTCAACCCTGGTATACGTTGCGTAGTCGAAGCTACTCGTTTGCATGTTGGGCCATGAGAGAATCAGACCCACGGACGGCTCTATCACCATCTCCTCGACCGTCCAACCGTCGAGGTGCAGCAGCGAGCCCTGACCGCCGATTCCACCGCTCCTCGCGTTTGGCGCGGCTACTGTGTGCGTGATGCCGTTGGCACGCGCAACCGGTATGTGCTCGCTGGCCGGATGCACTGCCGTCATGGCGAGTAGATGTGGGTTGTAGGTTCCCAGCTCACTGTAGTCGTTGGTGACGGCCACAGCTCCTACCTCGGTCAAGCCCAATCGACTCATGGCGTCGAACATACCTGGGTAAACGTGGAGACCGGTCGCGTCGATGGTTGTCGCGTCGGCGGGAACCGACAAGTTGATGCCGACTGCGGTAATCAAGCCGTTCTCGACCAGGACGGTACCACTCTCAATATCCGGTCCGGCGAGGGTGTGAACCGTGCCACCCCGAATGGCGACCACCTGAGCAGCAAGCGAGGTGAGGCTGATGAACAGAGCCAGAACTGTGGCCGTAATGATTCGCGCGGTTTTCATCGTTGCACCTCCTGACCGTCCGCATCAGTGGTGACTCTGGGCTTGTCCTTGGTGCCCTTCTCCTTGTCGAGCAACGCTTGTTTCTCCTGGTCCAGCTGCTGACGCAGTGCCTTGTCGTGCTCGCGATCGAAGTAGACCAGACCGTCGATGATGGTCTTCTCGACTATCGAATAGGCACTCAACGGATGGTTGTTGTAGATGACGAGGTCGGCGTCCTTGCCGACGTCGATCGATCCGACCTTGTCGTCGATACCCAACATCATCGCTGGGTTGAGCGTGATCTGCCTGAGTGCATCCTCCTCCGACATCCCGCCCCACTTCATCGCCTTGGCGGCCTCCTGGTTGAGGTGCCGCATCTCTTCATCGGAGTCCGAATTGATACACGTCAGCACGCCCCGTTCGGTCATCAGGGCGGCGTTGTACGGGATGGCGTCGTAGGCCTCCATCTTGTATGCCCACCAGTCCGAGAACGTCGATCCGCCAGCACCGTGAGCGGCGATCTCGTCCGCAACCTTGTAGCCTTCCAACACGTGAATCAACGTCGCGACCTTGATGCCGAACTCCTCGGCAACACGCAGCATCTGCAGGGTCTCGTCGGCACGATACGCGTGGACGTGGACCAGAGTCGAGCCGTCCAACGTGCCGGCTATTCCCTCCAGCTTGAGGTCACGGCGTGGGGGAATGACGCCTCGCTTCTCGCGATCGCTCAACGCATTGTATGTATTCCACTCCGCCTGGTATTCCTGGGCATCCAATAGTGCCTGGCGGATGACATCCATCACACCCATGCGGGTGCCCGGGTAGCGATCGGGGTCGCGATCGCGCTTAACGTTCTCACCCAGCGCCATCTTGATGCCGCGGGGAGCACCTTCGAGCATCAGACCGTCGGCATCCTCGCCCCACCGCATCTTGATCATCGCCTTCAGACCACCGATGGGGTTGGCGCTGCCGTGCAGGATGCTGGCCGATGTCACTCCACCAGCAACGGCGCGGTAGATGGAGATGTCGTCAGGGTTGATCACGTCGTTGATATCGACCATCGAGGAAACCGCGATGCTTCCTTCGTTGATCGCGTCTGCGGCGGTATGAGAGTGCTCGTCAATGATTCCTGGCATCACGTACTTGCCGGTTGCATCGATGACCGTGGCGTTGCTCGGCGCGTCGATGTCAGTCCCGACCTCCGCGATCTTACCGTCGCGGATCAATACGGAACCATTCTCTATCGTACCCTGCGACACGGTCAGGATCGTCGCGTTCTGGATCAACGTCACGTTCGACGGGTTGATCGGCCCGCGATCCTGTACCATCGGCACCGGCGGCAAGAATTCCTCTTCTTCTCCTTCCCCTTCTTCTTCTCCTTCCCCTTCTTCTTCTCCTTCCCCTTCTTCCCCGGCCTCGGCCATCGTCGCCGCACCCGCCCCATCAACCTCGAACCGTTTCCCGTCTACAAACACCATCTTCACTTTCGTGTCCTTCGCAAACAGATCGCCGTCGGTCACGGTAATGTTGGCGATCTTGCCTTCGTCCAGACTCCCCACGCGGTCGGCTACGCCGAACAACTCTGCCGGGCTCAGTGTGACGGCCCGAACCGCACCTTCCTGCGACAGACCGAGTGCGATCGACTTGCGCACGTTCGCCATGAGCTTGTCGGGTTCGGCCCCTCCGGCGTAGAACGCGAAGCGTACACCGGCTTGTTCGAATGCGGCAGGCGTGGTTGGTGCGCGGTCTCTGAAGCGGAGTACACGGAGCGCCACGTCGGCGTCGGGATCTCCGTCTTTGGAGCGCTCAGGCCAGTTTGCGTTGAGCAGAACCGGTATGTCCTGCTCGCCTAGTTCCTCAGCTATCTGGTAACCCTGGTGCGCGCCGTAGATCAGTGTGTTGACCCCCAACTCCTCGCCAAACTTCACCATTCGCTGCACCTGGTAGGCCCACTCGCCGGGCAGCATCACGTATTCGTTGTTGTTGAGAACGTTGCGCAGCGGCTCAACTGCACGATCGTACTCGGGCCGCTCTAGACCGGCGGGTGACGCATTGTAGATGGTCCACGCCTGATCGTAGTGCGCGGCATCGATGAAGGATTGCCGTACGTAGGCGATGGCGCCGAACAGCGAGCCGGGGTAACCGCGGAATCCGGGGCCGGCCTGCAGGTTGACTCGCATGGCGACGGGAGTCCTCACCACCATGTCACGCCCCCGGTCGCCGGCCAGGTTGATGAAAGCGGCTTGACCGGGGAACAGACCGCGTTCGGGTGAGACCATGACGGAAGTGAAACCAGCATCACGCCACTTGGCGATGGCCTCATCTTCCAGGTTCAGGTCGTCGGCAGCGCTCATCCAGGTGAATGTCGCCGGACGATCCTCAGGTCCCAGTGAGTAGGGCGCCTGTTCCTGTCCCGCCTGACCGGTCCCTCTGGCGCGGCCGGCCACCTTCATCGAGGCGGGCAGACCGACGCTCGACATCGCGTTGACCAGGCCGGGGTAGACCGTCAGACCTTCACCATCGATGACCCAGGCGCCGGCTGGTGCCTGCGCGCTGCGCCCGACCGCGGTGATGAGGCCGTCTTCGATTACGATTGTGCCCCGGTCGATGGTCTGGCCGGAGACCGTGACGATCCGTGCGTTCTGGATCGCAAAATGTGGTGGTGGTATCGGTCGCTGAGCCTGGATAACCCCGGGAAGCAGCAGTCCCAACCCGAGGAATGTGAGGCCCAAGCGAAGACGAAACGCCACCGGTCGCTGACTCGCGCAGCTTCGCATGACGCGCTCCTGAATTGTGAGAGGATTCATCTATATGTGGTATCGAGACAGATATAAGGCGTACAGAGTCGCCTCTAGTTAACGACGCATAAAGTTAACCCGGTTTCAGCAGCTGACTACTGCCCCCGCTGCCCCTACTGCCTCCTCTGCCAGCGGCATAACTCCTTCACCTCCTTCCCCGTCCTAATCCTTAGAGTAAGCGAGAATGCAGCTAGGACTGCCTTGACTACGCGCGGAATACAATGCATACTGTCGAAGTATACATTAGCGACCTCGAAGAGGATCCATGGCTCTTTCATACATCGGCGAGTTCGAACAGATGGTGCTCCTCGCTGTCTTGCAGCAGGGAGACGAGGCGTACGCTGTCGAAGTCCGCAAGGAACTGGAGCGGTCGGCCGAACGACCGGTATCCCGTGGCGCGCTGTACCGCACCTTCGACCGGCTCGAGGCGAAGGGTTACCTCGCCTGGGAACTGGAAGATGGCAATCCGATCCCGGAACGCGGTGGTCATCCAATGCGGAAGTTCCGCGTAACCGAAGCGGGGGTGGAAGCTCTGCGCGTGTCGCGCTCGGCGCTGCTCAAGTTGTGGCGCGGACTCGATACCGTGCTGGACGAAGCATGAGCGCCGGCGACAATCGGATCAACGCGCCACCGTCGGCAGCAGAGGCTGTGTTGGGTCTTTGTCTGCCGAAAGGACCAGTCGGCAGGTCGATTCTGGGAGACCTGCGCCAAGATTTCTTAGAGCATTGCTCACTACACACGGTCCAACATGCACGCCGGTGGTACTGGAAACAGGTCATGACAGTAGGCGGACGCTACCTGTTTGCCCTGCGTCTGTTGGACTCTCGAGCGCAATCACGCTACCGCATCTCACGCAGAAGAGGGGGCGATCTCATGGGATCGCTGATGCAGGATCTACGCTACTCGTTTCGCTCCAACGTCAAACGCCCTGCTTTTTCGCTAATGGTTATCGGGCTTCTCGGCATCGGGATTGGGGCAACCACAACGATCTTCAGCATCGTGGACGCAGTCCTATTGAAGAAACTCCCGTACTCTAACCCTCAAGAGCTGGTGTACTTCGACAACGCGGCACACTCGGTACCGCTGATGCGGGATTGGGCAACTCGCACCAATTCCTATTCCGTGGTCGCCGGTGTGTGGGATCGTACGGTGGATCTCACCAACGATGGGACGCCGGTGAACGTTCAGGCAGCTCTCGTGACGGAAGATTTCTTTAGCATCCTCGGCGCAGTGCAACACCGTGGTCGTCTGTTGGCGGGCGAAGACTTTGAAGGCCCAGCCCGGGTCGCAGTAGTCAGTCATCGTATCTGGCAGACACGTTGGGGCAGTGACGACGAGACGATTGGCAGAACCGTCACGGTGGGGGGGCAGTCTCTGACCGTCGTGGGTGTACTGCCGCGCAGTTTCAAGAGCCCAGTGGCAGATGTGGGAGACGAAGTCGACATCTTCGTGCCGTACAATCGCTACGACGACACCGCGACCAATCGCGATTGGTACATCATGTCAGTCATCGCGCGTCTCAAGCAGGGCGTTACCCAAGAGGCCGCCCAAACCGAGCTGGATGCGTTGTCACTGCGGTTGGCGCAAGAACACCCGGATCACTACAAACGCCGTGACGGTTCCCCCAGGATGTACTCGATCATATCACTGCACGATGCGATCGTGGGTGACGTCAGGACGACACTCTACCTGCTGCTCGGTGCGGTGGGTCTGATGCTGCTCATCGCGTGCGCCAATGTGGCAAACCTGGTTCTCGCACGCGGCAGCGATCGTGAGCGCGAGATGGCGCTCCGTTCGGCACTCGGGGCCGGCAGGCCACGTGTAGTGGCGCAACTGTTTACTGAGAGTGTTTCCCTCTCAGTGATTGGTGGGGCGCTAGGTGTCTTGCTCGCGTATTTAGGTGTCAACGCATTCGAGGCATTGAGTCCGGGTGGCATGCCCCGAGTGGATGATATCGCAGTCAATTGGCGTGTGATGGGGTTCGCACTGATGGTGTCGATCATAACGGGCGTATTGTTCGGAGTTGTCCCCGCGTTAAAAGCCGCGCGAGTCGATGTGAGTGATGCGCTTAAGGATGCCACGGGGACGGCAACGGCTGGCCGCGGTAGGCTGAGACTCCGCTCCGGCCTCGTGGTGCTGGAGATTGCTCTAGCCCTGATGTTGCTGGTGGGTGCCGGACTGCTGTTCAACAGCTTCGTGCGGCTAATGAACGTCGACCCAGGGTTTAGCACGGCCAACATCACCGTCGTGAGCCTGCGGCCAGGACCAGCCTACTCGGAAGAGCAGCGACGCGAGTTCACCCGTCAGTATCTGGAGCGAGTCAACAACTTGCCAGGTGTAGAGTTGGCTGCAGCTGGCGTCACTCTGCCGCTCGGTACCACCGGGGGTCTGATGTGTTGTTGGATGCAGGTGATTCGCCCACCCACGGAGGTAGCAGACGAGTCCACGGAGGGATCGCATGTTGGCAATCCAGAGAGCGCGATAATAACCCCGGTCACACCGGGTTACTTCGAAGTGCTCGGGTCACGCATGGTGCAGGGTAGGGGATTTGTGGATGCGGACGAATTCGAAACCGTGCCCCCTGCAGTAATGAACGTGTCGTTGGCACGGCGCGTGTTCGGTGAGGAGCGTGTCGTGGGTAAATCGTTCTACTTCGGTGATACAAGAGCTGTAGTTGTTGGTGTGATCGAGGACATGCGTCACTGGGGACTCGAGCGCGAAGACGACGAGCACCTGTACGTACCCTTCTTCCCATACGCGTCAGGGCACCGCATTCAGTTCGCCGTCAAATCAGGTGTAGCGTTCGGTCCGATGGCCGAGAGACTGCGTGAGATGCTGTGGGCGATCGAACCGGATCTTCCCATCGTGGACATCATTTCTTACGAGCGGCAAGTCGCCAACTCGGTTGCCGAGCCCCGGTTCTACTCGGCACTGCTGATATCGTTTGCCACGGTCGCAGTGATCCTAGCCGCCGGCGGCATATACGGCTCGATGCTCTACGCTGTAGGACAACGGCACCGTGAGATGGGGATCAGGCTGGCGCTCGGTGCGCGCGGGATCAACGTCGTCGGCATGATCGTGCGGCACGGCTTGGTCCTCACGGTAGTCGGAGTAGGACTAGGTCTCGCCGGTGCCTACGCAGTTACGCGCACACTCGAGAGTTTCTTGTTCGGGGTCACCTCCACCGACCCGTCGACGTTCGTTGCGGTGTCGGTGTTGCTGACTGCAGTTGCGATGGCGGCTTGTTTTTTCCCTGCCCGAAAGGCGGCGAAGACCGATCCGATGGAGACGCTGCGGACCGAATGATTTCAGATTGACGATTTGCGGTTTATGATTTGCGATTTGTCCATCTGTCCTCAAATCGCCATTCTGAGATCGCAAATCGTACATCGCAAATCATCTGCCCCTCTGTCCCGTCTGCCACTTCTAACCCATTTCCTTCCCCTCCTTCCCCATCTTCCCCTCCTGCATCTTCCTAGGGTATCCGGTAACCTCCGATCTTCCTAAATTGTGGATTGGTGCTTGCAGGAGGCGTTCAATGGGCGACGCTGTGGCTACATATGTCGACGAAGAGGGGCAAAAGTGGCATGTTTGCGCTTTCTGGCAGCCGCGACCTCTATCGCGTCGTGCCGAGGACACCGGGTCGGACACGGAGATTGCGACTATCGTGTTCGAACGCCCGGGCGAGGAGCGGGTCGCAACCACTCATACCATTCATGGTTGGGATTCCCAGGAAAACCTCCGGGAGTTGTTCCTCTGCGCAGTCGAGCGGCGCAGCGGCAAAGACCGCCGGTCCGGAGAAGAGCGCCGGACCGAGACTGCCGAGCAGACTACCGATTCTCGTACTGGTCGCGAGCGGCGTTCCAGCGAGCCCAGGAGAAGGTGTGACCGGGAAACGTCGGACGTGGCAGATATCCGCATGACCCCGGCTACCTTCTCACATGAAGAGGCGGCTCAGATCCGAGCGATGGCTATCGTCGGCGCCCGACCGATATGTCCCCGTTGCCACCGGGATCTCAGGCTGGGGCCTGCGGTTGCCAAGCAGGGTGACACGATCCACCAGCTCAGCTGTTCCAGCTGCGCCCGGGCGGTGATGGTGCGGGGGTTGGGGTAGGCCCGGCGGTCACGTCGGGTGGTGGAGTCTGTCATCGTGTCTGTTGGTTGCTCTAGTTTCTCCCAGTCTTCAATTCGATGCCAGCGAGATCCTCGAATCGCGCAGTAACTCCCCAGCCACCGAAGGCCTCGCTCACAGCGAACAGCAATTCGTTCTCCCCCTGTTGCAGCGGAAGGAACAGGGCGTCGTTGTCGATGGTCATCACGCCGAGGTAACGCAACGACCGGGATCGATAAGTGTTGTCTCCGGTGAACAGCACCTTGCCGTTCAGGAACACGCTCACCCGGTCGCTGGCGCCGAAGTTGAGCCGTTTGCTCTGCTCGCCTGCGGAATGGATTGTCGCGCGCATTAGAACCGTGCCTCCTTCACGTGGCAACACACGGTACCTCGCGATGTTGACCCGTCCCTTGGAGTCAGTTTCGACCGTCTCCCAACCGTCACTGGCGATCCAGTCTGCGGGTACCGCCTCGATCACACCGAGTGATGCGGCATAGGCGGGCGAAAGATCCCAGTTGGTGATGAACCCGGTTTCGGGCGGCGGCGGCGCGGCGGCGGTGTATCCGGCCAGTTCGTCACTGCTCTGGATAACGACGTTGGCGAACGCGGTCGGGAAGAAATCGGCGGGGTGTCCCTCGGCAGGGAAGTTCGACTTGAGTGCCAGGAGGCCGCGGCTTCTTCCCCGTACCAGTTCGTCTACTACGATCGCCGGCTCACTCTGCCCATCGATGTACGCCTCCATGCGCGAACCAGATATCACCAGCTTCACGTGCAGCCACTGATCGCGGGGAATATCCAGTGTGGCGTTCCCCTCGGGGTAGAGCTGCCAGCCCGATACTCCGTGGTATACCGGAGTATACTGGATGGCGTCGAACCGTCCCGTCTGATGTGGCCGGATGTAGAAGTCCTCGTAGCCGCCAAGTGTGTCAGCTCGGAATGCCACCCCCACGAACGAGCGGGGCCCCTTCACAGCGATGTCGTACTCGATCGTGAAGTTCTCCAGATCCGAGTCCTTGAGAATTGCCGAGGCGGAACGCATCAGCAGGGATTGCTGACCCATATGGGCATCGATCTTGGCCTCGCCTTGTATCAGCCAGGTTAGACCGGAGAATTCGACTTCCTGCTGGGCTTCCATGGCTGTGGGGGCTAGCAAGACCAAGAGCCACAACAACGAGCGAGGCATTTGACGATCCTATGATGGCGGTGTGAGTGGATATCGGCTGTAGTCAAGTACGAGTCGACCGGTCGTTAAGTTCTGCGATGGCAACCCGGAATGTGGTTCCGAAGACACCGGTGTGGGACTGGGGATGCCGGGCAGCGTGAAGCCGCCTAGGCCCGTGTTCCACCCCGCATGACGGAACGCTATATTGCCGCGTGAATATGCAGTAAATCGCCCAACATCACTCTCGTTGGAGGTTCGCATATGCTCAGGACGACCGTCCGTTCACTCTCCCCGATAGCGATACTCTTTCTATTCGTAGGTCCCAATCAGCCCGACAACAGCCAACTGAACGCACAATCGCCTTGCGTCGAGTGTCATACCGAGGGCACTCCCGGCGTGGTCGCGGACTGGCAAAACAGCAAACACGCCGGCGCCGGTGTTGATTGTTCGACCTGTCACGGCCAGCATGGTGGCCCAATGCCCACTCCGGAGACGTGCGCCCAATGTCATGCCGAGCGTGTGGAGCAGTTCAGCAACGGGAAGCACGCGTTGGCGTGGGCGGCAATGAACGCGATGCCCAGCATTCACGCGCAGCCTGTGGCGTTGACGGAGGGGATGAAAGGCTGTGGTGGCTGCCACAAGGTCGGTCTCAAGTCGGAAGAGGAGATCGCAACCTTGCGAGAGCAAGGCGCGGGTTACGGCAACGCGTCATGCGATGCGTGTCACACCCGTCACGCATTTTCGGTCAAGGAGGCTTCTCAGCCACAGGCATGCCAGACCTGCCACATGGGTTTCGATCACCCGCAGTGGGAGATGTACTCTTCGTCCAAACATGGCGTACGCTATCTGTTGAAACAGAACGGCACGCTGCCCGAATCGGTTGCAGCACCCACTTGTCAGACCTGTCACATGCCCGATGGAGATCATGGAGTGCTCACTGCCTGGGGGTTCCTGGCGGTGCGACTTCCCATGCCTAAGGATGAGCAGTGGGCAGCCGACAGGGTGACCATTCTTCAGGCGCTCGGTGTTTTGGATCCCGAGGGTCAGCCCACAGGGCGGCTGGAAGTCGTGCAGGCAGCCAAGGTGGCTCGGTTGACCCAGGAAGGGTTCGATCAAGAACGCGAGAAGATGATCCAGATTTGCGGTGACTGTCACTCCACCAGATTTGCCCGTACCGAACTTGCAAAAGGCGACGACATGATTCGCGAGGCCGACCATCTGCTGGCCGAGGGGATACGTGTGGTCGCGGGTCTATACGAAGACGGGGTGCTGGAGCAGCCCGCTGGTTATGCCTATGCGTTTCCCGATCTGCTGATGTTCCACGACGCACCCACTGTCATAGAGCAGAGACTGTTCGAGATGCACCTCAAGCATCGTATGCGTGCCTTCCAAGGCGCGTTCCATGCCAATCCGGACTACGCCCTGTGGTACGGCTGGAGCGAGATGGTGAAGGACCTGCGGGATATCAACGAGATGGCTGAGGAGATGCGACTGCATCAACAACGCTAACGACTACAACCCAGTGGGCACGGCGTTCCCGGCGGTCGCCCTTGGTGACGCTCCGGGTTCGTCCGGACCACGCCTGCCAGGTCATCCTTCAGGGTCCAGTCTCGGTAGCCCGGTTCCCCGTATTCTATTGAGTTCTTTGTATCTCTGTATCGAGGTCCAGTGCCATCTGGCGTGCCGGCGTGATTATTTCTATCTCTGAATAGAACTCGCCGCGGTCAATCAACTCGCCCAGCAATACGCTCGCTACTATGAACGCGTGAAGCTGGGCCGCGTTTGTCGCGGCGAACGCCAGCGGCATCCCGAAACCGCAGCCAATCCTTGCGACACTGGCCCAGGGGCCCACGCTCCTGGCGTTGACGGCCAGGATCGTCTTGCGCCAGAGATAGAGTGCCAGCTTCAGGCTCCCCAGCGCGCCAGCAAGCACAGGGTTCAGTGTGACCACTCCCAGAAGAAATATCCCGGTGATGAGCACGCCGGCACTGTGCACTGCCGGTGCCGGTCTGACGGCGTACTTGTACACCATGTCCATCGAGAAGATTGCCATCGCGCCGAGGGTCACGACGATCCATCCAAGTAACGCCACCTGAGGGTCGGCTATCAGGTAGAGCAGGGCAGTCGGTAGGAAAAGCGAGAACAAGACGATCTCTCGGCTGAGCCACGAGCGAGCTACGTTCAGCGCTGCCCGCCACGCGCGTTCTTTGCGACCCAGATGTACCGTTGCGAGCCCCATACCGGCCGCCGACAGCGCAATGAACAGCACGGGATTCAGGCGCATCCCAGTCGCGACAGTTGCGGTTGCGAGTGCGAACAAGATCGCACCGAGCAACGTGAACAGGGCCAGCGACCACTCGGTGCGCAGTGTAACACGAGCGGGGAGTGAATCGAGTTCGCCAAGGTGCGTTGCGGTCGTAACCGGGGCCGTGACCTGCGGTACTAATCGACTCTGGCGCAGCGGAACGATCTTGATCGACGGTGCCAACTCGGTCGCAGTGAACCCGGCCGAAGTGTTCACTATTTCCCCCTCCGGCAAGCAATCGAACGTCAGAGCGCCGGTGGGGCACAACTCCACGCAGGTCGGTTGCGATCCCCGTTTGATGCGATCGTTACAGAAGTTGCACTTGCTGATCACGCCGTTCTTGTGGTCAAACTTGGGTGCATCGTAGGGGCAGGCCCAGGTGCAGTACCTGCAGCCTATGCATTTGTCCTGATCGATCAGTACGGCGCCGGTTTCGCTGTCCTTGGAATAGGCGAGTGCCGGACACGCGTACATACATGCAGGTTCGGCGCAGTGATTGCACGCCAGCGAGAGGTGAAACAGTGGTGCGCCGGGATAGTGCCGTTCATTGAACGTATGGATGCCGCGCCAACTTGCGTCAGGCTCGAGTTCGTTCTCGATCACGCACGCGAGCTGACAAGCCTGACAGCCGGTGCACTTGTTTTGATCGAAGACGAAGGTGTGGCGCACGTGTCCAGTCTGTGGGTTCGTACCGGGAGGTGAATACGGGATGGCATAACGTAATGCATGAGCCGAGACGGTCAAAGACGGCCGCAACACGTCCGCTACAAGGAAAGCCGCTGACCCCGCTCCACTAACATTGTTATTGACATACGGGCACCTGGCGACTAGAGTTACACTAACATCGTTAGTGAGCAGACAACATGACTAGAGAGACACTCGGAGAGTTCGAACATCAGATAATGCTGGCCATCCTGCAGCAGGGTGGCGAAGCCTACAGCGTGTCGATCGTCGAGGAACTGGAACAGCGCACGGGCCGAGAGATAGCGCAGGCCGCGGTGTTCATAGTGCTTCGTCGGCTGGAGGATAAGGGGCTTCTCACTTCCCGCCTCGACGAACGTGCCAGTCACGACACCGGACGTGTGCGCCGCTACTTCAAGCCTACGCCCGAGGCGCTCCGGCGCCTCAAGCACTCGCGTGACACCTACATCCGGTTGTGGGACGGGATCGAGACAACGTTGGAGAAGGCCTGATGTTGAGGGATCAGTCTACGAAAGAAGGTACGGGCCCGCTACCGCGTACGGCGCGGTTGCTGCTGTATGTGTTGCTGAAACGGGCGGACCGTCGTGCGGTGATCAACGATCTGTCTGAGTTGTACGGCCGACGTCTGGAACTTCATGGCGAGGTTGCTGCCCGAGCATGGTTGCGCAGGCAACTGATCACGTATCCTAGGCGGCTGATGGTCGAGCGGCTGCGAAGGATGTTTCCAGGCAAGGGCGGTAACGGCGCGGTACGTTCGGCGGGCTCAGCTAGGGCCAGCGTGATTTACAGCCTGGTGCGCGATCTGCGGCACAGCGCTCGCTCCCTGGCAAGGTCGCCGATGATCGCTGCGACCATCGTGCTCACTGTAGGACTCGGTATTGGTGCTACTGCAGCCATCTTCAGTGCGGTCAATGCGGTTCTGATCCAACCTCTGCCGTACAGCAATCCCGACGAGCTGGTTCGGATCTTCACCGAGTCACCACCCCACCGGTGGCCAATCTCAGTTGCCGACTACCGCGCATTGGAAGAACAGCAGACCAGTTTCGTGAGCATCGCCGGGTACGACAACTCCACCGTGACGTTCAACCGCGGTGACGTTGCGGAGAGGGTAAGCGGCAAGTTCGTGACCTGGGATTACTTCTCCTTGCTGGGTGTCACACCGTTCCGCGGACGCGTCTTCAACGAATCGGATGGCAAGCCGGAGAGTAAAGCTACCGTCGTCATAAGTCACAGTTTCTGGAGCAGACATCTGGGCGGAGACGTGAGAGCCCTGGGACAGTCAATCCAACTGGACGGCAACGACTACATGGTTGTGGGGATATTGCCCAGAACCGTAGGGCCCTTCGAGCAAGGACGCGACTTCTTCGTCGCCGTGGAGTGGCAACACCCGCCCCGCAGGGGACCGTTCTTCATCACAGCCATTGCACGCGTAAACGCTGGAACAGACCGTTCGGTGGCCTCCGAGGAATTGCGAGCCATCAACAAGCGCATTTTTCCGGTTTGGCAGGACTCCTACCAGGACCAAGGTGCTTCATGGGGAATGATGGACCTGAAGGATGTTGTGGTGGGCGACGTGGGGACGACCGAGATGTTGGTGCTTGGCGCCGTGGTCTTCCTGCTCCTCATTGCATCGAACAATGCAGCCAACCTACTGCTCGCCAGAACAACCCAACGCAGTCGTGAACTGGTGGTGCGTGCGGCGCTTGGCGCTTCGCGGGGTAGGCTCATGCAGCACATGCTGTCGGAGAGCGCGCTGCTCGCCCTGGGTGGTGCGCTGGTTGGGGTTTTCGTGATGTATGGAGGGATCAGGCTGCTTACGACTACCGGTGCTGACTTCATTCCACGCGCACAAGAGATCGGAGTGGATGAGCGCGTGCTTCTGTTTCTCGCCGTGGTGACTCTCATCAGCGGCCTCCTCTTCGGTTTGATCCCTTCACTCACCGGCGTCAAGCTCCGTCTCGAGAGGGCGCTTCGTGTGGGCGGGCGATCGGCGACTGATGCAGCAGGACCACGACGAATCCGTCGTGTGTTGGTGGCATCACAGTTTGCTATCGCCACACCACTCTTGATTGGGGCTGGTCTGCTAATCAGCAGCCTCGCACGATTGCAGAACGTAGATCCAGGGTTCGACACCGACAATATCTTGGTCGCCGGTCTCTCTCTGCCGGAAACGGCATATCCCGAACGAGATGACGTCCAGGCCTTTTGGCCGCAGGTGGTCGATCGCGTCGAGGCACTTCCCGGAGTTGAATCCGTAGTCTTGGGAGATGCTCTGCCGCCGACGCGTGTAAACATGATCAACAACTTCAACTTGGAGGACAAACCTACCGCTCCCGGACAGAGCGAACCCGCTACGCCATGGGTGGCGGTGACACTGGGATACTTCACCGCACTCGGCATTGATGTAGTCGAGGGCCGGCCATTCAATGAGCTGGACCACGGCGATGCACCACCGGTTGTAGTCGTCGATCAGGCGTGGGCCAATCGGTTCTTCCCCGATGAGAGTGTGGTGGGGAAGAGATTTGTGAGTGGTGGGTGCACGACTTGTCCGCTGTCGACGATCGTAGGCGTGGTCAGCGATGTGAAATACGTGGGCCTCGATGATCCGGGTACAGGGACAGTTTACTGGCCGATGAGCCAAGGTACGAAACGGTTCGTGTTCCTCCTTGTGAAGACACACTCGGATCCCATGGTAGTTCTGCCGACATTGAAGAACGCCGTACGAGAATTGGACTCATCGCTTCCACTCTCAAACGTTACGACTATCGATGAGTCCATCGCCAACTCGCTTCAAGCTCCGCGGTATCTCACTGCTCTTGCTGCAGCGTTTGCAGTCGTCGCGCTACTCTTGTCGGTCATCGGCGTTTACGGCGTCATGTCACATCATGTGCAGCAGCACACCAAGGACATTGGTATTCGCATAGCGCTCGGCGGGGGACCGAGCAAGGTGCTGGGCAGTGTGGTGTGGCAGGGATTACGACTGGCGCTCGTTGGTGTAGCGCTTGGAACCGCCGGTACCTTCTACCTCACGCGTTTCATGGCGAGCATGCTGTTCGGTGTCGGCACCATGGATGTCATCACCTTCTGCTCGGTTGCAGCAGTGATGTTGGGGGTGGCTTTGGTCGCGTGCCTGCTTCCAGCTCACAGGGCTGCGAGCGTAGATCCGGTAAGCACCCTGCGAGAGGAGTAGGATTCGGCAGTCCGGTACAACCGAACCACCGAATGGAGCCGGGCAACAGGTCACCTACATCAAGGCACCAACGCCTCCGGCTGCTCCACGGCGATCACGGCAAGCCCCCGCTCACTCTGTACGTGGTTGGCGAGATAGATCCACTCCCATTAGCGGCGAAGAACTGACCATGATCGAACCCCTCCCTGGAAAACGTCATAGGATTATTGTATGGTGGTATAGTGGTATGGAAACAACACTTGCGCTGGAGCATGGCCTACATCGGTTCGGCCGGGCGTACGGCTACTGACAGGTGGCCCGATTTGATTCGGTACCCTGAATATGGAGGATTAGGAGAATAGAATGCGGCTGAAAGATTACGATACGACCCGTCAGATGAGTGCTTCCGTAGTGCGCTCAACGCGGATTACGCCCGACGACAGCGAAACGGAACTACGGCACATTGACCTAGCCGTGGATGACATAGATTTCACCTATCAGGTAGGGCAAAGCGTTGGCGTCTTGGTGCCGGGTCCCCACGAATTTGGCCAAAAACAATACCTGCGTCTCTATTCTATTGCCGGCGGCGGTGCGGCCGATGACTTCAAGCCGGTGATTTCGCTGTTAGTGAAGCGCTGCTTCTACATTGACGATTTCAATGGCGAACGCTACGACGGTAAGGCGTCCAACTATCTATGCGATCTGAAGAAAGGCGACGCAGTGACGTTGGTGGGCCCCTACAATCTTGCGTTCACCCTGCCCAAGGAAAAAGACGCCAATCTGCTGATGATCGGGCTGGGCACGGGGATTGCCCCGTTCCGGGCCTTCATCAAGCATATCTACAGTGAACTGGGTGGTTGGGAGGGCGATGTGCGACTGTACCACGGCGCCATGAAAGGCATTGAGCTTGCCTACATGAACGACCAGAACGACGACCTGAAATACTATTACGACGAAGAAACCTTCAAGGCTTTCCAGGCGCTCAGTCCGCGTGCCCATTTCGACGTGCCAGTCGACTTGGAAGGGGCCATCGCCCAGAACGCCGATGAAGTCTGGACCCAGCTGCAGGATCCCAAGACCTACATCTACGTGGCCGGTCTGAAGCAGATTAGCGGACTGCTGGACGAGGCGCTGGTGAAGATTGTCGGTTCGCCTGCAGAGTACGAGCAGCAAAAGGCAAAGATGATCGCCGAAGGCCGTTGGGCTGAGTTGATCTACTAAGCGCTGTAGATGCTAAGAGGCTGCCTTCCGTGTTGGGGGCAGCCTTTTTTTTTGCTATGGTGCTTTGTTGGGTATTGTCAACTCATCCGTGCGTAGACGGGACAGGAGATGCCAGCCCCTTCCGTTGAGCTACCTACCCGAACCGACTACTTTCAATCCTTGCCCGCGTTGAAAGGACAGGTGGCCGAGTGGTCGAAGGCGCGCGCCTTGTGACCGACGGTGGGTTCCGGCCCGACGGTACCTTGGTCCCTTTGCCGCTGCATGATGTAGCGACCCTCACCGAGGTGTTCCGCCGGTGCCCCGGGGAAGCCGGGACACCGGGAAGTCTGTGTTATCGGTTCTCTCTCCTTCTCTCCAACTCCCGTTGTACTATGTCCAACTCTGCTTGGGCAAGCTGCAATTGCGCTTCCATCTCGTCCACCTGTGTCCGCATCTGGACTTCGGCGGCGGGGTGCATTGAACCGGCATCTATGGCATCCTGGAATCCGTTCAGCATCTGCTGGAAGTACTGTCGCTGCTGATCCAACACGACGACTCGGCTCTGCGCTTCGAGTTCCAGCAGTCTCAGTTCGGCCTCGACAGCGGTGATCTCGGAATCGAGATATGAACGCCGCACGTCCAGCTGTTCCTGCAAGGTCATTATCTGCTGCTCGGCTTCGATCGTCACGATTCGCTGTCCGGCAACGTCGCTCTCGGACATGACGCCGAGGTCTGCCCGTTCCCGCATGCGCTGCTGTTCGCTCCGCACAACCATGAGGTGGTGCCGCGCCAAGTCCATGCGCGCCTCTATGCGTTCGCTCACGAAATCGCGGCCGTTCACCAATGGCGAAGACAGCTCACCCAACGGTTCGCGACCGGACTGTTGCAGCTCCTCTAGCTCCAGCTGAACGATGTTCGCGTCGGTCTCAGCCTGTGCGATCTTGAGTTCGAAGTAGATCAGATCGTTGTCGGTTTGCAGGCCGAGCTCCACCTGCTCGCGTGTCAGTCCTAGGGCTAACAACTGTGTCTGGACCCGCTGTTGGGCCAACTGCAACTGCACTTCCAGACGGGCCTCCAACAGTTCGCGCCGCCAGGTCTCACCCAGTTGTTGTGAGGCGCCCATTGCCGCGGCACCGAGTACGACGGAGCCGAGCATCAGAGCGGCAATCTTCATGACGCGGAGGCTCCGGTGCTGCGTGGTGCCAGCTCGATCGCGCCGCCGTAGCTCACTGCCGAGCTGCCACTCCAAGTTCTCGACGAACTGGGGATCGGGTTCGTGTTTGTCATGCATTGTTACTTCCTCCCTCAGACAGCTTCAATGCAGCTACTGGTTCCACCGCAGATTCTTGCGCGCTGGGAACGGGTGCAGCGGAGCTGATGTACGGTCTCAGACGTTTCTCCAGGCTCTGCCGCGCGCGACGCAGCCGACCTTCCACCGCACGTTCGGACAAACCGTGCTCCTGGGCGATCTCACGCGTGCTCTTGCCATCGAAGTAGAAAGCCTCGAGCAACTGGGCCTGCTTGCTTCGCAGGCGCGCGAGCCCCCAAGCGACCAAAGTTGCTGACCAGGGTGACTCCGGGCGGTAGCTGTCGTCTGCAATGTCGAGTTCTGCCGGGTTCACGAGCGCGGGACGACGTCTTCTGAAGTGACTCACCAGAAGATTGCGCGCGACTCGGATCAGCCACGCCCTCTGGTTCTCCGGCGTCCCCCGCCGCGGCCATACAGCTACCGCGCGCAGCCAGGTGTCCTGCACGACGTCTTCTGCGAGCCCGCGGTCACCGCCGACGCGCCGCGATACAAACGCGTAGAGCGGGGTAGTGTGCTCCCGGTAGATCTCAACCAGCTCTGCTTCGGTCAACAACGGTCGATGCTCCTGAGCGCGGGTCTGAGTTTTCGCGAGCCTCTACCTAAGAAGACGCTTTGAGGGAGGAAAACCCACGGTCGGATCCGCCGTGGGGCCGAGACCGACTGTCGAGGGGTCTTTGGATCCCACCGGCTCGGTTCCAGCGAACAGAATCATCTGGCGCGGGCAGAGCGGCCGTGGCACCGCGGCCTGTCGCTCAGTACGAAGCTGGGGGGATCCGCCTCAACAGCACCTGACGAAACTGAATCGGGTGGCTCTCGCTTTGGAGCGCGATGTATCCTCCGGCAACAGCTTCGCCGTCCTGCATCCCCGCCGCCTCCAGCTCGGTGCTGTCGGCTCCTCCGATCACAGGCCGGGAGTACATCAACACGGTGTCCCCATCCATGATGTGTGCGATCAGTGAGTCTCCTAGTACGAGCAGGTCCACTGTCACCCACTCATCCGTGTGGATCGTCGGCGCTGCAGCAGATGTGCAGTGGTCTTCTACCAGGACTCCTTGCATCTCCACATGGGTGCCAGGTGTGCAAATGTTTGCCGTTGGTCGCTCGTCAGTCCCGTTGCCGCCAAGAAGTTGAGCCTCGAGAGAGATCGGAAAACTCTGATCAACGAGCATCGTCTGCGGACTCTGAGAGTGGAACATCACTCCACTGTTCTTGAACGCCCATTGAGGGGCATCAGGCAGCTGTGTCCCGACGAAGCGGTATTCCAGCCGCAGTTGATAGTGAGAAAACGGCTCCTCGTAGAACAGGTGGCCGAAGCGGCCGGCGAACTCGTCGTAGTTCTCGTATCCGACGGTGAGAAGACCGTCTTCGACTCTGAACGTGTTCCAGGGATCTTGTCCCAATTCACTGCCCGTGATCTTGAGTGTCCAACCTGTCAGATCACGGCCGTTGAAAAGGGAAATCCACTCGTCGCTTGTATCAGAAACGCACGCGGCACCTGACGTGACGAACAGAGCCAACGCCAGCAAGCTGGTGCGGGGAATCGAGTGACAACTCGCAAGAGTGCTAAACCAGTGCACGGTCATATCCTCCGATGTTGACGGCTGAGCGACGGGCACCGACCGTCTGCCTTGGTTGAAAGCGGCCAGCGCCTGTCACCTCGGAAGATAGCGGGCGGCGAGGCAGGTGCTGTCGGTCTCGAAGCACTGGGTCGTGTCCGCTCTCAGTAACTGATCTCCTGGACCCCGCAAGTCGCACGGGGGAATCGCATCCACTGGTCCGGATTGAGAGAGCCGACTGACCCGCAAGTTCGGAAGCCCAAGAAGCCCGACCTTGACTGGGAACGTAATCTGTAGTACGTAGTACTATAGATATAGTAGTCAGCTAGAAGCAGCTATGTAGAACCGGAGTATCTATGTGCTTCTGATTAAATGACTTAGGCCTGAGGTGCAAAATGGGTGTGCAGTTCACCAACCGCGAACTCGACGTCATGTCCATTGTCTGGCGCTTGGGATCGGCCACGGTCAACGAGGTGCAGGAGGCGCTCGGTGATCGGCTGGCCTACACCAGCGTAATGACGATCCTCAAGACGCTCGAGTCCAAGGGGCATCTGCGGCACGATCTGGAAGGGCGGGCATATCGATACCACCCACAGGTAGAGCCCGCGGCAGCCGGAGCCAAGACCCTGAACCGTCTGGTGGACAAGGTCTATCAGGGCTCGCGGGCCATGCTCATGGCTGAACTGTTGTCTGATGAGCGCGTCTCGCCCGCAGAGCTGCGCCGCATGAGAGAGCTGCTGGACAAGCGACTCGAGGAGATGGAGCGATGATCGCCTCGTGGATGATCTACAGCATCCTGGTCGCGCTCTGCCTTGGTGTCGCCGCAAGCGCGGCCGAGCATCTGATCCGGTTGTATGGCAAACCCGCTCGCGCCGTTTGGGTTGTAGCGTTGGTCGGGTCGCTGCTCGTGCCGTTGGTGAACTGGACTGTCGTCAATCGGGCCGACGGCGTAGCCGACGGTGCCCAGGCGATGCCCCTGTTGCCGGTGATCGCCACTAGCCTGCTGAGCAGCCCATTGCAGGCGTATGCGCCTGCGACTCCCGTGCTGGCCGGGTTTGACAGCATGTTGGCAATCATGTGGTTGGCAATGTCACTTGCTCTGGTGGCTCTCGTGGTCGGATCTCTCTGGCGACTCAAGCGTGAACGACGCGGCTGGCACACTGCCACACTTGAGGGCAAGCAGGTTCTGGTCTCCAACCACGTGGGTCCGGCCGTGATAGGGCTGTTCAATCATGAGGTTGTTGTGCCCGACTGGCTGCTGGAACTGAGTGCTGGCATGCGCCGCGTTGCTTTGCGGCATGAAGAGGAACACGTGCGAGCCGGTGACTTGCGACTCATCATGCTTGCCTCACTCGCGGTCCTGCTGTTTCCCTGGAACATCTCCCTATGGTGGCAGCTGCGCCGCATGCGCACAGCGTTGGAGGCGGACTGCGACGCACGAGTGCTGGGCCAAGGGGGTGACCTACGTACCTACGGAACGCTTCTCCTCGAGGTGGGCAGCCGAGCCTGGTATCCACGGTTCGCCACACTGGCCCTGATCGAACGAAAATCGTCTCTCGCTCGGAGGATAGAGATCATGACACTCAAACCGAGATTGAAGCTTGCACAAGCTGGTGTGGCAGTTGTTTTGGCCGGGACATTTGCGTTGCTGGCATGCGAGACACCGGTGCCGTCGCAAATGAGTGATGCAGAAGCCGACGTCCTGGCGGGGGTCTACGCGGACACCGAGGTGGACAGCCCCCCTGAGCGAATCTCAAGCCCGCCGCTGGAATACCCTAGACTGCTGCAGCAAGCCGGGATCGAAGGCCACGTCCTGCTTCAGGGTATCGTGGGGGTAGATGGAAGGGTCGAGCCAGGTTCGGTGGAGATCCTCGAATCAACTCACCAGGCGTTCGAGTTGCCCTCGAAGAGCTTGCTCGAGGGCACGTTGTTTCGACCTGCGAAGGTAGACGGTGAAGCGGTGAGGACGCTGATCCAGTTGCCGATTCAGTTCACGCTCATCGGTGGACCGGACGACAAGACTCCCGAGCCTCCCGAGGGCGGAGTTGGTCTTGTGGGAGTAAAGCCCAGCTGAGTGCAGAAAACCAGCGTACCGTGTCTGCCAGCTGCTCGTACCCAACGAGGGCTGGCAGACGACACCTCTCACGCGCGTGCAGGCTCGATCAGTTGCTCCACCTTGGCCGTTGCGCGCTGCGTCATCCGCAGGAATTCCTCACTGCCGTTGTAGCGAGTGCGCAGCTCAGCACAGTGCACCGAACCACGTGAAGTCCACCAGTCCCAATATTCGTCCTTCAACGGGCGCGCGAACTGCTTCAACTCGGCGCGACCCTCATGTAGCTTGCCGGCCGCGACACCCATTGCCATGAGCCCGCCGGTCAGCAGACCACACAGATCGCCTTTGCCAAAGCCACCGGAGAACACTGCTGCCGCGTCGACCCATTCATCCGACACACCCATGTACTTGCAGGATGCCGCCAGGCAAATTTCGGCACATCCCAGACCCTTCCCCATGTAGTTGGGGACATCCTGGGCCATACTGGACTTGCCAATCATGCCACCTTCCTGCGGTGTGAACTCACCCCAGAACCCCGGGAGATCTTGTTGCTGTGCTCGTAGCGCTTGGGGAAACGCCAGCCCTCCAGCAAGCACCGGGCAGAGCGTACCGACGAACTTGCGCCGGGAAAATGCGACGATTCCTTGTTCGCTCATTTCAGTACCTCATTGGCTGTTGAGTTGTACCTCGACCAGGTTGTCGTGAAATGCAGCTCCGTAACCCATATCAGTCTCTCGGCCGTAGGAACAGAAATTCACCGTACCGCCTTCGGTGATCCACCAACCGTTGGTGACCGATACGCATCCTGCCTTGATACCGTTATCCAGCCGTGCCTCTATCCTGATCTCGCCTCGTCGGTTGAAGACTGCGACCACATCGCCGTCTGAGATGTCACGACTCAGTGCGTCCACCGGGTTGATCAGCAGGAACGGCTTGTCGCCGAATTGTTGGATCATCTTCAGGTTGTTGAACTGTGAGTGGATCCGGTTCTTGGTGTTGGGCGTCATCATGTACAGCGGATACTCGCTCGATTCTGCTGATTCATTTCTTGCGGATTCCTCCGGCTCGCAATAAGCGGGAAGCGGATCGGCGTTCCACCGGTGGGCCGCTTCGGCGGAGAGAAGTTCGATCTTGCCAGACGGGGTGGGGAAGACGAAGTCCGAAAACGCAACCGCTTGATGACCGGGCGCCAGCACCGGTCCCTGACGCAGCCGTTCGAGAGACAGATCTGGAAACGGTGCTAGCTTGCCATTCAAGAATTGCCGAATCGCTTCGTCGCCGGGTTGGGGTATGCGTCCCAGCAACTCGTGCTCGCTGATGCCCAGTCGGCGGGCCAGCTGGTAATAGACCTCCGATTCGGGCTTCACCTCGCCCGGGGGTTCCATCACCTTTTGCTTGAGTTGTATGTACGGATGCCAGTAGGCGCCGATTACGTCGGACTGCTCGAACATCGTCTTGGCAGGTAGCACTAAATCGGCTTCGCGCGCAGTGTCAGTCAAGAACTGATCGACCACAACGCGAAACTCCAGCGCCCGAAATGCTTCTAGCACGGTGTTCGTTTCGGGGTTCTGTGTTACGGGATTGCCGCGTTCGACCCACGCCATGCGGAGCGGTGGGTCCTTGGCAGCGAGCATGTGTTGCCCCAGCAGAGCGGTCGAGATCGACACGCGGATGACGCCGTCAGGTTTTTCCTGTGGGAAGAATGCGATCGGGTCTTTCACTTCGTCGAAGATGTGACTCTGCAGGTTGGCGTATACCCATCCAGAGCCCGGCTTGCCGATGTTGCCGGTGATTGCCAACAGCGACAGAATCGAACGCATAGCCTGTCCGCTGTTGGTGTAGCGCTGCATCCCGAAGCCCGCGCTGATGGTCATGGGCGACGTAGTTCCCATCAATCCGGCTAGACGGTGGATGTACTCAACCGGCACGTCAGTGATCTGAGCCGCCTTCTCCGGTGTTAGGTCGCGAAGCGAAGCGGCAAACTCGTCGAAGCCGAGCACGTGCTGTTCGATGAACTCGCCGTCGACGCGGTCGTCGGCCATGAGTAGACGTGCAACTGCGAGCGCGAGTGCTCCATCCGTACCTGGTCGCGGTTGGATCAACAGCTCGGCACGTTCTGACGTTTGCGTGCGGCGAGTGTCGATTACGATCAGCTTCGCGCCCGAATCCAGTGCCCGGTCCACGAACACCATCTGGTGGATGTTCGTCTCAGCGGCGTTCTTGCCCCACATGACGATCAGCCTCGCGTTGGCCAGATCCCAGGGCGCACTGTGTTTGTTGTCACCCAGCGTCAAACGGGTTGCCTCGAGGCCGGCTGGCCAGCAGAGATCGCCGTAAGTGGTGGTGCAACCGCCGTACAGCTTCCAGAATTCGGTGCTGACCGAGTTCAACAGTCCCTTGGTGCCGCTGCCGCAGTAGTAGAGCACGCTCTGCGATCCGGTTTCAGCTCGGATCCGCGTGAGGTTGGAGACGATGAGATCGAGTGCCTCGTCCCACGAGATGCGCTCGAAACCCGACGTGCCGGGTTTGCGGCGCAGTGGGTAAAGGATGCGCTCAGGCGAACGTACCCGCTCGACGTAGCTCAACCCTTTGAGACAGGCACCCTCCGGCGTAGCGAGGTTATCCGGATGGGGTTCCACCCGTCGCAGCCGGCCGTTTTCGACCTCGACGCGCAAGCTGCACGTGCTATAGCAGTTGCGCGGGCAGGCGGTGGTGAAGAAAGGCATGGTCATAGACATCGTTGCCCGACAGGAGCAGTTGGTCAAGGGGGGCGGGACCCGACATGAGAATTATGCGGGCTATTGTGTAACAGAGAGGACCTCCCTAGAGTGGTGCGATCCTGCCAGGAGTGAGAGCCGTGGATAGCTGGAATCGAAGTCTTCGCACCGACCAAACCGGTGCAGTTCCACTCAATATCATCCTTCTCGCGATTGTGGCCATCGTGGTACTTGCGTTGGCACTCCCCAAGCTCATCGGCGGCGGAACACCTTCGTCGAATGACTCGTCAGCTGGCGTGAGCCCGCTGGCCGCAACCGCGCCTGCAACGAACAAGCTTGACGCTGGTCCCTACCGCCAACAAATCACGCAGCTCGAGCAACAGCTCTACCACGAGCAGCCGGGGGGAATCGACGATGCCGGCCGCGTTGCTGCGCTGGCGCGCGACTTGAGTCTGGCGGTCCGGGGAGATGGCAGAGATCTGAGACGATTGCGAGCCTGGGGTGAGTTGTTCGACTATGCCGGCGAAGTCGATGCCCAGGCCGGCGTGGGTTACACGACGGCCGATCTGCCGCAACTTCGGACCCGGTGGGAACAGGTGCGAAACGAGGTGTTTGTCTCAGTCGACTGGTTCAGGAAGTCATCACCGACGCTGACCGGAGCGCAGACTCGTGCACCACCGCTTGCCGATCCGAGCACGATTCGCGGGTTGCGGGACCTAGCGACCCAATTGGAGGCCATGATCAGGACGGGGCGCAGGGAGGCGCTGGCAATTCCCGAGGCTGGAGTCGATGCGGCGCTCGAGTCGAGTGAGGCACGGCAGGCCGAACAGCGGTGGCGCCAATGGTCGACCCGCTGGCTGAGCCAGTTGGACGGTGTGGTTCGCTACATGCCATCCAATCCGGGACCGGATGCCGACATCAACGTGTCGATGGCCTACCAGGAGCTGTCGCGAGCCATTGGAGAGTTGAGGTTCGTTACACAGACCGCGGCATCGACGACCACGATACCGTTCAGGCACGAGAGGGAACGACATTTCGATTCGGCCAGCCACTACCTCGAAGAGGCCGGGACATATCTGGCCACACTGGGAGGGTGATCCGCCTAGTTCTTACCCAGTCGCTTCAACTCTTTGTCGATCATCTCGGACAGCATGTCGTACGACAGAGCTCCGCTCGAGGCGGGAACGCCATTGATGAAAGTCGCCGGAGTCCCCTCCACCCCGAAGGTCTGACCTTCCATCATATCCAGCACCACTTGCTGGGCGTGACGGCCAGAGTCGAGACAGCTATCGAAGGCCGCCTGATCCAGGTTCAACCGACCTGCCTTTTCCTTCAGATCGGCGACGCCAAGCTTCCTCTGCTCGCTGAACATGAGGTCGTGCATCTCCCAGAACTTGTCCTGCTCCATGGCGCACAACGACGCTTCCGCGGCTTTGGGTGCGTTCGGATGGATGCTCAGTGGGAAGTGGCGGAACACAATCTGCACTTTGTCGCGATACTCGTCCCGGACCTCGTACAACGACTCCATGTACACACGACAATAGGGACACTCGAAGTCGGAGAACTCGACAATGGTCACCGGGGCTCGATCTGACCCCAGCGTGGCTGCGTTGTCGTTATCGAGATCCGCGCGAGGGGTATCGAGCAGAAAGGCTACATCCTTCTGCTCCTGTAGCTCCGCGACGTGCGAATCCAGGATTCGATTCCGTTCTGTGTCGATCAGAAGCCGCTCGATGTCAGCCGAAACTTCTTCGAGGCTCCTTCCTCCGAGCCTGCTTCGGTTGCGTTGATACCAAGTGGCCACATCTTCTTGCGTCACCGATATGTCTCCATCGGTCATGGTACCGATCAACTGACTGAGGCTGATTCCTTGCCGCTCGGCTTCTTCCTCCAACAGACGCTGTCCCAAGACACCCTGGACGGCGCCATCGAGCAACTGGTGACGCTGGCTGAGGTACTGGAACTCCAAGGCCTTCAGCCGGCTCTGCACCTCCGCCGGAAGGTCAGCAACAGTCAGCGGTTGGCCATCTACGGTGGCGAGGACGGCAGTCGTGTCAGTGGATGACTGGTATTCGGCTGTCGTCTCGGATTGGGCGGGAGAACATCCTGCGATCGCCAAGGAAGTCAGTAGGAGACCCGTCCAAGCGACAGCCTGATGTCGTTCGATCGGGCGGCATTTGTCTCTAGGCTTTGAGTGCATCAACAAATTTAACACGGATTCACGGTTCCCAGCGAGTAGGGGCCAAATCTTCACGGAACTTGACGGGGACTCGGCCAGGCTCTATATGGAACAAACGGGGAAGGGATCGCATGTGTACCATTCTGCCACTGTGCGGGGGACGACTCGGGCCAACAGATGTCAGTCGGATGGTGTGGGTTGATGTGTCAGTGAAGGTGGCCTCAGAGCCGAACCATACAGGAGGAGTAGCAGCTCGTGTCGGACCAGCAGAAGACCAAAGAACAGCTAATCGAGGAACTGGTTGAACTGCGCCAGAGCGTAGCCGGTTTGGAGGCAGTAAACAAGCGACTGCGCATAGTCGAAGTTGAGTTGGCCACCAGTGAAAAGCGACTCCAGAGCATTGTGGACAACACTACCGCCGTGATCTATCTGAAGGATCTCGAGGGACATTACTTCACCATCAATAGACAGTACGAGAAGTTGTTTCACGTGACCCGCCACGAGATCCTAGGGCGCACCGATTATGAGATCTTCCCCGCAGCGACAGCCGATGTACTTCGTGCCAACGACAGGGAAGTGGTCGAAGCCGAGGGCCCGATAGAATTCGAGGAAGTTGTGCCACACGACGACGGCCTGCACACCTACATATCCATAAAGTTTCCACTGCGGGACACAGCCGGAACCATCTATGCCGTCTGCGGGATCTCGACCGATATCACCGAGCGCAAACGAACCGAATACGAGCTCAGGACGTCGTTGGACAAGTTGCAGAGGATGGAACAGGACTCTGAGGAGGACCAGAGCGGCCAAAACGCTGGAACCGAGTGACGCTCAGGTCACTCGGCTCCGTGATACATCTTTGCTTCCGTTTGCCCCTTACTCGTCTTCGACGATCTTCCGAGTGGCGAGATCGAGTGTGAACTCCTCACCGTTGACGGTGATAGGTACGAACTGAGTACCGTTGAACTCGATTACCACGCTGCAGTTCTTGGTCGTAGTTTCACCCAACTCGTCTACCTTCTCCGCATCGACCGTCCGCTCAATAGTCCCTTCCTGGGGCCAATCGCTGCGACGTGGCACCGGTAAGATCACGCCGGTAACGGTCGTCGTGTCGGTCATGTCGTAGGTTCGGGTCCCGTTTTCATCGATGACACGAGTACGGTTGTGGCTGGACCTGCCCCAACCATCCCAGGTCCTCGTGGTCTCCGTTTGGTAGAGGCCCGAGACAGTGAAGTCCCGCTCGCGGCTGACCTCCATTGACATCTTTTCGTTCGCACGATCTCCACTCATGCTCACATAAATGTCGATGGAATCAGTCTCGTCGCGATCGTAGTAGCCCATCACTTCGCCTGCGGAGTCATAGAAGGTGATCTCGCGGGTGTAAGAGACGTTCCCCCAGCCGAACCACCTCTTGGAGCAGTGAAACCGCTTGTCGTGTTGCTTGACGCATCCGCCGTCGGCCAGGCCAAAACCGCTCCGCATGACGAGATCGGCCTCACCCGTCATCAGCTGGATGTCATCGACCGTGACGTCCGCAACGTAGCGGGCGACATCGAGGTTGAGCTGTGCATTCTGCTGAGCTTCAGCCTCGACGTCTGGCGCTAAGGCCGCCGGGTCAGACCCGCATGCACCTACGAGGAGGATCACTGCAATCGCGGCCGCGCCGCGGCCTAGCATCTTGCTCATTCATCATTCCTTTGTTGTGGTCTCACTGATGGTGGTCATGCCACGCTGCCAGAGTGTGAGACGCAGACATACGCTAAATATTAACTGCTCCACGGATGGTGCATATGTGGCTTGGTTATCACAGCTGATGCCCGGTTCAAGGTCGCTGGCTTCGCTGGCGGCCCGGTCTAGCGCCGCTTCATTTCCGCCACGTAGCGTCTAATTGCGGCCACGGTGGCCGGATCCTTCCAGGCAGCTCGCACGGCCTCGTCTGTCTCGTGGGCCCGCTCCATCATGGCCAACGAGGGGCTGCGGAGCTGCTGCTTGGTGATCAGGAATCGAGCCGACGGCTCAGAACCGAGCTGCTTGGCCACTTCAAGCGCACGTTGCGACAGGCGATCCGGCTCGATCAACTCGTCCACCAAGCCTCTCTCGTAGGCATCATCCACCTGGTAGTTGCGGCCCTGGTATACCAGTTCCTGGAGGTGGGCCTCAGATGTTGCAAACCGCAGGATCTCGATGGCCACCAGTGGAAACGGCATGCCGACGGTCAGTTCGGGTACTCCAATGGTGCCCGCGCCGCGGGCCATGATCCGGTAGTCGCAGGCCGCGGCCAGAACACAGCCTCCCGCAATGGCGTAGCCGTTGATGGCAGCCACCACGGGGCGCGGTAACCGAAACAAGGATTTCATGGTGTCATCGAGAGCGGGCACGAACGCGTCGACGTATTGAGGGCCACCCTCGAGTACCCGAAACATGTCGACGCCGGCGCAGAAGATAGATCCCGTTCCCGTGAGGACAACTGCCCGTACCTCGGGGCTGCCTTCGATCTCCCTTACCGCTTCGAGGAGAGCCTTACAGAGATCCAGGTCCAAGGCATTTGCTTTGCCGTGATCTAATCTGAGGACGAGAATACCGTCTTGCAGGTCGCTGTAGAGCATGAAGAGAATCTAGCTTGGTCCAACGCTGATGTGCCTGCTGGTGGCTTAGGTGAGAGGGCGCAAAAGGCGCAGGGGGGCAGAGGGGCAGAAGGGTGCCGGCGATTCGAGCGAGTCGTGTTGACCCACTGGGAGTCTTGCGGTCCGCATAGGGCGGGAGCATTGTAGTGAGAGCCCGGCGACAGATGGGCTGCCGCGTTCTGCTGTCTCCGTCGTCTCGCTGAGATCCCCGTCCTGAATGCAGCTGGGGCACCATGCCTGAACTGCCTGATATCGAACTCTATCTCCATGCCTTACGCGGGCGGGTCGTGGGCGAAAGGCTCGAAGACTTCGAGCTCACCAACCCATTCTTGCTACGCACGGTTGATCCGCCTCTGAGCGCAACAATGGGCCGCACTGTAATCGCGGTTGCCCGGCTCGGCAAACGAATCGTGTTCCAACTCGAGGGGGAGTTCTTCCTCGTGCTACACCTGATGGTGGCAGGACGGTTGCAGTGGCACGAGCCCGAGTCACGGACTCCGAAAAGGCGGGGTTTGGCGCTGTTTCACTTCTCGAACGGTCATCTGAGGCTTACCGAAGCCGGCAAGAAGCGAAGGGCTTCACTCCACGTAGCCCGAGGCGCTGTAGCTCTCTCCGAACACGATCCTGGGGGTTTGGAGGTGTTGGACTGCAGTCTGGAGGCATTCGCCGATCGATTGGTCTTGGAGAGCCATACTCTCAAGCGCTCCCTGTGTGATCCCACTCTGTTCAGCGGCATTGGCAATGCGTATTCGGACGAGATCCTTCATGCCGCTCAACTCTCACCTTTTAGCCTAGCGCGTGATCTTGATTCTGGGGAGACGGCAAAGCTGTTTGATTCAGTGCGGGTCACACTACAGATGTGGCGCGAACGCCTGATCGAGCAGGCGGGTGAGGTGTTTCCCTCCAAGGTGACGGCTTTCAGGCCAGAGATGGCGGTTCATGGGAAGTACGGTGAGCCGTGTCCCGTCTGTGCGACCACAGTACAGCGAATAGTGTATGCCCAGAGGGAAACCAACTATTGTCCCGCGTGCCAGACTGAAGGCCGCTTGCTCAAAGACAGAGCTCTCTCACGCCTGCTCAAGTCGGACTGGCCTCAAACGACGGAGCAACTCGAGGAGCGTCGTCCAAGACGTCCCTCAGAAGCCGACTGAGAATCCAAGCGAGAGAACGCTGTGCGCGACCGTGCAACTAAGCTCGGCCAGCGCAATTGGTCAACAACTCGACTTGGATTATTCTAGTCCAATGGAAGATGAGGGAAACCGGGTGAGATTCAAAGACAAGGTCGCATTGATTACCGGTGGGACCCGCGGCATCGGGATCACCATTGCACGCTCATTCACGGTGCAAGGTGGCCTAGCTGTCCTGATCGGGAGAGATCCTGAACGTGGTCGGTCTGCGGTAGGCGAGGTCGCGAGAACGAGTTTCCTGAAAGGGGACGTACGATCGATCGAAGATTGTGAACGCGTGGTAAGGGAGACGTTATCTACTCAGAAGCGAATCGACGTGCTCGTAAACAATGCGGGAATCATATACCGCGATCGCACGGTTGAGCAGATGACCGAGGACGAGTGGGATGCTACGTTCGAAACCAACGTGAAGGGTGCCTTCCTGATGAGTCGCTGCGCGTTACCCGCGTTGCGGTCGGCTGGCGGCAACATTGTGAACGTCGCTTCCTACGTAGGTCTGGTGGGATTCCGGGGCGCGGCCGCCTACGCGGGGTCCAAGGCCGCTCTGGTGAACGTCACTCGGTCCATGGCGTTGGACCACGCGGAGGAGGGAATCAGGGTGAATTGCGTGTGCCCGGGCAGCGTGGACACAGAGATGATCCGGTTGGCTTGGCAAGCTCACGAGGATCCCGTGGAGGCGGAACGGTTGTGGAAGAGCAAGCATCCGATGGGGCGCATCGCCACCGCAGAAGAGGTTGCAAGCGCGGTGCTGTTCCTGGCGTCGGAAGAAGCGAGTTTTGTCACCGGCGTGGCACTTCCGGTGGATGGTGGTATTACCGCTGGGTGAACCATCGATTGGCCTAAGTCACGGCTAGCCGCTCTGCGGCCTCCTGCTTGTCTCATACCATTCTCGCACGTGATCGCTATCCGGAGGTTGAGTCGCAAGCGATACCACAATGAGGGTCAGCAAGTTGCCTACCAGGCCCACTATTCCTTCGTGCAGATCGAACGGACGCCATTCAGGCTTGACTACTAGCAATCCAGTGACTGTAATGCCGACCAGCAGTCCAGCCACCACCCCGGTTGCGGTGGCGCGTTTCCACAAGAAGGCGGCATAGACCGGAGGGGCCAGCTGGACCACGGCGCCGTATGCGGCCAGCAGCATTCCCACTAATGACAGGCCGGTGTCCAGCGCGATCAGATAACCCAGTACGCCCACAGCTACGGCCACCCAGCGGATGAACGTGCGCTTGTCATGCTGCGACATCCGGGTTTCTCTGATGCCGGAATAGACGTCTTCCACTGCGATTGAAGCGGCACCGTGCACCAGAGCATCACCGGTTGACATCGAGGCTGCCAAGGCGCCGGCGCAGAACAGCCCGACAACAACGGCGGGAAGTCCGGAGGTCAGAACGATGTGCGGCATGATCGCGTCGGCGTTTTCTGGCGCCGTCGAGTACATGATCCCTGCGAATCCAACCACGAAGAGCGGAAACAGAAACAGCTGAAACGTGGGAAACAGCATTACGGTTCGCCGGATCGTAGCGTCGTCTTTGGCGGCAAAGGCCTTCATGAAGAGGTGAGGCCACATCCACACTCCAATGGCCGATACCGCGATCGCCGATGAGTAGGCTCCGGGACTCCAGCGATTCCCTGAGGCGTCGAGACCGGGAACGGTGAGCATCTCGGGTCGCAAGGCCTCGAGTTGCTCGAACATGGGTCCGATTCCACCATACAGTTTGTAGGGGATGTAGATACCCAAGGTCCAGGCGATCGTGATCATGAAGACGCCCTGAAACACGTTGGTCCAGCCCAC
>JBDGXD010000012.1:0-30833 GCA_039584755.1 Gemmatimonadota bacterium
GTAGAGATAGAACCACTCGCCTCGCTCCGTGTCCCAGGCAATGGTCAGCGATTGGAGCCGACCACCGGGAAACGGAATGAGATACTGTTGCAGTGGCTCAAAGCCAAACGTATACGCTATCTGGAATTCGGCTAACTCACCATCGGGGCCCTGTGTATTCACATAGAATCGTCCGTCCCTGCGGTAGAACCTGGCCGTGATGTCACCATACGCGAATACTGCGTTGTCAAAGTCGCCCAATACGGTGCTGTCGTTTGCCTCGTCCATGGATCTGTCATGGTCGGATCCACGCCAACTCTCGTATGCATCTTCGTGGCAGTCGATGCACTTCTCTCGGCCCACGAACGTGGGTGTTGGTGAATCCAGGTAATGCCGATCCGACGAAGTCACTTTCTCCTTGAGCACATACATGGGGACGGTCAGAACGATCACCAACGACGCAATCAGACCTGTCATCTTCCAAGGGCGCAATGGATCGCGATCCATCTTAAAAGGAACCTTCTCGGCAGTCACGGGCGTGTAACCTGTGTGTACTCAAAAGATCTTCGCCTCGTCGGTTTGCTTAGGTCGACCTTCACTATCCCGTTCTCAATCCGAACGGGGTAGAAATCCAGCGGCCGCGGAGCCGGGGGGCTGAGTACTGCTCCCTTGTCGTCGTAAGCTGAAGAGTGGCAAGGACAGACGAAACGATTCTCACCGTCGACCCAGGGTACCGTGCACCCAAGGTGGGTACACTCGCGTGACAAGGCGAGAAAGCCGCCGTCCTGCAACCGCGACAGGTAGAGCCTTCCTTCCTGGAAGGCGGTGACCGTGCTGGGCTCAAATCGGTCTATGGGACCGGCAACCAGCACGTTTGAATCGCTTGGTGTGACCGACGCCCGTGGACGAAGGAAATTCAGCACGATCCACACTATCTCTACCAAGGCCACTCCAGCCAGTCCCAACCACAATCTTCCTAGGAAACTACGGCGGGAATCCGCCAAGCCTGTGGCGTCCGCTACATTAGAGTCAGTCTCCTTCAACCCCTTTGGCGTTTCTTGGCTCTTCCGATCTTGTTTTCGCGATGATCGCTTGCGAGACTTGGTCATCACCTTGATCCAATGAGGTTAGTCCACTCTCTCTTTACCATGGTCCTGCGAGCGCCATACCCGCCCCTCGGAACCAGACTCCGGTCCCCGTCAAGATCACAAAGGCGACTGCAAGCAGGACGAACATTGCCTGTACTGCCTCATCTCTTGATGCCGAGTACACACGCTGCATGGCTTGATAGAAACCAACCAGGACCAGGCAGGCTATTGTCGCCGGGATGATTCCGTTGCTGATGATCGGCGCTACGCGCGGTAACCAGGCAACGCGATCCAATACGAGTTCGTCCAGGATGATCCAAAGTGGCGTCACCAGGGTGGCGGTGACGGCCGCCACGACGGTTGTGCATCTTCCATTGATCGACCGAAACCAGATTCCCTCGGTGTCGTCGGTGTACTTGATATACGGGATCAGTAGCAACGCAAGAGTCGCTGCAAACGGAATCAAGACCACGGCAAACAAAGGATGAAAATGAAGCAGTAACTCTTGGATGCCTACAAAGTACCAAGGTGCTTTCGCAGGATTCGGGCTCATGCCTGGATTTGCTGCGTCACCCAACGGCGCGTTGAAGAACAGTGAAAACAACATGATGAAGGCGATCAGGCACAACGCTGCCACGAGCTCCCGAAACAGCAGATTGGGAAACGTCAGCACGTGATCGACCTTGGAGTCTGAAGCATCGCTCCTGTGTTGTCCGGCAGATCGGGGCATCACTACGCCGCGGGCCTTCCTTACCCTCCAGAAATGCCATGCCATCAGCATGATCAGCAGAACCGGCACTACCGTCGTGTGGAAAGTATAGAAGTTGATAAGGGTAGCTTGTCCGATATCAGATCCATCGCGTACCACTTGCTGCAGCCACTCGCCCACGAGCGGAACATACCTGAGCATCCCAGTGGATATGGTTATTGCCCAGTAAGAGAGTTGATCCCATGGCAACAGGTAGCCCGTGAAGTTGGAAATCAGTACACACAGCAGGAGGGCGAGACCGATGATCCAGTTGAACTGGCGCGGTGGCTGGTAAGCTCCGGTGAAGTAGACGCGCAGCAAATGGAGGACCACGATCGCAATTAGGAAATTGGCACTCCAGTGATGGACACTACGCACCAGCTTGCCGAACAATACTCGATTCTGAAGTTCGACAATGGACTCGTATGCTCCTGCGGTGGATGGCTCGTAGGCGAACATCAACAGAACCCCAGTTACTGCGAGGAGCAGGAATAGGGTCAGAGACATCCCGCCTAGTCCCCAAGTGTGTGTGTACCTCAGGGTCTTTTTCGGCATGCGAACGGGCCGGAAATGCAGGATTAGGTGGTTGAACACCACCCACTTTCGTTCTCTGTCGTCCCGGGGGTATACAGGTCCGCGGAAGATCGAGCCGATTACCCGAGCCGCCAGGCTCTTTCCCTCCCTCTTATTGTCGTCTCTCCTCGTCGGCGTCATTCAGCGTGACCTAATCTGTGATGATCTGTTGCTTCGCCAGTGAACCGGTGAGGGATAACTCCTGACAGACCTCCAGTCAACGGCCTCTTGGGGTGGCGAAACGTAACGTCAGGAAAACAGGGCACTTGAGGATCGCTTGATCCACCAGGGTTACCATCCGTGACCATGAATTGGGAGGATTTGTGATGTACCTACTCGAGCTGATTACACTTTGCGCGGGAGCCCGATGCGCCGAAGTCGGTCATACGTTGATAACTGGGTTCCTGCTTGCCCTTATACTGCTGCTGTTGAACCTGCCGAGGGTCTCGGTTTGGGCGGTCGACTCATGGAACCAGCGTCGCAGAGGTCATGGTGGTCCCTAGCAATGTGTCGCCGACGACAGCTGAGGTAGTCCTACCAGCACACGCGGGATGCCAGAAGACTCAGCCGGCACGATGGGATCCATTGTCGATGTGGTGAACTCGGACGTATCGTTAAGAGGATGAACAGCCATTCGGTTGCTGGCTGCCAAGGCGGCGAACCATGGGATACGTAGGGAATTCGCACGTTCCGACCAAGTACTGGCACGCGCTGGAAGACGGGCGTGTGCAATGTGATCTTTGTCCTCGATTCTGCAAGCTCCGAGAAGGGCAACGGGGCATGTGTTTTGTGCGAATGTGTGAGGACAAGCAGGTCGTGCTCACGACCTATGGTAGGTCCAGCGGTTTCTGTGTGGATCCGATCGAGAAGAAGCCGCTCAACCACTTCCTGCCAGGTACCCCCGTCCTGTCGTTCGGCACGGCAGGCTGCAATCTGGCGTGCAAGTTTTGCCAAAATTGGGACATAAGTAAATCACGCGAATTCGACACATTAGCGGACTCTGCCTCACCTGAGGCTCTTGCCGAGACTGCGAAACGGTTGGGCTGTTGCAGTGTCGCCTTCACCTACAATGACCCAGTGATATTTCATGAGTACGCCATTGATGTCGCCATCGCATGCCGAGATCGGGGTGTGAGGACGGTGGCGGTCACAGCGGGATACGTGTGTGATGAACCGCGTCGTGAGTTCTACGAGCACATGGATGCGGCGAATGTTGATCTCAAGGCCTTCACCGATGACTTCTACTATCGCTTGGCCAAGGGCAAGCTACAACCGGTTCTCGAAACCCTGCTTTATCTCAAGCACGAAACTGATGTTTGGTTTGAACTCACGACGTTGTTGATACCCGGTCAAAACGACTCTGAATCGGAATTGGATGATATGACCAGTTGGGTCGTGGAACACTTGGGGCCGAATGTACCCATGCACTTCACCGCGTTCCATCCGGATTGGAAGATGCAGGATGTACCTGCAACTCCCCCGTCGACTCTGGGCAAGGCACGTGATATCGCATTGCGCAATGGTGTGCACTACGCCTACACAGGCAACGTGCACGACGTGACCGGAGGCAGCACCGTTTGCCACCGCTGTGGTGAGATTCTGGTGGCCCGCGACTGGTACGTGCTACAGGCTTGGAACCTGACAGACGACGGTCACTGTACGCATTGCGGCACGCGTTGCGCGGGCGTGTTTGACGGTCCTGCAGGTACTTGGGGAGCAAAGAGAATGCCTGTGAGGATAGGCAGGAACAGCTGAGTGCGTGGGCCGTAACGCGGGAACGTACAGCCGGTTAGCACTACCGTCCCACGGAGCCTACCTTTCGTTGTTGGAAAGCAGGGACCCCAGTTGCTTTCAGCAGGCGATCTGCGAATGCGGGCAGTAGCTCGGCTAGAGCAAGCAGCGGTCTTAGCGGTCTTGAATTGACGATGACCTCGGGGAGATTCCGCTTGATCGAGCGCACAGTCGCGCTGGCTACTTCATCCGGTGTGCATGATCCGATCATGGCCGGTGCAGCTAATCCGAACCGCGCAAACATCCCAACTTCCCTCACATAACCCGGACATACTGTGGAGACGAACACTCCCGTTCCGTCAAGCTCCAGCCGCAGGGCATTGCTCCATTGGATCAATGCTGCCTTGGTGCCGCTGTAGATGGCGTCGTAGGGCGCACCCCTCTTTCCGGCTATGGAACTCAGATTGACGACGTGTCCCTCTCCTCGTCGAACCATTCCTGGCATCAGTAATCGCGCTAGTCGCATTGGAGCCGTCAGGTTGATTCTGACCGTGCGCACGATAGTGTCCTGATCCTGATCCAAGAACCCACCTTCCGACTCGACTCCGGCGTTGTTGATCAGGATGTCAACTCCGTCGAACGCCGACTCAGAGCGTTCTGCCAACCTAGCGACATCGGTAGCTACGGTGAAATCGGCAGTGAAGCACATAGCTCTCACTCCCTGTTGCTCCAGCGAGGCCGCCAAAGGTTCGATGTGGTCCGGTTTTGTCGCGGTTACGACAAGATTGACTCCCTCGGCTGCCAACGCACGTGCCAGATAGGGGCCAAGGCCGCGAGAGGCGCCCGTTACGAGTGCGTTCTTACCATGTAGTTGTTCCATCTATCTGGGCCTTTTGGACCTCGATGCAGACTCGACTTCGAAACTTGATCGTTGGCCTCCGCAAGCCGTGACCGTCAATCCGGCGTCAAGATCGTGTCGTCTGCCGCTCGAGCTGTCTCCGGATAGTCAAGGGTGAAATGCAGTCCGCGGCTTTCCTTCCGCTCGATCGCGGACCGGATTATGAGATCTGCAACGAGGGCTAGATTCCGTAACTCCACCAGATCGTTGGTGAGACGAAAGTGTGCGTAGTAGTCGTTGATCTCATTGCGGAGTACATCTACCCGCCTCATCGCCCGTTCCAGCCGCTTGTTGGTCCGGACGATGCCAACGTAGTCCCACATGGCACGACGTAACTCATCCCAGTTGTGTGAGACGACCACTTCCTCATCGGAGTCAGTTACCCAACTCTCATCCCATGCTGGCAGAGATGGCGGCGGAGTTGCCTGAGTGAGTTCGCTAGCAATGTCATCGCAAGCTGATGCGGCAAAGACGAGGCATTCCAGAATCGAGTTGCTGGCCAGGCGGTTGGCTCCGTGAAGACCGGTGTTCGCCGCTTCTCCGACGACGTAGAGCCCGGCGAGATCAGTTCTACCCCTCAAATCGGTGACGACTCCACCGCATGTATAATGTGCTGCTGGCACTACTGGAAGAGGATCCTGGGACATGTCGAAACCGAATTGGAGGCAGCGATTGTAGATGGTTGGGAACCTCTGTTTAATGAAATCGGCAGGCTTGTGGGTAATATCCAACTGAACGCAATCGAGCCCCAGCCGTTTCATCTCGTAGTCGATAGCTCGTGCTACGATATCGCGTGGAGCCAGTTCCGCGCGTTCATCGAATCTAAGCATGAACCGGTCGCCATGTGGCAACAGCAACCGTCCGCCTTCACCGCGCACGGCCTCGCTGACCAGAAACGACTTGGCGTCGGGGTGGTACAAGCATGTTGGGTGGAACTGGACGAACTCCATGTTGGCGACGCGACATCCAGCCCGCCACGCCATCGCAACTCCATCGCCGGTGGATACGTCGGGGTTGCTAGTGTACAGATAGACTTTGCTGGCTCCGCCGGTGGCGAGGACGGTGGTTGGGGCGGCAAACGCCTTGACACTGCCCGTAGATCGATGCAGCACGTATGCACCTAGGCAGCGATTCCCCTGCAGTTGCAGCTTGCTGCTGGTAATCAAATCTACAGCGATGTGGTTCTCAAAGATGTCGATGTTATCGTGATTGCGGACGTGGCGTGCCAAGGTCGTCGCGCTGGCCCGACCAGTCGCATCGGCCGCGTGGATAATGCGCCGATGGCTGTGACCCCCCTCGCGGGTGAGATGATACCCGACGTCGTTGGTCGAATCGGCCTCCTTGGTGAACGGAACCTCTAGATCGATCAACCAGCGAATGCATTCGGGCCCTCGTTCGACCGTGAACCTGACAGCTTCTTCGTTGCACAGACCTGCTCCGGCAACGAGTGTGTCCTGTACGTGGGCTTCAACTGAGTCACGTGAGTCGAGGACGGCCGCGATACCCCCCTGGGCGTAGAGGCTTGACCCCTCCGTGAGCGGACCTTTGGCGACCACGGCAACACGAGCCCGACCGGCCAGCCGCAGCGCCACGCTGAGCCCGGCGATTCCAGCGCCAATGACTAGAACGTCGTAGTCCGTTCGGCTCATTCTAGTCGAAAATGCAAGCCCGGATGCGCGCTACGCGGTAACATCTACTCCGCACCATCCCAGCAGTAGGTACAAAGCCTCTCCTTTGGCAGGCCGATGGCCGCGACTAGATCGTCTAGCCGTTGATACTTCAACGATGTGAGCCCAAGACGTTTGCGGATCACCTCGAGCATGGCTTCGTATTCATCCGATTCAGGGTCGGCGTACTTGTCTAGATTGTCGGGTTGGTCGCCCTCGAGTTCTGCTATAGCCCAACGGCCGGCCAGATCCAGTTCCGACCTGGAGCGCGAGAAGTTCAGGAATTTGCAGCCGAACACGAGAGGCGGACATGCCGGCCGCATATGGACTTCCTGTGCTCCGTACTCGAACAAACGCTTGATGATGTCCTTCAACTGTGTTCCCCTCACGATAGAATCTTCGCAGAAGAGCAATCGGTTGCCTGCGATTATCTCCTTGATGGGAATGAGCTTCATTCGAGCGACCAAATCCCTCACGCGTTGATCCTGGGGCATAAAACTGCGAGGCCAGGTAGGAGTGTACTTGACGAACGGTCGCTGGTGAGGAACGCCTGCGGCGTTGGCGTAGCCGATGGCGTGTCCTGTACCCGAGTCGGGCACTCCTGCTACAATGTCGATCTCGACATTGTCCCGCCGGGCGAGCGCCTCACCGCATCGATATCGGACTACCTCGACGTTGATTCCTTCGTAGTTCGATGCCGGATATCCGTAGTAGACCCAGAGAAACGAACATATTTGCATCCTCTCGCCGGGGGGTGCCAGCTGTTCTACTCCGTCAGGTGTGAGTCTCACTATTTCACCAGGACCGAGGTATCGCTTGATGTCGTAATCCAGGTTTGGCAAAGAGCACGTCTCTAGCGTTGCGGCGTATGACCCAGACTTCTCACCGATCACAACGGGGTGACGACCAAGGCGATCACGTGCAGCGTAGATGCCATCATCCGTCAACAGCAATATCGAACAGGATCCTTCTATTGCTTCCTGAGCTTTCCGGATCCCTTGTGCAAAACTGTCTCCCTGGTCGATGAGGTGGGCGACCAACTCAGTCGGATTAATCTCGTTACCGCTCATTTCCAGGAAGTGGCCGCCACGACGCTTGAAAGCAGCACTCGCCAGTTGCTCGAGGTTGTCGAGCTTGGCGACTGTAACAATGGCGTATGTGCCGTGATGCGATCCTACGATCAGCGGTTGATCTTCGTAGTCACTGATGACGCCGATCCCGGTCGACCCGGCCAACTTGGGTAGGTCGTTCTCGAACTTGCTGCGGAACTGGCTGTTAGTGATGTCATGTATGAAACGTGAGAATCCCTGGCCGTTCCGAACCGCCATGCCGCCACGCATGGTTCCCAAATGGGAGTGATAGTCAGTTCCGTAGAAGAGGTCGGGAACACAGTCTTCCTGCGAGACCACGCCAAAGAATCCACCCACAGCTACAACCTCGTGTCAATGAGTTCGAAGGGGGCAGGCTCGAATGTGCTTCGAGGTGCCGACGTTCTCAGGCTCGGCGAGCCCGGAAGGGATGTGCAAAGGGCAGCCCACTAAGAAACTAGAGACCCGTGCACATCCGGGGAAGTGGGGGCAGGACCTGGGAGGTAGTGAGTTCAGCTCCAAACTTCCCGAAGCAATACGATCGCGTTACCGCCCATTGCCTTGATGATGTCGGCATCGGAATAGCCATGTTTGACAAGCCAGCGAACAATGTTGTGCGATCCTTCGGTAGGGTTCTCCAAACCCTTCACATATTCGACTTTCTCGAACGTCTGCTTGGCAGCCAACTGTCCGGCCGCCGCAGATCCGTGAGCCTCTTTGATCGACAAGGCCGCTGCGTATTCGTTGTGCAACCCGACGTGGTCGCCGTAAAGCGTGTCGGGTCCGAATCCGACGTGATCGATGCCTACCAGATCCTTGATGTATTCGAAATGCTCCATTACGGATTCAATGGAATGACTGCTGTGCTCACGTGTAATGGTGGTGTGCGGTGCAGCTTCAATGCCGATGATTCCACCCTTCTCGGCGCAGGCCCGTAGCACGTCGTCTGGTGCCAGACGATTTGAATCCCACAACGAGCGCGCACCAATGTGGCTCAAGATGATGGGCTCGCTACTCGCTGCGATTACGTCGAGCGTCGTTCTATCGCCGCAGTGTGAGCAGTCGATCAGCATTCCAACTTTGTTCATCCTCTCCACTGCACGTTTGCCAAATACTGTCAGTCCCCCATCTCCGGGTTCCTTTAGACCGGATCCAAGTGCGTTTCCTTCACTGTAGGTCACGCCAAGAGCCCTCACCCCAAAGCCGTACAGCAAATCGATACGATCCAGCTCGTTCTCGATCATGGCCGCACCTTCGATCGAGGCAATCCACGCTATGCGGCCGTCCTCATGGGCGCGAAATATGTCGTCGACGCTGGTGCAATGGATCAGGAAATCCTGATGTGCAAGATCGCAGAGTCTCATTCCAAAGTCATGCAAAACCTCCGTCCATTTCCAGCCACTAGGTGATTCGATGTTGATGATCCCATTCATCAGGTTGTCAAACACCGCATCCCAATGGGAGTTGGCAAGTCCCTGAAATGCGGTTGCCATGCGACCATGCTGGGTATACTGCGGTGATTCTCTGATGTCGGCCGGGAACACGCCGAGATGCTCGTGAAGTGAGATCATCACATTCTCGCCGATGAGGTGCCGAGCACGTCTCTCCTCGTCATCAGTGAGTGGGATCTGATAGGACTCCACCCGATCGGTTTCGGCGGCCAATTCGAAACTGCGGTAGTCGGTCCCCTTTTCTAGGTAGGAAAAGGACTTGTATTGTGTACCAAGCTTGGTAAGGCCCATTTCTGCTCCACATAGTATTGGTCAATTGCCCTGAATGTGCGCGGCGCGAATCTGCCAGGTAGGAAAATACCTGTGAGTGATGACGTGGGCGAGGAATCACGATTGCCCTGTTGCTGGTAAGAACGCATCCGTACTTGAGGCTACGAGCGGCGCCTGCCAAAGAATATCTCGAGACTGCTCTCGGAGACCGGCTTTGTGAAGTGAGAAACGACCACGAACAGCACAAGGCTGGTGACAACGCCCACCTCGACAGCATCGATCCCGTGGGCGGCGAATCCACGCTGTCCGGTGAACTCCCAGACGAGGCAGGCCAGGAACCCACCCAGCATAGCGGCAATTGCCCCGGCCGCCGTACCTCTCTTCCAATTGAGTCCGATTACGATCGGGACGAAGAAGAAACTGGCAATGAACTTTGTTTGCTCGACCACGATCGACTGCACGTCACCGAACTTCTGTAGTGCGAAGTAGATGGGAATAACGGCCAACACCAGGATGCTGATGCGGTTCACCGTCACGAGGTGCTGTTGACTGGCCTTGGGTCGTAGGAAACGTCCGTATAGATCGTGAGCGACCGAGGCACCGGTGACGAGCAGTACGGAGTTCACTGTGGACATGATTGCGCTCAGCATGGCAACGATTAACAGAGCGCCGACCAAGGGCGGTAGCACCTCGAAGGCCATTATCGAGCTTGCCTGGTCTGCCGAGGCGAGATTGGGGAATAGCACTCGGGTCAGTAACCCGATAGACAGCACCGCGAGGCCAATAACCAATTGAAAACCGATCGACACGGCGATAGCCTGTTTCACAGTTCGCTCGCTGCGCATCGAATAGAACCGTGTTAACTCGTACGGTGCGGCCGCGATCGACAGGCCGAAGCTGATCCCAAAGGCGATGAGTTCTCTTGGTCCGTAGTGCCAACCGAGTAACCGTGGGTCGAGCGACTGCAGGAACGAAAGCGACTGCCCAATCCCACCTGCGTGGCTCAGCAGAATGGGAACTGCAATCACCAGTCCGGTCACCATGATCAAGGTCTGCAGGAACTCAATGTAGGAACTGCTCCGAACGCCACCGAGTAATGTGTAGAACGCTGTGCTCACTACGAGGATGATCATTGCAGTCAACGGCTGCATGCCTAGGATGGCGAACGCGATCTCACCACTCGCCTGAAACTGCGCAACGAGATAGATGCTGTAGGAGATGATTATCAGGGTCGCTGCCAGCGCACGTGCCTTCTCGCTGCCAAAACGAGCCGCTATATAATCCGGGACTGTGAGTGCGCCAAACCGTCTAAGTTTCGGTGCCACGAGAAAGGCGGAAGCCAGCCATCCAGACCATACACCGAGCCAAATCCACCACCACGAAACACCAGCCAAATAGTGGCGTCCCAAGGTTCCGACTACTGTGCCGGCACTGATCTGAGTTGCGGCCAGAACTGCTCCGCCAACGATTGGACCGATCGTGCGTCCGGCCGCAATGAAGTCCACTTCGGTACGGGTATGAAACGCGCTCCAGATTGATATCCCCAGGATGATCCCGAAGTACACGATCAAGACTACGGCGAGTGTGAGGCCCATCCTATTGGCTGTTCCCAGAAGTCCGATGGCTCAGCACCCTACGTCGCCGCAGTAACCAGTACAAGCTGGCAAGTGCCACTAGCATGATGACCGTAATCTCGGCCAGCTTGTTGACCGACCAATCGCCGACATTGGGAGGCAGTCGCACGAAACTAGGTACGTTGTCTAGCTCTGCGGTAGCATAGTCGTCGGTGCGACGCTCGAGCCTTGGGAAACCATCGCTGAGCGCCACATGTGAACTGAGGCCGCCGATGGTGATCGTCACCCGACCGACGCCCGGTTCTGTTGGGATCTCCGGAACCGCTAGAGGAATGCGGAATGTATCCCCAGTGACCTCATACCGAATCACCGCCGTGCGATTGAGCGAGGTAACTGACGTCAGTCGCACTCGATACAGGCCAGCCAGCGTGTCAATCTCTATTGTGTTGCTCGTCGCCCCGGGGATCAACCGGAAAGCCTGTCGGGGCAATCGTATGACGTTGAATGTCAGGAACTCAAACGGCTCATCCCACTCGTATCTAGCCTCCACTACGGTAGTGGCACCGGTCAAGTCGATGGTGATATCCGCCGTGGTCAATTGGAGAGCGGCAACGATCAACAGGGAAGTGACTGGCAATCGTGGTGTCTCAATCAGAGTCCAGGGATGCGCCACAGAACTTGCAGTGCAAAGCGTCTTGGTCGTGGCCTACTCTCCGGCATTGAGGGCAGCTACGCCGTCCAGACATCCGACTCTGCGCTAGTCCCAACTCTACAGTGACGATTCCAGTGGGGACTGCAATGATTGCGTAGCCTAACATCATGATGATGGCCGCAACCGTCTGTCCCAAGCTCGTCTGAGGCGAGATGTCACCGTAGCCAACCGTAGTAAGCGTCACAATTGCCCAATAGATGCTTCTGAGAATGCTGGTGAAGCCATTCGCATCGCCTTCGACCATGTACACCAGAGATCCGAAAACCACACACAACGCAAGCACTGTCAAGATGAACACTGCAATCTTGCGACGACTTGCCTTCATGGCTGCCACGAGCAACTCTGCTTCGCCGATGTACTGCACCAACTTCAAGATTCGAAACACACGCAAGACACGAACGATCCTGATCACGAGTAGCGCTTGGCTACCAGGGAACAGGAGACTCAAGTACGTGGGCATGATGGCTAGCATGTCTACGATACCGAAGATGCTCTTGGCATAACGACCGGCGTGCTTTGCGCAAGCAAGGCGGAGCACGTATTCAACTGTGAAGAGAGCAGTGAAGATCCACTCAATCGAATAGAGCAAGCCCCCGTGTGCTGAGTGAATCGACGAAACAGAGTCGAGAATCACCGCCAACACACTCGCCATGATAGCGACGATCAGTCCGACGTCGAACGCCTTGCCAGCAGGAGTGCTGTGGCCGAAAATGATTTCGTGAAGTCTGTCTCTCCGAGGCGCCCTGCCAGTTTCTGCTTTCATCGTGCAGTCCTAATGGTCCTTTACATGTTTGACGGGACGGCAGGCAAGCGACTTCAAAGGATGGCAGGAAGAAGCCGCAACAGCAAGGTGAGTTACGCGCCGCACTGGACGATCAAGGTTTCGGATGACCGTGGATTGCGTTTGGTCAGGGCAGCGCGTCGCCGGTGTGCTGCCGAACCGTGGGCTCACGCCGTGCCATGTATGTAGTGCCCACGATGACCACCGCCGCACCCACCCAGGTCCATGCGTCGGGGAATTCGAAGAACACCAATAGGCCGATCAGGGCAGCCCAAACCATTCTGGTAAACATGACTGGCTCGACGAGGCTCACGTCGGTCATTCTGTAGGCACTCACAAACAGCAGATGACCGGTAGACCCAAGGGTGCCGATCAGGGCGAACAGTACCAGTTGCCCCGGAGTCGGCCATTGCCAAACGAATAGGGCAGGCACCACAGTGATCGGCATCATGAATAGGGTGAGGTACGCCACAATGGCTGCAGTGGAATCCCTTCGGGATAGACTCTTTGCGATCAGCTTGGATGTGGAGACGCAAAGCGTCGCAAATAGCACCAACCAAGTGGCCAAGCCGACACTCGTCAGGCCTGGACGCACGATGACCAACGCACCTACCACGGCGATGCCGATGCCGAGCCAGCGTCGCGCGGTGATCCGCTCGCCGAGAAACCACATGGCTCCCAGCGAGACGAAGATGGGACCCACCAGAGCGAGGGATGTGGCATCAGCCACCGGCATGAGGCTGAGTGACATGAACCACGCCAACATGGACGCAGCGTTTACTACAGCACGTATCAAGTGTCGACCGACGTATCGAGTCCTGAGGGACTCAGTGCCAACTGCGAGAAACCACGGTACCAGGAACAGCACACCAAAGAGATTGCGGAAGAAGGCAGTCTCAAAGGGGTGGATGTCAGCACTCACATACCGGATCGCATTGTGCATCGCTGCGAAGGAGGCGCTCGCCGTGACAGCCAAGATCACCCCCTTGAGCTGGGGTGCCATGCCGGATGGTTTGCGACCGAATAGAGACAAGACCGGATCTGAGCCGTTGCTTGAGACGAGTGCTGCGCAAGGTACACCGGTGCTAGACCGGCGCAACCGGTCTTCCCGAATCGCTGTTGCGGCGACAGACTTAGTAGAGCCAGTGCGGGACCTACCTCGAAAACCAGAGGAGTTGTCCGATACGACTGCGGAGTGATGTCATGAGCGTGATTGAGTACAAAGGCTGGGCACGTCTCTGGTCCAGTATTCGCCCTCCCTATTCCAAGAACATCAGGGCGGGGGCGTGGTATCCAGTAGTCAAGGACGATCAGTCGGACCGAGTCACCATCAGGCTCGGGGGTGATCCGGTCGATGTGCCCCGTCGGGTGGTTGAGGTCCGTTCCCGGCGGCCCAAGCGATTCACGGTGGTGCATAGAGTTGGCTACACGATCAAAGCGGCACGCCGCTCACTCCACAGTCTGGGAAGAAGGTATGCCGTTTGTCCGGCGTGTCAGTGGAGGTTCGGCCTGATCGGTGAGCCGAAGCGAAAGCGATGCCCCAATTGCGATCACGAGGGTGAGGTTGCTTGGTGGGAAACCACCTAACCGGAGGAGTCATATCATGACCGGTTCCGGTCAGCTCGACCGCAGATCGTTCCTTGGTGCTGCGGCGTCGTGCGGTGCCCACTTGATGTTCATCTCCAGCGGTCCCCCGACATGGCTGAGACAATTCCGGACTCCAAGACGGGGGCAGGTGGCAGTCGTGGAGCCCTGGGGTCGGTTGGAACTCATAGCAGATGGGATATGGGCGCTGATATCCACTCCGCTCGAAGGTGACAGAACCACTCTCTGCAATGGTGGGATCATCGCCGGTGCCGACGGGGTTCTCCTTGTGGAGAGCTTCGCAACATCTGAGGGTGCTGCATGGATGATGCAGAGAGCTCGTGAGTTAACGGGGAAATGGCCGTCTCACGTAGTCGTGACGCATTTTCACGGCGACCACACCGGTGGTGTGGTGGGCTATCAGAGTCCCCAGCTGCCACAGGTCCTCGCGACTGAGGTGACGCGCGACCTGGTGTTGGAGACCGACTCGAACAGGGGGCCAACGCCGACGTCGCTCAAGGCTCGCATGCTGGCGGATGTGGTGATTCTCGATCCGGCCACAGCGACCAGCGTCGACCTGGGCGGCCGCAGCGTTACTGTCATGCCGCGCAAGGGTCACACTCCGAGTGATGTAACGGTGGAAATCGCGGATCCGAGCATCGTCTTCTGCGGTGACCTCGTGTGGAATCGTATGTTCCCCAACTACCGTGATGCGATCCCTTCACTTCTTTCACGTGACGTCCGAGCGCTAGTGAGGAATGAGGACACCGCATACGTGCCGGGGCACGGTCCACTCGCCGAGAGTGAAGACCTTGCTCGCTATTTGGCAGTGATCGACCAAGTGGAAGCCGCCGCAAAGCGGGCGTTCAATGCTGGCGTCTCTGCTCGCGAAGCTGCGCAAGAGTTCACACTCACCCCGTCTCTCGGAGAATGGCACATGTTCTCTCCCCGGTACTATGAAGTCGCACTGAGTGCGTGGGAGCGAGAACTGAAAGGTAGCGACAGTGGAGAACAGGAGGTTCTCCGTGGGTAGAACCCGTACCCTTGGAGTCTTCCTTGCTGCTGCCGTGACTGCTGCCATGGCGGCGGCTCAGGAGACGTTCCAAGAAGACTTGATAAAACACGTCGGTCGGCCACCTGACGATGACGCAGCCAGGGCGTTCGAGCCAAGAATCCTCTATCCCTAACACTACGGCCAGACAGATTCGGCGGAACTCGTGGAGTTGCTGACGAGTACACCGGGTATCGAGGTCCGCATCAGGGATTGAACTGTGCGGCCAACGCGGCCTCAAGAAAATGAGAACGGGCCCCGCCTCCTACGAGACGGGGCCCGTCCATGTAGTCGAATGATCGTGCCTACTTGCGGTTGGCCTCGACGGTGATCGCGATTTCGACATCGGCACCTACAACCATCGTCTCCGCCCAACTTCCCACTCCAACGCCATAATCACGTCTGTCTAATTCCGTCACCGCCTGAAAACTAGCGACTCGGGTGACCCCACCGAGCATGCCCTGCATCTGCTCTGGAATATCCTTGACGCCAAGCAAGTTGACATTCAACTGTACATCGTGGTCAACGCCCTTGATCGTGAGCTTGCCACTGGCCACTAGCTGATCCGGTGCTGTCTTTTCGACAGATTGGCTCTTGAAGGTGATGTATGGAAACTTCTCGGCCTCGAACCAGTCCCCGGAACGAAGATGGTTATCCCGCTTCGTGTTGCCGGTGTTGACGCTCGCCACGTCGATCCGGACGTCGACAGTGCTCTGCTCCGGATGATCCGGATCGAAGTTGAGGTTGACCTCGTACTGGTCGAAGCTGCCCGTCACCGGGGTGAAGAAGTGGCGCACGCTGAAATTGATCTCGGTATGGGCGCTGTCCACGTTCCAAGGGGAGAGCCCTGGCCCCCCGTACGCAGCCATCGTCAGAGCCCCGGCCGCCAGGATGCCGGGAATGATCAGTGGTTTCTTCATGAGTGCCTCCAAAATAGAGATTAGACTGGTTTTCGCTTGCAATGCCTGTTTTGATTCTGAACATTCGAGCCGGTCTCAGGGTTCCCGGGGTGCCTCGCTTGCCAGCCAATCGGTGACGCCGGCGGCGGCCACCTTGACCATATGGGTAGCGGCGTTGATGAGGCTTTTCCGGCTTGCTCGATTCCCAGGTTTACTTAGGTTGTAACCGACGGACCTTGCTTCGCCGGACACCACCGTGAGCGGAGGCTGAGTCGTGGACATACCAACCCTGAAGGAAGAAGCGCGCGCGCTCGAACAGCAGGGGCGAACGGCCGAAGCACTTTCCCTCTATCGAAAGACCCTCGCCCGTTTGGAGGGAACGCCGGGCATCCTGCGCGAACTTCCCCTGTATGTGAAGGCGGGTGACCTGAACCTGAAGCTTGGGGATAGCAAGGCTGCGATCTCCATGTACGAACGGGCTGCCAAGCGTTATGCGCAGTACGGATCTTCGAAGAGTGTGATAGCGTTGTGTAGCAAGATTCTGCGGGTGGCACCGGTCAAGACCTACGTCTATTTGAGCCTGGCTCGTATGATGATCGAGCGTGGACATGTAGGAGAAGCAGGTAAGGTACTGGCGATCTATGCCGAGCGGGTCAGCCTTGGCAAGGCACAGGAGGTGGTTCAGGGCCTCGCCGACGTCGATGTGGACAAGGCGCAACCGGTGCTGGAAATGCTGCTCGAGGTTGCAGGAAGGGCCGAGGGCGCGAAGCTGAAGTCGGCCGGACTGCAGGATGACGAGGAGCGGCAGGGGGAAACAGCGGGATCGATCAGCAGTCACGGAAGAGAATCCCAACAGGACCACTCCGCGACCGAGAACGAATCTGAACCCGAGGATCAGGAGGAAAGCGAAAAGGACTCCTCCGCGTGGCCTGAGCAGCGTCAGTTGATTGACATACCCAACCTGGTGAGAGGTTCAGAACCGGTGGTGCCAGCGGAACCGATGGCTCCCGAGGAACCAGTGGCTGCGGGGGAACAGGAACCAACCGGGATCGAGCAACGGGAGGAGCAACAAACTCAGGAAGCTGACGCGGCTCTGGGATATGCTCCTGCGCCTGGGTCTGGCAAGCATTCCGCCGTTGAAGTGCCTGATGAGGATGCTGATTCGGATTTCTCGCCGACCATCGAGCCGCCACCAAGAGAAGAGCCAGGAGACTCGGCCCAGCGGGAACCGGTTGGCGAAGAGCCGGCTGCACGTTCGCCGTGGGCGCCGCCCCGAGAAGAGCCAGCCGCTCGAGCAGCCAAACGGGCTGAGCCGATGTCCCGCACGGGCGCGAGGCCCCCGTTGACCTTCACTACCGTGAAACCGAAATCGTCGAAACCAGTGTGGCTGTGGGTAGCCCTGGGAGCGGTCGTTATTGGAGGGGGCGGGGGGCTGGTATTGAGCGGTGTTTTGGGGGGTAATGGTGACGAACCGAGCGGTGAACAAGGCGGAGAACCAGCGGTTGCCGGAGGAGCAAGCGAGCCCGCCGCAGTAGCCGCCGTTGCTGACTCAGCGATTCAGCAAGGCCAGAGCGACTCAATCGCCGGTCTAACTGAAGACTCGGCGGGCGCCCTGATGGCAGAGCAAAGGGTGTCGGGAGCAACCGATACCGGCCTCGCTGCCATGACGCCATTGGACCTACCACAGGGGCTTGGCGACTCGCTGCTGCAGGCTGTACCGCAGATACAGCCCGAGACCGGCATCACTGACGCGGCTCAGACGGAGACGGCAACTGACAGTGCTGCCCCGTTGCAGAGTCTCCCGCCGGGAGTCCAAATCAGCGGGCCGATCGTTGTGATTCAGGGACTCGTTATCGAGAGTGTCACCGAGTTTCCCGCCGGAGGGCATCGAGTGGTGCTGTTGTTGGATTCGGGCGAACCGCTTGCACTAATGTCGATCCCGATCGCTGGTGATTCAGTCGACGCTACCACAGCCGACCAGATCACCGTGCGGGAAGTGCCGGGTGACACCGCGGTGGGGACCGTGAGCTTCGGACGGTACAATGTGAATGTGAGGGGCAGGGTAGCTGTAGAGGTGCTGCGGACGTTGCTTGGTCGGTTGGTGGTGCGTGAACCGTAATTGCAGGATTGTGTCCGTCTGGGATCCTGCTGCTTGACGGATCAAGCCGGCACGTTGGAGCCCAACACAGAACGCATAATCCTGTCCGGCGATGAAATCGGGCAACTTGCCCCTGTGACGATCATCCAGCCGTCCGGCACCTACCGGCTCACTCCCGCCAGCAGGACCACCCTTCAAGCGATCGGCAGCCACCAGCATCTTTTCCGGGGAGTTGGCCTGGATTGGGGCTGCGGCTCAGGTTGTTTGTCCGTCGTCGCTGCGAGGATCGCCGCTGTGGATACCGTGGTCGGAATCGATAAGTCCAAAGCAGACGTTCGTGCTGCGCAGGAAAATGCGGCTGCAAACGATGTGGCACACAAGACCATCTTCTTGCACGGGGACTCCTATGAACCACGCGACGCTGAAGGACGGACGGTATTGGAGAGGCTGAAGGGTGAAACGGATTTCGTGATGGCGAATCCTCCGGCGAGTAGTGGCGATGATGGTTTCTCCTTTAGGCGTGCCGTCCTTGCAGGATCTCGGACATTCCTGAAGGAAGGGGGAGTCACTCTGCTGCAGATATCGTCGCAGTACAGCCTCGAACGAGTCGAGCGTCTGGTGCGGGAGACACCTGGCTTCACCCATGAAGGGGTAATAGCCAGCACCCCTTGGGTTCCCTTCGACCAAGAGCGGTCAGACTTGCGGCACTTGCTGGTTGACTATGCCGCGGAAGAGACCAGAGGAGGTCTACAGTACGCCTTCGGCGATCCGCGGCGGCGAGATAGACCGTGCATCAATGCTCGAGAGGCATTGGATCTGTTCTTGAACAGTCGCATGAGTCCGCTCAGCCGGTGGCAGGTGCATGAGTTTCGGTTCCGGCGCACCCGACCCCAGTGAGGTTTTGGCCGGTCGCGTTGCTGGAATGTCGTTCAGACTCATGGTCTAGCCGTGCACACTGGTCAACCGTAACTTAATACGCTAACCGCAATCATTTGACAGCACCGAGTCTCTACGTATTAGGTCGACACTATGACTGAGATCCGTTCTTCCCGCGCCTCTCTCGCCCTGGCACTGCAGGAATACAAGGGACCGAGACCAGGCATTTCATTGACTGTTGCAGCCATAGCTCTCTTAGCTGCAGTTGTTGTGGGAGTGGTTCACATCGTGATGCTCGGTCAGTCTGGCAACGCCATTGACGATGGGCGGAGAACCATCCGCGCACTGCACTCCTACAACGCGGCGCTCGAGGTCTGGCGGAAGATGGCCACCACCCCGGTTCAGTTTTCGGAGCAAGAGCGGCTTCGCGATAGTATCGCATCTGCGCTGCGTGATGAACTCGCGGTCTTCAGGGAGGAAATCACCGATACGGTCGATCAGAAACTGGTGGCGCAGGTGTTGGAAGACGTCAGTCAACCGCCATCGGTTGACGGCTGGGGCCCGGAATTGGGGTTGCGAGGTCGGGCAGCGATGGTAGTGCTGACTGCGCGACAGGACTCTGCGCTGTTTCTCGCGGCGGCACGCTACAACAGGTCGCAGTACGTTGCGGCCCTGTTCATTGGGCTGGCGGTTGTTGCGGCCGGAGTTCTCATCGTTCCGATGTCCTGGCTCTACGTGCGCTACAAGCGAGAGCAGTCGAATCCGGTCATCATCACCGTAGGTGGAGAATCCGCCGGGCCCAATAGCTGACCAGCCCCGCGTATGTTGGTTGTGAACGCAATGTACCCCGCAGGACCCACGCGTTGACTGAGGAACTCGGCTACCTTAGTCACGGCGACAATCGTACTCGATTGTGGACAAACTCTGAGGTGATTCCGCTGCGAATCGTTTCATCTGTACTAGTCACCGTGACCGTCACGCTGAGCTGTGCCGGCCCTGATGCTGTCCGATTCACCGACGTTACGGAGCCGGCGGGCATCGATTTCCGCTACACCTTTGGTGATACCACCTACAAGAACATCCTGGAGAGCAGTGGTTCTGGTGTCACGGTATTCGATTACGATGGCGATGGCGACTTGGATCTCTACGTGCTCAACGGAACCTATCTCGAAGGTGTCAGCGACCCGACAGGAAGTGTGTTCAGCAACACTCCCAATGAGCTGTACCGCAATAACGGAGATGGGACTTTTGCCGAGGTGGCACAGCAAGCAGGTGTAGATGACAGAAACTGGAGCATGGCCGCCGGAGCATTGGACTACGATGCTGACGGCGATGTCGACGTTTATCTGCTGAACTACGGACCTAACGTCTTCTATCTCAACAATGGTGATGGAACGTTCATCGACGTTGCAGACTCGCTTGGTTTGAGAGGACCGGGGCAGCTGAATGGACGCACCAAGTGGAGTGTTGGAGTGGCGTTTTGGGACTACAACGGCGATAGATTGGTTGACATGATGGTGGGAAATTTCATGGCATTCGATCCGGCTTATGTGTCACCGACTACACCCGACATGATGCCACATCCTTCGGAGTACGCAGGCCAAGAGTCCATGCTGTACCGTCAAGAACCAGATGGGCGCTTCTCCGACGTCACGCGATCGATGGGGTTTTCGTATCCGGACTCGAAATGCATGGGCCTCACTGTGTTCGACTATGACGATGACGGCGATTTAGACTTGTTTCAGGGCAACGATCACCAGATGAACTTCCTGTTCCGCAATGATGGCGGAGTGTTTACGGAGGTAGCACAGGCCAGTGGTGTGGCTGGCAACGATCAGGGACTCCCCACTGGATCGATGCACGGATCGATCGGCGACGTAGATGGTGATGGACTGACTGATCTCTTGGTGACAGACCTGCGGCACGGAGCACTTTATCGTAATCGAGGCGACGGTACCTTCGAGGACATCACGGAGCGTAGCGGCGTGGCACGGGTGTTCCGGGGCAAGGGCGAGTGGGCTGCCGCACTGTTTGACTATGACAATGACGGTGATCTCGACATTTTCTCGGCAAATGGGACTGCCGAAGAGCTAGTGCTACAATATCCATTGTTGTTGGAGAATGATGGGACGGGTCGGTTTCGAGACGTCGGACCGGAACTTGGCGATTACTTCAAGACAAGACGGTCCGGCCGTGCGGCTGCCGTATGGGACTACGATGACGATGGCGATCTGGACATCTTCGTATCGCACATTGATCTGGAGGCAACCCCGGCTCTGCTGCGCAACGATGGCGGTAACCGCAATCATTGGGTTGGCTTGATGCTAGTCGGTAGCGAGGGGCCGGCGTCGGCAATCGGTGCCAAGGTGACCGTTACGACCGCCACACAGAGTCAGGTGAGGATCAACCAGTGGGCAACAACCTACCTGTCGTACAACGACCCACGCATACATTTTGGGCTGGGTAGTGCAGGTGCGATCGAGAGTGTGGAGATCAAATGGCCGAGTGGAGTGACCGAGCGTTTTGGGGATGTTGCTGCGGACCGTTACACTCTTATTCGGCAAGGTTCACGATCACTAGAGCCTGACACCAAATGATGTTCAATCTAAGAGCCTTTGCGGGTATCGCCCGCGTTCCATTTCTGCTACTACCTGTGACACTGGTGGCTTCTGGTGCGGCCGCAGCGGCGTACGAAGGGTCCTTCAGCTTGTCGCGTACAGTGGTTGCGCTGGTTGGTTTGGTTGCGCTTCATGTCGCTGTGAACGTGCTCAACGAGTGGAGTGACATGCGAACAGGCATTGACCTTCACACTGTGAGGACCCCGTTCTCTGGCGGGAGCGGCACACTGCCATCCGGTGCCATCTCGAGCCAATCTGCCTTGGCATTTGGACTTGGTTGGGCTGCCGTGGGACTCGCGACGGGAGTCTGGTTGCTGACTCAGGTTGGATGGATTCTGATTCCGATAATGGTGTTGGGAGCCTTCTTCGTTTTCGGCTATACAGACATGCTGGCCCGTGTGGGGTGGGGTGAGATCGCAGCCGGGTTCGGCTTGGGTGGACTCTCTGTCATAGGTGTGGCACTAGTCCAAGCTGGGACTCTGGGGCAGGCGGCGGTGGCGGCGGCACTGCCTGCTACGTTAATGACCTTTAACCTATTGCTCCTGAACGAGTTCCCCGACGAAGAGCCAGACAGAGCTGGCGGTAGGAGAAACCTGGTGATTGTGCTCGGTCGACGAAGGGCTGCCGCCATCTACTCAGCTGCGGCCCTGATGACTCCGACGGCCGTTTTGGCCTCAGTCGTCGTTGACGTGCTACCGTTTCTCTCGCTTGCCGCGATACTACCCTCGCTGATGTTGGTGAAACCTCTCGGGTGGGCGTTTTCGACTCCGGGAGAACCTGTGCCAATCTCCGCTCTTGGATCCAACGTAGTTTGGATTCTGACGACCAACTCGTTGTTGGCCATCACGTTGGCAGTAGCGGCACTCCGGTAGGCCGTCGGATTCACCGGAGCGGCACGCCAGCGAATGAGCCTGGGCAGGGAGCCCTTCAGGTGAGGAATTGAAAGGTAGGATCTGCAGTTTGCAGCTCGGGCTGCCCACCACTCACGGCGACATCAGCGATACGCCGCCTACAGGCCGAACACTCGAGGTGAACGGTTACCACGGTCCATGCCGGGTTCCGTGGTTGTCCCTGAAAGTCACGATAGATCTGCTTGCCCTCCTCCGTACGATATGCGACACCACCGGTAACCATCATTATTGCACTGTCCAGTGGGCAGCGGATTTCGTCCAAACCGCGGGCCGTTTGTTGACGGAGTTTTTCCTGACCGAGCTGGCTGTATTCGTGCATCTATCCAAGTATTCAGAACATGGCGGAATACGTTGCCATGTTGTTCGAATGTCTGTTCAGTACATCTGTTTTCGAGGTTGTTGGAGGGCATGTGCAACCTAAGTGTCCGTACATTTCCGGCAAGCGCCGACTTTTCTTCGGCTCCGCGTCGGCATGTGCACGTGATGTGGAAACGTCGCTGCAGGGATTTGGAGCAGGAACCGTCTTTATCCACAGTTTGTGGAGTTGTGTGAAACAAATCTCCCCTCGGGGTCCACATCTGCTTTCAGTGGTAACAGCCGGCTACGGGTGGCACATCACATCAGCTCAGGCTCCATGGCTTCACCGGGAGTGCTTACTTACTTTTCAAAATGAGATGGGCTGGGGCGAATGCTGCGTCGTACCTAGTCGTACCTAGGTGTATTACATGGTCATGATAGATGGACTGGAGGTATCTAGCGTCACACCTCCAGGCCCATCGGGCGAAACGAGGACGGTAAAGGACGGTCGATGTCGATTACGGATAGACATGAGAACCTCATGAGAACACATAGCGACGGCCTGGATGTAGTCACCTTTGGGCGGTCCCGGTGTGAAACTCACTATATCACGGCGCGACCACATGGGGACGACTCGCTAGCGGTTTTCCGCGAAGTCGCCAAGTCTGTTCGTGAACGAGAGGCAAGGGTCGTGTCTCAGACGGTGTTCGGCGATCGTACCCGAGCCAGGGAAGGGATTGCAGAACTCGAGGCGGCCGTGGGCAGCATTGATTGGCCCGTGACCTGGCTCGACGGGGGCGCAGGACTGATGGGTACGCAGGTCAGTGCTCTAGCCGGTGTCGACGTCGAGCCGATTCGGTTCGGCGGGAAGTTGGTGGGTTGCGAGTTCCAAGACGAACACGCGAGATACTGTTTCTTGGGCAACCTGATGCCAGCACACGTTACCCAGGCTAGACCCGACCAGGTGCGAGATACATTCGAGTTGATGGAGGCGATTCTCGGGCAGGCCGGGATGAATCTCGATCATGTAGTGCGTACTTGGCTGTACATCGACAGCATATTGGATTGGTATGGGGAACTGAACCAAGCCCGCACCCAGTTCTTTGCTGATCGCGACGTGTTTGCCCATATGATGCCGGCGAGCACGGGGATCGGTGTTGCCAATACTGCAGGAAGCTCCTTGGTTGCCGAGTGCATCGCAGTGGAGTCCAGGGGAGGAGCCGTCAGCGTTCATGAGGTAGATTCGCCGCTGCAGTGTGAGGCCAGCGACTACAAGAGTTCGTTTAGTCGAGCGGCTGAGGTGATAATGCCTGATCACCGACGCTTGTACGTTTCAGGTACTGCCAGCATAGCAGCTGACGGGACGACGGTGTATGAGAATGATGTGGAACTACAGATAGCTCGCACGATGGAGGTGGTGCAAGCGATCCTCCGGTCAAGAGGTATGGATTGGCCCGACCTCTCTCGAGGTGTGGCGTATTTCAGGGACATCGCTGACGTTGCAATCTTTGACAAATACTGTTCGGAACATGGTGTGCCCAGAGGTGTGCTGCTGGAAACGCCGGCGGTGGTGTGCCGTGACGATCTACTGTTTGAGCTCGAGGCAAACGCGATAGCCGGCACGCAGTAGGTCGCTGCGGGTGGCCGGAGCCGGACAGAAGCGTCCGGTCCTCTGATGCAGTGATAGAAACTAGCTAACTGAATCCGAATGCAACTCATGTCAAATCAACGCACTCCGGCATCATGCAGGTCGCTGAGACTCACCTGTGCGGCTGCCGCTCTGGTTGGGGCCGGCACACTTGCTCAGCCGGTTAACGGGCAGAAGCTTGACAGGGATCAAATCGAATCGGCGGCGAGTTCACAGGCGGTATCAGCGATCGCCATGTTTCGTGAGTACCTCGCTGTTCCCAACGATGCTCATTTCCCCGCGGACATTCGCGGGCTGATCGACTGGATAGGCGCCGCCTTCAGGGATCGTGGTTTCGAGATCACTGAGCTCTCGACGGCAGGGAGTCCATTGGTGTTGGCGGAACGACAGTTCCCTGGTGCTGTGCGCACCGTTCTCGTCTACTTGCAAGCCGACGGCCAGCCGGTGTCACCATCCGATTGGCACCAGGCCGATCCCTACGTTGCAGTACTGAAGCAGCGCGACGCAAACGGGACCTGGATCGAGATCCCTTGGAACAGTCTCGAGCAATCGAGGGACGAGGACTGGCGGATCTTTGCACGTTCTGCGTCTGATTCCAAAGGGCCAAACGTACAATTCCTAGCTGCAATCGACGCAATGAATCAGATAGGGTTTGTGCCTGACTTCAACATCAAGGTCATCATCGATACCGAAGAGGAGCTGGGATCCCCGAATCTTCCTACAGCAGTGAAACAGTATCGGGACCAGCTGGCCGCGGATATGCTGGTCATTCTGGATGGGCCACCGCACGTGTCAAATCGGCCTACCCTCAAATTCGGGGCTAGAGGTATCGCAACATTCACTCTCACTACCTACGGTCCACGCGTACCGCAGCATAGCGGCCACTACGGTAACTACGTTCCAAACCCCGCGCTGCGATTGGCTGAAATCCTGGCTTCAATGAAAGACGATAGCGGACGTGTAACGATCCCTGGCTTTTATGACGGGGTTGTCTTGGATGGAGCAACCAAGGCTGTCCTCAAGCAGGTCCCTGATGATGAAGCGGCGATCAAGGAACAACTGGGCATAGCGACGGCGGACAAAGTCGGAGAGAGTCTGCAGGAGGCAGTGCAGTTCCCGTCGTTGAACATCCGAGGCATGTCCTCAGGATGGGTTGGAGCCCAACGTCGTACTATCGTGCCGGCCACCGCAACTGCTGAAGTGGATGTACGCCTCGTGATGGAGAGCGATCCCGCGAGGCTGTTGAACCTCGTCAGAGAACATATTCGAGGTCTTGGCTACTACTTGATTGACAGAGCACCTACCGATGAGGAAAGACAGGCTCACACGCACATAGCCTCGTTCACCTCCGAAACATCGTACGGTGCCTTCCGCACGGACTTCGATTCGGAGCCCGGCCAGTGGCTCTCTGCGGCGCTGACTCACCTGCATGGTCAGGAGCCGATCAACATCAGAACGAGCGGTGGTTCGATACCCATATCGCCCTTCGTACGGACACTTGGAGTGCCTGCGGTGTCGGTACCGACCGTGAACCCGGACAACAACCAACACAGTCCGAACGAGAACATCAGGCTGGGTAATTTCCTGGACGGAATCGCAGTATGCGTTGCGATTCTGGCACAGGGGTTTCCCGAAGGGAATTGAACCGCGCTGCCAGGTCTTTTCTCGCATGTCAGGCGGAGTGATAAGACGCCACAGCTGGAAATGGCGTTGGCTCGTTTCCGACACTAGGTTGAGGCATATCAAGAAATTGTATCACAACTATGTAGCAGGAGTATGTCCATGAGGGAACTGACCTGGCTCGCGTTGGTCGCAGCCCTGATGGCCATATCGGCCTGCTCGAGCGATGACACCCCGACCGATGTGCCCGGCTCGGGTGAGATCGTAAGCGAGACACGCGACGTTTCCCACTACAATGCTGTCAGGCTGCTGGGACCGGGCGTGCTGAAGATCGAACACACTGGGACCGAGTCGCTGGCAATAACCACTGACAAGAATCTGATGCAGTTCATTACGTCCGACGTCAGCAACGGCGAATTGGTCATCGGAATCGCAGACGCAGTCAACGCGCTGCCCACCATACCAATCCTCTACGAGCTTGCAGTGAACGACTTGGTGGAGATCATGGCAGTGGGGAACTCGTCCGTGGAAGATGCCGGTATCGACACAGATTCCTTGACGGTATTCTTGTCGGGAAACGGTCGCATAGTACTTGGCGGAACGGCCGACTACCAGGAAGTCGAACTGAGGGCGACGGGGACGTATGAAGCACGGGAGTTGAAGAGTGGTGTTGCGCGTATTTCCGTGAGGGGGTCCGCGTTTGCCATAGTCAGCGTGAGCGACACCGTGTTTGCTCAAGTGTTCGACTGTGGCCGAATCGACTATTTTGGCGATCCGGCAATCTTTCAAGACGTTTCAAGTTGCGGATCGGTCAAGCGGCGGTGATTGTCTCTGTAGCATGAGTCCCGAGCCGTCACCCTTGGCCGAGCCGCAGTCGGGTGGCACCTGGCACTGAACCAGTACTTGGAGACAGTATCGCGATAAGAGCGCTTACATGACGTTGTATAGTCCAGTCCTGAGTCTGCTTGTTTGCTTATCCGCATCACATGACGTGCAGATTGGAATGACCGACAACCCACACCTCCGAATCGATTTTCCGTCGCACTACATATCAGGTTACTCCAAGACGATTGCGGGAGAGGATCTCCGCTACCACTCTCCCATTCCGTATGTTGAGCGCTCGTTGCTGGTTCGCTCGTTGGATCGGACGCGTTACATCGAGTGGGATACAGCTCCGCTTCCAGTTGATTACGATGATGAAATTGCTGTGTTCGTCTTCATGGCAGGCATAGACATTAACGACGACGTTCGACTTTTCGACCTGTATCTGAACGGAGAGCGTGTTCTGCAGTTTGCCAATCCGAGCAGCCATGAGGGGGGCAGTCTCCATTGGTTAGGTGAAAACGGAATAACCGCAGAATTCAAGGTCACGGAAATTGACAAGTACGATGATGCGATGGGGTTCGTTTTCTTGAGTGTACCGGCGGAAATGCTACGACCTGGCGCGCCCGTCAGGCTGAGAGTAATGGGTGAGAGCGCCGCGGAGCGCACCTGGTTCATGGTGTTCAAGGAACCGATGGTGCCAGGCGTGACGGTACGCAACTCCCCCGCACTGCTCAGAGGTGATTCCAACAACCTGCAGTTCGTCAGAGTCGATGTGCTTTACCTGAATGGGGCCGGTACGCTGCGGTTGGAAAGTCCGGTTGAACAGCAAGACCTACAGTTGATGCTAGGCCACACCTACCACGAACTCGCAGTACCGGAGATGGAGGAGGAGACTCCGCTGAGACTCGCGTTCGCGACAGACGACTTCAGCGCGAGTGTCGAGTTCTGGGTACAGCCAGTACGCAAGCTCGACATCTACTTGATACATCACACCCACTTGGATATAGGGTACACTCATCTTCAGGACGAAGTCGAACGAATCCAGTGGAACAATCTGGAGAGTGCCCTGCAGTTGGGGGCCGCGAGTGAAGACCATCCCGTAGGTGAACGCTTCATATGGAATCCCGAAGGTCTGTGGGCGGTGGAATCCTATTTGGAATCGCACACGGACGAGGAACGCTCAGAGTTGGTTGATGGAATCCGCCAAGGCTGGATCTCATTGGACGGTCTCTATGCAAATCTGCTTACGGGGATAGCATCTTCCGAAGGTCTGATGCGTGCGCTCGAGACGTCACATCGTATCGTCAAGCAGACGGACGTGGTCATTGAGTCGGCCATGCTCAGCGATATCCCCGGATTCACCTGGGGCTTGGTGCCGGTCTTGGCTCAAAACGGAATCAAGTACCTGTCCATTGGACCGAACTTCGGTCATCGCATAGGATACTTTTCGCAGTGCCTTGGCGACCGCCCGTTCTATTGGGAATCGCCGTCCGGGCTGGAGCGAGTACTCACATGGGTATCGGGTGCAGGGTATGCGTGGTTCCATACCGGACTGTCCTACTCCCAACTCGACAACCTCCTGAACCCACCGAGTGTGCTCAAATATGTAGACCAACTGACTGACTCGGGCTACGCTTATGACATGGTGTACTTGAGGTACAATATCGGTTCGGACAACGGACCTACCGATCCGTCAATGTCAGAGACTGTGAGGCTGTGGAACGAGCGGTACGTATCGCCCCGCCTCCGAATCTCGAATACGGCCGATTTCTTTCGCGAGTTCGAGTCACGCTTCGGCTCACAGTTGCCGGTGTACCGTGGTGATCTGACAGGCCACTGGGAGGACGGCGTCGCATCCACGGCCCGAGAGACAGCGTCTGTACGAAGGACGGCGGAATCGCTTGTGCAGATCCAGGCCCTGGCGGCAATCCTGGGTGTGGACGTGGATGATGAGGCAGTATACCGGGCCTGGAGGAACGTTCTGCTCTACTACGAGCACACCTGGGGTTCCTGGAACAGTATTAGTGAGCCTGAGTCCGAGTTCACAGTTACCCAATGGAAACGCAAGAAGCAGTTTGCTGACTCGGCGGGGCTGATGGCCCAGGAACTGAGGGGTCATGTGCTCCAGGGCCGGGTAAGTGACGGGAAGGAAAGCCAGACTGTTGACGTCTTCAACACGTTGAGTTGGCCACGGAGTGACGTCGTAAGTCTGGAGGCCAGTCTCAGCACGATCGGTGAACTCGTAGTGGACGGTGCGGGTAACCGAGTACCGTCACAACGCCTCTCTACCGGTGAGTTGATGTTTCTAGCCCGAGATGTTCCGGCATTTGGCTCGGCTCGTTTCAAGATCGTTGAGGGTCGAGCACCTTCGGGGAAGCTACCTGTGCCCGATCATGTGATCTCCAATGGCAGCCTCAGGATCGAGATCGACGAGACGAATGGCGGGGTCAAATCGTTGAGACACGAGGCACTCGGATGGGATTTCGTCAACACAGATTCTGGGGGTGGGCTGAACGAATACCTCTACGTGACGAGTCGCCATCCGGAGAGTGTGGTACCGGCGAAGCCGGTCACCGTGCGTGTCGTGGAAAACGGACCGCTGGTGTGGTCCCTGGAGGTGCAATCATCCGCGGCGGGCACCATGCAGGGGATTGCCAACGAAGTTCGGACGTACTACGGAGTCGACCGTGTCGATATTGTCAATAGAATTGACAAGGCGTTGGTGTACGACCCTGAAGCGATACTGTATCGATTTCCCTTCAACATCACTGAGCCGCAGGTGAAGATCGACGTACCTTGGGGTGCATTCATGCCGGAAGTGGAGCAGCTACCGGGATCTTCGAAAAACTACATGAGCGTCCAGCGGTGGATCGACATACACAACGAGCGTGTGGGAATCACGCTGGTGACCGGTGACGTGCCAGTTGTACAGCTGGGGGCGATAAGGACGGATGCAACTGTTGCAGGGTGGTTGGAACATCTAGAGCCGAGTGCCACTGTTTTCTCGTATGTAATGAACAACTACTGGGAAACGAATTACAGAGCAGCTCAGGAAGGGTTGCACGAATTCCACTATTCACTCCGGCCGCACGCCGGCTTCGACGAGGCTGAAGCGGAACGGTTCGCTGTTGCAGTGAGGCAACCCCTCATAGTGCTACCAGTGGATGCAAGCACTCCGCTGGTCAGACTGCCATTCGCCGTCGAGGCGGTTGGCACGATCGCAACCATGCTGCGGCGAGCCGGGGACGGCGATGGCTTTGTTCTTCGGCTGTACAATGCTGGATCGACAGCAGATGTTGTCCGGGTCACGAGCGGCCGAGTGGGTGATCTGGTGGTTCGCAGGACTGATGTCTGGGGTGAGGTGGTGGGGGAGGCGGTAGACGAGTTGGTGCTTGCTCCGTATGAGATCGTCACGCTGAGATTGGCTTGGTAGACAGTGGGATCTGGCGCATCGGGTTTCGTTGGCCCAATTTGTGGTAGCTCTAGAGTGTTTCAAGTGAGGTAACTGGCGGCATGGGAATCGTTTCAGACCACGATCTCGAAATCGCCCGAGAGATCCCGAAGGAATACCTCGGGTTCACGGGGATCCCGCACGATCGCGTCATTGACTTGGTGGAACGCAGGTGGGCTTCATTTGGCAGCCGAGCCCGGGCTGAACTGGTCCAGGCCCTGTTACCCGTCCTGGTGGACATGGAGAACCAGGGCCGGCAGTCGCTAGCCGTTTACCAGGGACTGTGCGAGGGAATCGTCGCTACCTGGATCCTGCGGCAGCGTGATTCTGAGACAAGGGCTGGCTGACCGTATTCCCTTGACGGCTAGGCATTTGCTCGCGGGTTTCCCATCCGA
>JBDGXD010000013.1:0-30634 GCA_039584755.1 Gemmatimonadota bacterium
ACCGTGGCTGAGGCCACCAGGTTTGCCGGACTGTTCGGCGCCGAGCTGAGGGTGGTACATGTGATCGAGCCACTACCGCTGATCGCGGCTCTGCCTATCGCGCTGGACCAAGACGCGTACTATCGTGTTTCCAAGGAGCAGTTCAACGAGGAGATGTCTCGCATCCTGGAAGGTGTCGAGGTTTCAATGGTCGTCCGACGTGGCACGGCTGAGAGTGCTCTGTCAGAAGAAGTGGAGCAATGGGATGCGGATGTACTGGTAATGGGTTCACATGGAAAGGGATGGGTGGACAGGCTGCTAGTAGGCAGTACTACCGAGAGGCTGCTGAATCACCTCCCCACATCGACACTTGTGGTGCCGGTGCCCGCGCCACAAGATACGGAACACTAGGACGCGTTGAGTACCACTCCTCAGCCCAACAAGTGAAGAGCATGAGAGTCTCGGAGTTGATGCAAGAAGACGTGCGGATGGTCCAAGAAGACCTCACTATCGCAGAGGCAGTGGTCACACTTGCCGATGGACACATCCATGGCCTGCCCGTAGTGAGCCGCCAGAACCGAATGGTGGGTGTGTTGTCGACAAGTGATGTACTTCAAGCTGCTGCCGAGTGTGCTGACGCCGAGGAGCGGACGGCGCTTTTCGAGAGAACCCAGGTGAACGAGATCATGACACCAAGGCCCAAGATCATATCTCCCGATGCCGATGTGAAAGAGGCTGCCAAACAGATGCTCAGCCTCGATGTACACCGACTGTTCGTAGAGCATCAAGGCGTTCTTGTGGGAGTGATTTCCCAGAGTGACATTGTCCGGGCCGTGGCAACTGCAAAGATCTAACCGCCGCCAAGAGTCCAACGACGAACCACCACTCAGGTTTGGCCCAAGTCTGGTACTCGGGCCGCGCCAGTAGTACCTTGCCGCCTATGGAGCATCCAAGCGAACACGACAGCGTACGCATTTGGACTCTGATCGAACGTCTCTCGCGGGCCGCCATTCGTATCACCTACGAGCATGATCTCGATCGGGTACTGCAGCTGATAACGGACTCCGCACGAGACGTGATCGGCTCACAGTACGCCGCGCTCGCCGTGCTCGATCCCAAGGGAAAGGGAGTTTCTTCCTTTGTGACAAGTGGCATTACTCCAGAGATGTACTCAAAGATCGGCTCGCCTCCGGGAGGAAAGGGCGTCTTGGGACTTCTGATAACCGATCCGCAGCCCGTGAGGGTCGCTAATCTATCTGAGCATCCCGCTGCAACCGGTTTCCCCACGCACCATCCCGCAATGAAGTCATTCTTGGGAGTGCCAATCCTGGGGCGGGAGAACCCAATCGGAAACCTGTATCTCACGGAAAAGACGGACGCGCCCGAATTCACCCATGAGGATGAAGCTATCGCCGTGATGTTCGCCGGACATGCGGCTGTCGCTGTGCAGAATGCCCGGCTTTACGAGAAGGAAGCCAGGCTGCTGGAAGAACTGAAAGGACTGCAGCGATCGCGGGATCGGTTCTACGCCATGATCAACCATGAGTTGCGCAACGCACTGACTGCCACTTATGGCTGGTCCGACTTATGGGTACGCAAGGCTGGTAAGCACGCACCCCGCGAAGCTATCGAGGTACACGAGTCTGCAGAACAGACGTTGACATTGCTCGAAGATCTGTTGCAGTTGAGTCGGTTGGATGCAGACAAGCTGCGTCCGCAATTGCAGGAGGCCGATGCACGTGAGGTAGTGCGGGATGCTGTGCGTTCAGTGGAGCCGGCTGCTACTCGCAAGAGCGTAGCACTGGATACTGTCGGCACTGATCATGAGGTTTTTTGCCGTACCGACCCGCAAAGGGTGCGTCAGATTCTCATCAACCTGCTAACTAACGCGGTACGCCACAGTCCCGAGAGCGAGGAGATCAAGGTCGAAATAAAGCTGGAGGACGAGACAATGCGATTCGATATTGTGGACCGGGGAGAAGGCATCGCCGCTGAAGATCAAGCTGCGATATTCGAGGTCTTCGAACAGGGGCGCGAGCAGAAGGAGCGCGGCACCGGTTTGGGACTCGCACTCTCACGTCAACTTGCTCGCTTGCTAGGAGGAGATCTTGGCGTCGAGAGTCGACTCGGGCATGGTGCGAGATTCATATTGAGATTACCGCGGTACCTGACCGGTTCATGAAGACGAATTCACAGATGATTCAGCCGGGTATTACCACATCGTGGGTAGGGTTCGACTCATGAGGGTACTGGTAGTCGAAGACGACCGGAAGGTAGCCGGTTTCATACAGATGGGCCTGCGAGAAGAAGGTTACGCAGTGGATGTCGCCAAGGACGGTGAGGAGGCGACAACACTGGCGCATGTCAATGACTACGACGCAATCATGCTCGACATCATGTTGCCCAGAAAGAACGGGCTGCAGGTCGCAGCGGAGTTGCGTCGTGAAGGTCGCAAGACACCCATTCTCATGCTAACGGCCCGTGATTCGACGGAAGACGTAGTACGTGGACTCGATGCCGGTGCGGACGATTACCTCTCCAAGCCGTTTAGGTTTGACGAGTTGCTGGCGCGCTTGCGAGCGTTGATCAGACGGGGAGGTTCAACACGGCTGGAACGTCTCACCTACGGCCCGCTTGAACTGAATCGCATGAAACATCAAGCTCGCACTGGTGGTACCGTGCTGGATCTCACACCTCGCGAGTTTCAGCTGTTGGAGCATTTCATGCTCCACCCAGAGGAAGTCGTACGGCGGACCGAGTTGCTGGAGAAGGTCTGGGACATGCACTTTGATCCCGAAAGCAATGTGGTCGATGTCCATGTGGGCAATCTTAGACGCAAGCTCAGGGAAGCAGGTTGTACTGATCTAATTCAGACCGTGCGAGGTGTGGGGTTCTGCCTGAAGACCTACGACGCTGAAAACTGATGCGCTCGTTACGCCGCACCCTCGCGGTGCGGTTCTCCCTCACTAACTTCCTGGCACTTCTGCTGATTTCACTGTGGGCGTTTCTGGGAACACACTATAGCCTCAGCCGTCAACTCGACGAGTCGCTCAAATCAACGCTCCAGTTGGAAGCCGCCACTTTGGCGGCACGACTTCCAGTCGTATTCCAACCCGGTTCCAATGACCTTGATTCGTTCGTCCGGCAAGTGAATCGTTTCATCACGGTGCGCGATTCTGCAGGGAATGCACTGTCAGCCAACACGGTCTTTGCTGTCAACCTCCCAATAGACTGGGACAGTTTCGAGAGTGCATTGTCGCATGAACAGAAGCTGACCAGTCAATCGTGGAATAGACATCGAATGCGATCGCTATATGCTGCGGTGCCAGCGGGAAGTCCTGGAAACGCTGCAGTAGTGCAGGTGGCTGCGTCACTCGAACCATTGGGAGAAGTCGAACGACGGATATTCTTCCTCATGTTGGCAACCGTGCTGCTTGGTACAGCTGCCACAATGGCCGGAGCTAGTTGGTTGGCTCGGGGTGCGGTCGCACCGATAGCTGCAGTTACCGCCCAAGCTGAGGGGGTCACTCCAGGGTCGGTAGGGAATCGCATCACAGCCCATGCGGACCTGGCTGAGTTCACGGGCCTGGTGGGCGTCTTGAATCAAATGCTTGAAAGACTGGAGGGTGCCTACCAACAGCAACGACGCATAATCGCGGATCTGGGACACGATCTGCGCACTCCTCTGACAGCCATGCAAGGAGAACTCGAGGTCGCCTTGCGCAGCGATCGCAGCATCAACGAGTACCGCACAGTGCTTGAGAGTTGCCTGGAAGAGGTGGAACACCTCTCGTCTATCGGCGATTCCCTGGTCTTGTTGGCCCGTATCGAGGCTGGTGAACTGCAGCCCGAGCTGGCACCGATGAATCTGACCGATCTCGCGTCAGACGCGGTAAAGCGGCTTCGTCCGAGAACGGAGGGTCGAATCATGGAGATTCACGGGACCACCGGTGTTGACGGTGAAGCAATGGTAGATCAGAAGATGATCGGATTGGTGCTGGACCACCTTCTCTACAATGCAGTGCAGCATACTCCCTCCGGCACACGGGTAGACGTCACCGTTTCTTCGAACGAAACCAGCGTGCAAATCGCCGTGGATGATGACGGACCCGGCATCTCCGATGAACTCATACCCTATCTTTTCGAGCGGCTCTACCGGGCAGACCTGGCCAGGACTCGCTCGCCCGGTGCCGGACTCGGCCTGACCATTTCGGCCGCCATAATGGACGCACACCACGGCTCCATCGCAGCCGCTCCCAGCAACCTGGGAGGACTCCAAGTCATGCTGGAGCTACCCCGTGCGGCACCAAATACGGCGTCGGGTTCCGGACCCCTGACAACGCTTGAGGGGTAGAGTGTGTCGACCGGTAGCGCAGAATCTGCGCGCGTAGGTAGTTTTTGTGCCGATGACCGGTGGGAGCCAGATCGCTTGGGCGCCCATGCCACCAAAGCCACATTGAGTTCGTGTACTAGGAGGAAGTATCGTGAAGTCACTGCTATCGCGCTTGGCACTTGCGCTGGGAGTTCTAGTTTCCATCGTGCCAACAGCCGTCGCCCAACAGGAGCTGCCCTCGGGAGTGACGGAGCAAATGGTCACGGAAGGCGAGACGATTTTCAAAGGAGCAGGCATCTGCTTCACCTGTCACGGCCAGGATGCCAAGGGAGTGCCCGGCCTTGGAGCCGATCTGACGGACGATGAATGGACCCACGCCGATGGTACCTACGAGAAGATCGTAGCGACCATCCTGTCAGGGACCACATCATCGACCGGTGCTGTGATGCCCCCCAAGGGTGGCCCACCACTCACCGACGCCCAAGTAAATGCCGTAGCAGCCTACGTGTGGAGCCTCAGCAACAAACCGAGCAAGTAGGACTCCGACCGCCAATCGAGCTGGTGAAGGTCCCTCGGGCACGACCGAGGGACCGCTTCAACTGCCGCGGTGACATGATGAAAGGCCGCCTGGTTTATTAAGAATACTTCATGTATTTTACAGACTTCCCTCATTGAATCAGCCTATTCATGACCTTCGCATGAGAATATCTTAATTACGTCCTCGGGCATTCCAAAGCTCCGATTCTCCGCTATTATTTGGACGGAAGACGTGTGGCTAGGCCTTGGCTGCGTGGCGCTCTGCTACCGCCGAGCCAACCGACAACGTTTGGATACCCGAAGACCTGGGACGACAATGAACTCACGACGACAAATGGGATTACTCGCCGCGTTCGCCCTGCTTACTGCGTGCGCCGGAGAGGGACCAGACAGCGGCGCCCGAGCATCACAGGAAGACGCCAGCACCCCACAGGTAACGGCTGCACCGGCCGGCGAGAGCGCGCCGATCGGAGAGATAGACCAAGACTTGGCCAGTAGCGGTGAGTCGTTGTTCCAATCGAAGGGTTGTCTTGCCTGCCATACTGTGGGAAGGGGACGTCTCACGGGACCGGATCTGCAGGGCGTTACGGAGCGGCGGGAGTACGGCTGGATGATCGCGATGATGACCAATCCCGATTCCATGCTGAAGGAGGATCCGGTCGCCAAGCAGCTGTTTGCGGAGTACATGACACCCATGCTGAACCTGGGCGTCACGACCGGGGACGCCCGGGCCATATACGAGTACCTGCGGCGCGAACAGTAGGAGCCCCGGCGCTTGGATCGGTTGAGCTCCTGTTTCAGATAAGAATCTAGGGCAACCCATTTTACCAGGAGCAAGTCGATGCGATCCAACCGCATGACGTGGGGATTGACACTCACAGCCGTAGGTGTAGTCATTGCCGTTGCGGCCCTTCAATCATGTGCGGGCACCGGGGGCGGAGCCGATGTGAGTGCCATCGCCCGCGAGCGCGGTCTCACCGAGGCCGATATCGTAGCCGCAGTGAAGACTTTTCAGCCCACCGGGAAGATGGACGACTATATCCTGTTCGGCTCCGGCGGGCATTCGGGTCAGGTACTAGTGATCGGAGTGCCGTCCATGCGGCTGCTCAAGGTCATCGCCGCGTTCACCCCGGAACCCTGGCAAGGCTTCGGCTACGGATCCGAAGAGCACAAGGCACTGTTGGAAAGCGGCCGGATGGCCGGACACGAAATCACCTGGGGTGACTCCCACCATCCCGCACTCTCAGAAACCGACGGCGACTATGATGGCCAGTTTCTGTTCATCAACGACAAGGCCAACCCACGCATAGCCGTGATCGACCTGAGGGACTTCGAGACGAAACAGATCGTGACGAACCCCAACATGGGCACCAACCACGGCGGCACATTCGTCACGCCCAACACGGAGTACGTTATCGAAGGTGCGCAGTACTCGGTTCCATTGTGGACCGATTACGCCGATGTGGATCGTTACCAGGAGGACTACAGGGGCCTGGTAACCATGTGGAAGTTCGACCGTGACCGGGGCCGCCTTGATGAAGCCGCGTCGTTCTCGATCGAGTTGCCACCGTACTGGCACGACCTGTCTGATGCCGGTAAGGGACCGTCTTTTGGCTGGGCATTCCTCAATTCGTTCAACACCGAGATGGCAACCGGTGGTGTCGAGGACGGCAACCCCCCATTCGAGGCCGGCGCATCTCAGAACGACATGGACTACCTTCACATCATCAACTGGCAGAAAGCAGTCGAGGTCGCTGCTGCCGGAAATACGCGAATGGCGCGTGGTCGTAGGGTCATCCCACTTCAGACTGCCATCGATGAAGGGATCCTCTATTTTGCGCCGGAGCCGAAGAGCCCCCACGGCGTTGACGTCACCCCCGACGGACGTTTTCTGGTCGTGTCAGGGAAGTTGGATCCACATGTTACCGTGTACTCGTTTGAGAAGATCCAGCAGGCCATTCAGAGTGGCGAATTCGCTTCAACGGATCCTTATGGAGTACCGATTCTCGACTTCAACTCGGTGATCGAGGGACAGCTGGAGGTTGGACTGGGACCGCTGCACACCCAATACGACAATCAAGGCAACGCCTACACCAGCATCTTCCTCGAAACCCAGGTCACCAAGTGGAGTCTCGACCCGCTCGCAGTTGTGGACAAGATCGATGTGCACTACAACGTCGGTCACCTGGCAGCGGCCGAGGGTGACACAAAGTCACCAGACGGCAAGTACCTGGTGGCAATGAACAAGTGGTCACTCGATCGATTCAACAATGTCGGTCCATTATTGCCCCAGAACTTCCAACTGATCGACATCTCCGGCGACGAGATGGAGTTGATTTATGACATGCCGATCGGTGTTGGTGAGCCACACTACGCACAGATCATCAAGGCAGACAAGTTGGAGCCATTCCAGATCTATCCGGAAATAGGATTTGATCCGTCGACCATGTCGACCGCAGCAAATGCTGTCCAGGCCGGAGAAGAACGGACCGAGCGACGTGGCACGAACGTCGACGTCTACATGACCGCGGTCCGTAGCCACTTCAACCCGGAGTACATCCGTGTTCGTGAAGGCGACAACGTCACCATCCACATTACCAGCGTCGAGCAGGCCCACGACGCCACGCACGGATTCGGCATAGCAAAGTACAATATCAACCTCAGTATCGAGCCGGGTGAGTCACAGACTGTGTCGTTCGTTGCCGACGAGGCCGGTGTGTTCCCGTTCTACTGCACCGAGTTCTGCTCGGCGTTGCATCTCGAGATGACTGGATATCTCCTCGTCTCACCACGCTGATCGCTTGTCAACCGAACCTCCTTCGCCCAATATGGGCGGAGGAGGTAATCTCTGACTGGCTGCACTGACACCCAAGATGGGACACCTCAATGGACAGAGTAACGTCTTTCTTTCAGGGCGATCTATCAAAACGGAGCCGCATCCTCATAATCGTGGCCACGTTGGCGTTGTTGCCCAGCATATTCCTGCCGACCTGGACCATCACGTTGCATGCACCGCAGTATCCCAATGGCATCCAGATGAAGATCTACCCCAACACCGTGGCTGGCGAGGTCCGCGAGGTGAACCTGCTCAACCACTATATCGGAATGCAGCAGATCCAGGCAGACGAGTTTCCCGAGTTCCGGTTCATTCCCTTCTTCATTCTGCGGTTCCTTGGCTTTGCGCTTATCACCGCGCTGGTGGGTCGCATGGCGATCGCGGCACTTGGCTGGATGGACTTCAGTCTTTTCGGTGTGGTCATGCTCTATACGATGCAGCACTGGTTATATCAGTACGGGAACAATCTGTCGCCCGAGGCGCCCCTAAACATCGAGCCGTTCACACCCCACTTCATCGGGCCAACACACGTCGGCCAGTTCACTGTGACCAGTTGGCCCGCATCAGGGGCAATCTTGATGGCGATAGCCGGATTGATCGGTCCGGTAATCCTTGTCTATGAGTGGCGTCGCACTCGCTCAGAAACGACTACATGATTGCGGTAGCCGCCCTCCTACTGGCCGCCCAAGCTACTCAGGTCAGCGTTGGTGCGGGCGGGGATTATGATTCGATTTCGCGGGCACTGAATGCCGCTCGCGAAGGCGACACCGTGCTCGTCCGCGCGGGTATCTACAGCGAGAACCCCGTCATCGACAAGCATCTTGTTCTCCTGGGAGAACCGGGAGCCACGATAGATGGAGGAGGCCGAGGGGTCGTCCTGACCGTACAGGCAACATGCACCATCTCCGGGTTCACGATTCGTGGCTCAGGGTCCAACCAATCTGAAGAGCACGCGGGTATTCTAGCGGAGCGGGCAGATAGCCTCGTGATTGAAGACAATCGTTTCGAAGATATCTTGTTCGGCATCTATGTTAAGCAGAGCAACGCCCCGATCATCAGGAACAACACAATACGAGGTAAGGACATCGCGGTCCCGCTACGGGGCGACGGGATACGGCTGTGGTACAGTCATGGTGGCCTGATTGTCGGCAACCGGATGACCCGCAGTAGAGACATCGTCATCTGGTTCTCGGATGAGACGAACGTGGTGAGGAACCATGTTACCAACTCGCGCTACGGTCTTCACTATATGTACAGCGATCACAACCGGTTCGAGGACAATGAGTTCGTGGGCAATCAAGTGGGTGCTTTCATCATGTACTCCAATGCCATCACGTTCAAGAACAATGTTTTTGCTGACGCAAGAGGCACAACCGGCCGCGGATTGGGGTTCAAGGACACTGACAGCGTGATCGCAGAAGGCAACATCATGGTGCGGAACGCGACCGGGATCTTCTTAGACAATTCACCGCAAACCCGAGGCGTGCGCAACGTCTTCCGCAACAACATCATTGCCATGAACGATCTGGGTGTCGCTCTGCTGCCCTCGGTGAAAGCCAACGTTTTCGAATCCAACACGTTCTTGGAGAATGTGGTTCCGATCGCAGTTACAGGTGGCGGAACGGCGTTGGGCAACACCTGGCGCGGCAATCACTGGAGTGGCTACGCCGGGTTCGATGCGGATGACGACGGGTTTGGTGACACTCCATTCGTATACGAGAGGCTCTCCGATGACCTGTTCGCCAAGCACAAACAGCTCAAGATCTTCAACATGGGACCGGCAGCACTATCGCTCGACATTGTCAGTCGAGTATTGCCGCTACTGCAACCGACAGCAGTCGTCGTTGACTCAACGCCCAGGCTAGCCACCATTGTGAGTACAACTCCTGACAGGCAACAGCAAAGACACGTCGTGGCCGCTGGATTCGCTTTCTTTGCCCTGCTGGCGGCGACTGTGGCGTTCAGGTCTCGCAGCTTGTTTCGGAGCAAGCGATGATACGGGCGCACCCTGTGACAAAGCGGTTTGGCAACGTCACCGTCCTCGATGAACTCAGTTTCTCGGCCGAACAGGGAGAACGCGTCGCAGTTCTGGGAATGAATGGTGCTGGCAAGACTACTCTGATGCGGTGCCTTCTAGGACTCACCGAGTTCGATGGTCAACTAGAGATTGCAGGCCGCAACGTCCAGACGGAAGGGCGGGATGCGAGGGCGAACATCGGCTACGTACCACAGCGCGCACCCTACTTCGAGGGGTCACTCTTCGAGCTCGTCGAGTTCTTCAGCCGACTGCGAGGTATTGAGACTGAACAGGCAGAGAGCCGGTTGACGCAGCTGGGCCTGTCGTTGGCGTCGCATGGCATGAAGGAAACTCGAGAGCTCTCAGGAGGCATGTTGCAGAAGGTATTGCTAGCCTTGGCATTGGGGGCCGACGTCCCACTGCTGTTACTCGACGAACCGACAGCCAATTTGGATGCCCGGGCCAGGCGCGACTTCATTCGGGCGCTAGGTCAGGTGAGCACCGATACCACTGTCCTTTTGGCCACGCACCGCTTGACCGACGTAGAGGCTGTGGCAGATCGGTTGCTTGTCTTGCACGGCGGTAGAATCGCTTTTGACGGGAGGATGGATGAGTTGTGGCAGAGTGTCGGAGCCGATGTCACGCTCTGGATCAGAGTTCCGCCCAGACAACGGGAGAGCGCCTGCAATCTGCTGCAGCGCCAATGGCAAACATCAACAGTGCTGGCCAACGGCGCGGCCTTGGGTATTCAAGTGGAACGGAGCGCACGAGCCAAGGTGTTAATGGCACTTCATAGCGAGGCGATCCCAGTTGAAGACTTCTGGACCGAGGTGCCGTCACTCAACGATCTGATGGAGCGGCTGTTAGGATCGGAGGCTGTACTGGACGGCGCTGAAACTGTGGGTGGAGAATAGGACGGTGATGGGACAACGCACCACACTGTTTTTGAGACGCGAACTGGCGGGTTCGCTACATGCCCGATGGTTCTTGGTGTATTCCGCCGTATTCTTGGTCGGAGGATTGCTGCTTGCCACCTTCGGCATCAGCAACACGGTGGTGTATGGTTACCGAGGCTTCGCTAAGGCTTTCGCCGGATTGGTGCACCTCGCATTGATGTTCGTACCACTCATGGCACTCTTCCCGGCTGCTGCTGCAGTTGCCGAAGAACGCGAGAATGGAGTCCTCGAGTACATTCTGGCTCAGCCGGTCACGTTTTCCGAGGTATACATCGGCAAGTGGGCAGGGCTTAGCATGGCGGTACTACTGTCCCTGTCGGTGGGGTTTGGCGTCGCCGGTGCAGTAGCTGTTCTTCGCGGAGTGCCAGCCGGCCTCATTCTGACCCTTTACACCTTTGTGTTGCTGCTGGCATCAAGCTTTGTCGCGGTGGGATTGTGTTTCTCGACGCTGGCCAAGTCCCGGGCGCGCGCCGTCACGCTGGGTATAGTTGTCTGGTTCATCTTCCTGGCCCTTGGCACGTTGGGAGTGATCGTAGCATTCGTTCGCTGGGGTGTGCCCGAACAAGTCTTGTTGGTGTGGAGCTTTGTCAATCCGATTGAGGCCTTCCGGATCGGCGTTGTCAGTTCATTGGACCCTGATCTCAGTTTGCTCGGACCGATCGGAACCAGCATTCTGGAGCGACTGGGGAGCAGAGGTACCGTAGGCCTCGCACTGCTCACGCTGGTGTTGTGGACATTGCTTCCAGGAGTCGTCGGGTTGGCTCTATTCAAGAAGGTGCGGTGACAATCATCCAACGCCTAGCCTGTCGCGAGCAGCAGCCAAATCTGGGCCACCAGGAAACACACTACCAACCCCATCATCAGCGGGAGCAGTGTAGCTATCGCGGTCCATTTCGCGCTCTTGGTCTCCTGATAGATCGTGTATATCGTTGTGGAGCAGGGATTGTGAAGTAGGCTGAAGAGCATCAGGTTCACACCCGTCAACGTAGTCCATCCTGCTACCCGCAGCAGGCTGCGGGTGTCGCCCACAGCATCCAGCTCAAACATCACGCCCGTTCCCTCACCGATTCCCGCCACGTTCAGCGTGAGCACCGTCAGCATCAATACTGTCGGGATGACGATCTCGTTGGCCGGAATCGCGACTACGTAAGCCAGCAGGATCACTCCGTTGAGGCCCAGCAAAACCCCCAACGGATCGAGCCAAGTTATGGCATGCTCCGCGATGCTGGCGCCACTGACGGAGACGTTCGATACCAGCCAAATCGCCGCGCCCGCCGGCATGGCAAACACAACAGCACGCCACAACACGATCATCGTCCGGTCTATGAGAGACGTGTACAAGGTCTGGAGAATGCGTGGCGGCCGGTACGGAGGAAGCTCCAGGCTGAACGTGGTTGCCTGACCTCGTAGCACTGTACGGGAAAGCAGCCACGAGGCGAAGAACATCGCTAGGATCCCGAGCAGTGCAACGCTCACTACTGCAGTTGCTGACACCAATCCGGCAACATGGGCCGGCACCAACGCGCCGATGAATATCGTGGCAATCAATATCTGGGTAGGCCAGCGGCCATTGCAAAGCGAGAAGTTGTTTGAGATGATGGCGATAAGGCGCTCACGCGGGCTATCGATTATGCGGGTAGAGACAACACCTGCAGCGTTACAGCCGAATCCCATGCACATGGTCAAAGCTTGTTTGCCATGTGCACCGGCTCTCTGGAACAGCTTGTCCAGGTTGAACGCCACGCGAGGCAAGTAACCGAAGTCTTCCAGCAGGGTAAATAACGGAAAGAATATCGCCATTGGTGGTAACATTACGCTCACTACCCACGCCGTAGCGAGGTATACGCCATCAAGTAGAAAGCCGTCCATCCACCACGGTACGCCTATGTTGGCAGACAGCCCCTTGAGCACCGGATGCAGCGTGTCGAGCAGCAGGACGGCGATCATCTTTGACGGAACGTTGGCGCCGGCTATCGTCACCCAGAATACGATCGTCAAGACGAGTAGCATGAGCGGGAAACCGAGCCAACGGCTGGTGAGCAGGCGATCTAGCCTTCGATCGACATCGAACTTGGCTCTCTTCAGTCCTTTGTATCCACTCTCGTTCGCAATTCGCTGTGCAGTTGCGTAGTTGCTCTCGGCGAGGGAGTCATGGAAGTGCGGACTCAATTTCCAGCGCAAAGCCTGCGCGCGACCGAGCACGGCACCACGTCCGTTAGAGGGCGCGAGATCCATGTCTTCGTCTGCCACCGCTCTTGCAGCATCCGGCTGCAACCCACCCTGTGTAAGGTCACCGAGGTCACCCGACCGCACTGCCGCCTCTACACGTGCGTCCGCATTCAACAGACGCAGCGCAACCCACCGTGAGTTGGGAAGGTTGGGAAACGCACTCTTGATCGGTTCGGCCAGCGCAGCTATTGCAGCCTCCACCTCAGGGGGATGGATCTGTTTGCGGAACGGGGAAGTCACCACATTTCCTGAAGCCACGTCCTCAATCGCCTCGAGCAACGCGGGAATCCCTTCACTGCGCCGAGCCACGGTAGGAACCACCGGAACCCCCAGAGCCCTAGAAAGCGCCGCAACATCAATGCCGATGCCGTGACGCTTGGCCTCGTCCATGAGGTTCAAGCAGACAACCACCCGATCGGTTATCTCCAGGATCTGCAGCACCAGGTTCAGATTTCGCTCGAGCCGCGTCGCATCCACCACCACCGTCGTCACATCCGGTTCACCGAACAGAATGAAGTCTCGTGCGACCTCTTCGTCAGAGCTTCCTGCCTGGAGCGAGTAGGTACCCGGCAGATCAATGACCTTTACCCTCTTGTCGTTGTGGTCGAATCCCCCTTCAGCACGCGCAACGGTCTTCCCGGGCCAATTGCCTGTATGCTGTCTGAGACCGGTGAGCGCATTGAACACCGTACTCTTCCCGGTGTTGGGATTCCCAGCTAGAGCCACGAGGTAATCCCAGCGATCCAGATGCACGCCAAGCTTTACCAGTGTGGCGACCCGATTGGCCCCGCACCCAACGCAGGGAGCTACAGCCGGCGTGTGACTCACGCTATTTCTGTGCCTCGGGAGTTTCGCGGGTTATGTGCACCCAATCGGCCTGTTGCTTGCGCAAAGCAATCAGCGCTCCCCGGATTCGGTACGCTACGGGATCCCCGAACGCACCTTCCAACTCAGCGGTAATGCGTGTCCCCGGCACCAATCCGAGATCGAGCAGGCGTCGCCGCTGGGGACCCTGACAAGAGGGTGAAACGTGAACCACCGTAGCGGATTCGCCAGGGGGCAGTTCCGTCAGCTTCTGTGAGAGAGCGACTCCCGTTTCCGACCCAACCTGGGGCAGGACGGTGATATTGGTGGCGGCGACTGGTTCCAGCTCACGTTCTTCTCCGTCCGCCGAGAACCGAATCACCTCCGGTGCTACCCGGAGTAGCTCGACATGCATGAGTGGTGCGAGGCCGGCGGCAACCAGCTTCTCGAACACCTCACGCGGTTCATCCTCCAGGTGCACAATCGTTCCCGCCTGACCCGGTTTCATGGCCGTCAATGCCACGCCGGAACTCGGCGGCAGTTCGCCGGCTGCTGTAGGTATGGGATCACCGTGCGGATCATACACTGGGTGTCCCATCTTGGCCGCCAGCTCCTCAGTTTCGGCAGGAGCCAACATGTGTTCCCGGCGCTCCGCTTCCTCGTGCCATTCCACGGGACTGACGTTGGTGCGGTCAGCCAGGTAGCGTTCCCACAGCCGGTGGGTACGGAGAATTCGCAAGGCGTATTCTCTCCCGGCTTCGGTCAGGGGAAGACCGTGTCCATCCGATCGGATCAACTGCAGCACTTCCAAACGACCGACGAGCCTTACCGCAAATCCGCGCGAAATCTCCAGTGCTCCAGCCAGGCTCTCGACCGTGCCCTGTCTGCTCTCATACTCGCAATTGTAGAGGTGCTTCAGTGCATCCTCCAAGCGGACCCGCTCCGTCATTCGCAGGAGTTGGACTAGCCGCACGGCAAATCCTCGCCGTGGCCAAAACAAGACGGCGAGCAAGCCAACCAGAACTCCGAACAGGATTAACGCGATCGCAGGATTCACCATGACCTTAAGCGTTTCTCCAATAAGGGGTTAGTCGAGCAGTACCGCACTCCGATGACAATTAGGCTATCCTAATATAGACCTTCGCCACCCAGAAATGTCAAGGCCCGTCTTTATCAGAATCTGTCTCTTCAGCGGCCGCCAATTCGACTGGTTCCGCGGCGCTCTGTCAGGACACTGCATAATCGGGGTGATAGGAATATCTTCTCGTATCATGGAACCCTTCAAGATCAAGGCAGTCGAGTCGATCCCGTTCACCAGCCGTGCGGAACGCGACGTTGCCCTCCAGAAAGCGGGATACAACCTGTTCAGTATTCCGTCGACCCAGATAACCATCGATCTGTTGACCGACTCCGGTACATCCGCGATGTCCGACCGCCAGTGGGCGGCGCTCATGGTAGGTGACGAATCATACGCCGGCAGTCGCAATTACTTCAGATTCGAGGATACGGTTAGACAGATCACTGGGTACGAACACGTAGTCCCACTGCACCAGGGAAGAGTAGCGGAGAACCTGCTCTTCTCGAGTTGCGTGAAGCCGGGAGATCATGTCCCCAACAACATCCATTTCGATACCACGAGAGCGAATGTGGAGCACAACGGAGGGATAGCGGTGGACTGCGTCATAGACGCAGCGTACGATCCCCTAGCCGACGTTCCGTTCAAAGGAGACATGGACTTGGGCAAGTTGGATCGGGTGTTGGCTGATGTTGGACGCGACCGGATTCCCCTGGTGCTACTCACGATTACCAACAACTCCGGAGGCGGTCAGCCAGTCAGTCTGGACAACGCTGAAGCCGTGTCACGCTGGTGCACGGAGCACGACATCCCCTTCTTCTACGACGCCTGCCGATTTGCCGAAAACGCTTACTTCTGCAAGATCCGCAGCGGCTTGAGTGAAGACGTCCGGACCATTGCCCGCCGGTTCTTTGACCTCGCCGATGGCTGCACGATGTCGGCGAAGAAAGACGGTCTCGTCAACATGGGCGGGTTTGTTGCCCTCAACGATGCGGCTCTAACAGAAAGAGTCACCAACATGCTCATCCTGATAGAGGGCTTCCCAACCTATGGCGGGCTGGCTGGTCGCGACCTGGAGGCCATGGCACAGGGTCTGGAGGAGGTGCTGGATGAACGATATCTGGAGTACCGCATCGGTCAGGTACGCGATTTCGGTCACGCACTATGCGAAGCCGGCATTCCGATTCTGCTCCCTGTAGGAGGACACGCCGTTTATCTGGATGCGCGCAGATTCCTGCCGCACATACCGCAAGAGCAGTTCCCGTCTCAAGCTCTGACCTGCGCATTGTATCTCGAGGGTGGAATTCGCGCAGTGGAAATCGGAGGATTGATGTTCGGGTCCGAGGGCAGCTGGCCAGAACTCGAACTAGTGAGATTGGCCGTGCCACGTCGCGTGTACACCACGACGCACCTCGACTACGTGGTGTCAACTACGTCTTCGTTGTTTGAGAAGCGAGACTCCATTCGCGGATTGCAGATCACGTATGAGGCGCCTGTCTTAAGGCATTTTACCGCACAGTTGGAACCCATCAATTGAACAGAAACGCATGATATCATACGAAAGCATGCCATATCTCCAAGGGGAAAAAGATTGAGTCCAACCAGAAATGCGGCGGCATTCACACTCCTACTGACTCTGGCATGCACCGGCAGTCCACAGTTTGGGACAGTGGAACTGGGTGACTTGACGGTCGAGGGAGTTGTTGATCCGGACTACTTGTACCTTCAGCTGCAACAACTAGATCCCACCTTCGAGGCATGCTACGTACGTGCACTAAGACGCGACCGCTCTGCCGAAGGCGCAATCGAGATCAGGATGCGAGGAACCAACGGTAAACTGCAGCCGGAGATCACACTGAATGAAACCGAGAGTGGTGATCTGGCAGACTGCATGATTACTGCAATGAACAGCCTCACAATCGTTGAGCGCGACAGCACCGAGTCCTGGGACTTTGTCGCTGATTGGTCCGTGAAGTTCGCGATAATTAGACGGGATTGAGGTGATGTTTCGACAGCATGACTCAGCCCAATGTGGAAATGCCGACGCCACAAGGCGCCGGCATTGGATTTGAGGAAATGCGAGACCGTTCGGACTAATGAGCTGTATCAGCACCTTCGATCTTCCGAACGTTTGCGGCATGGAGACCTTTGGGACCCTCTTCGACTTCGAACTCTACTGGATCACCCTCGGCTAGAGTCCTAAAGCCACTGCCATCGATCGCGGTATAGTGGACAAACACGTCGTCGCCGTCTTCGCGCTCAATGAAGCCGAAGCCCTTCGCGCTGTTGAACCACTTCACCTTACCGTTGCTCATGCTGCCCTGCTCCTGTCGTGCTGAATGGGGCCGCCGGTCACAGACCGGCGCGGACCTGACTGGCCCGGTCTCGATAACCTTTAGCCAGTCTGGAGGGTTGTCAATACCGCGAGTTCATGGTGCCTTGAGGCGTCAGAGAGTGAACGGGGAATCCGGCAACACGACAGTAGTCTCTCTACGGCTTTCGAGGGCGTCTAGACGCAGTAAGAACGTTGCCACGCCGGCGGCTCCCTGCATGTATCCGGTTTGCGCCACAACCAGTTCCGGCCTCGTGGAGTGTTCGGCTTGAGCCAGCGGATAGCTGCACTGTCTTCGGTAGCTCGTCAACCACGCTGGCTCTAATTGAGTCGCAAAAGCGGGACATAGTGCTTGACTGGCTTTGCGCCGGCGTCGTAGTTCTAACGGTACGTTGCATTGGGTATTCTTCTAGAATCGCTGTTGCCACGGAGGCCTGCGACCTTACATTCCCGATGCTCGGCCGGGAAGTTGATCGGGCCGACAACTACTAGTCCAGGCACTTCAGTGGAATTGAGATCGTACCAAGACAATTGGAGCAAGTATGTCGACAATTCACAGAAGAGACTTCGTAAAGGGCGGCGCTGGAGCGGCCATGGCACTCTCGGGCATATCCCCCAACATCCTGATGGGGCAGGATGATAGAACCGTGAGGATCGGCATCATCGGTGTCGGCGGCCGGGGTCGTAGTCTGCTGCGACTGCTACTCCGACGCAGTGATACCGTGGTAAACGCTATATGTGACATCAACCCTGAGGCGATACAACGGTCGCTCGACATGATCACCGAGGCCGGAGCGGCTACTCCAACCCAGTACCTGGACGGTGAAGAGGATTTTCGCAATCTGGTTCAACGCGACGACCTCGACGCCGTGATAATTGCGACACCGTGGTTGTGGCACACCGACATGGCAGTTGCCGGCATGACGGCGGGAAAAGCTGTTGGTGTAGAGGTGCCAGCCGCAGTAACCATCCAGGAGTGTTGGGATCTCGTGAACACGTCAGAACAAACCGGCATGCCATGTATGATCATGGAAAACGTCTGCTACCGACGCGACGTCATGACGGTACTCAACATGGTGCGGCAAGGTCTGTTCGGTGAATTGATTCACTGCCAGGGGGGATATCAGCACGATCTTCGCGGTATCAAGTTCCAGCCGGGCGCCGAGTTCGGGCCCGGCGCTCAAGGTGAGGCCGTTTGGCGCACTCACCATTCAATCACGCGGAATGGTGAATTGTATCCGACGCACGGCATGGGCCCAATCTCCAAATGCCTGAACATCAATACCGGCAACAGATTCGTGACCCTCACTTCCACAGCGACCAAGTCGCGCGGACTGCACAACCACGTTTTGGCTGAAGGCGGCGAAGATCATCCAAACGCTGACATCCGCTTCAAGCTCGGTGATGTCGTGACTACCGTGATCAAATGTGCCAACGGCGAGACGATCATGTTGAGCCACGACACGAACCTGCCACGCCCATACTCACTCAACTTCCGAGTTCAGGGTACCAAGGGTATCTGGATGAGCGACAATCGCTCGGTATACCTGGAGGGGGTGAGTGCAGATCCACACCAATGGGAGCCCTTCAGCAACTACAGCGACCGTTACGACCACCCACTCTGGAAGCGACACACGGCGGAATCCGAGGGAGCCGGACATGGAGGCATGGACTTCTTTGTGGTGCACGCGTTTATTGAGTCGGTCAAACGCCAGGTCCCACCCCCGACCGACGTCTACGAGGCGGCATCATGGAGCGTGATCAGTCCGCTGTCCGAGCGATCGATCGCTACCGGGAGCAGCCCCATGCATTTCCCTGATTTCACGAGGGGGGAATGGTCCCGGAGGGTGAGTTCGTTCGCTCATACCGACGAGTTTTAGCCCATCTTCTTCCCCTCCTTCGCCCCCTTCCCCCCGTGATTAGGAGGGGAAGCGGGGGAAGAAGATGAAGACAGGCACTCAAGCCCCAGCCATTAACCGCCGATACTTCTCTCAGATAGTCACATCCATGAGCTAACTGCGTCCATCCGCCCAAGCGGAGGTAGGAGCACGAGTATGATCGCCATTATCGGCCTGTTTGTAGTCGTCGTGTCGGTACTTGGCGGATTCAGCCTTGCCGGGGGTTCCATCCCGGCCCTGTTTCATATCTCCGAATTCATCGTCATCGGGGGAACTGCACTTGGCACAATTCTGATCTCCACTCCAGGATCGCTCCTCAAGGAGCTCTTCAACAAGCTGCGCGGTGTCGCCAAACCGAGTCCATTCACCAAGGTCCTCTATCTCGACGCCCTCATGATGATCTATGAGCTGTTTCAGATCGCACGTCGTGACGGCCTGGTAGCCATCGAGACCCACATCGAACACCCCGAGAACAGTTCCGTCTTCCAGAAGTACGGCACGATTACCGCTCAACACCACGCTATCACGTTCCTGTGTGACTCCCTCCGCTTGGTGCTCGTGGGCAGCGTGCCACCCCACGACCTGGAGGCCCTCATGGACTCCGAGATTGACGTACACCACGAACAGGAAGCACGGCCCGTCTCGGTCATGCAGAAGGTTGCCGACGCTTTGCCAGGCATCGGAATCGTGGCGGCGGTGCTCGGCATTGTGGTTACCATGGGGGCGATTGCCGGCCCCGTGGAACACATCGGAGAAAAGGTCGGCGCTGCACTGACTGGGACCTTCCTGGGTGTCCTCTTGGCATACGGCTTTGCCAGCCCGCTCTCAACCGGCATGGAAGTCCGGAATGCGTCTGAAGCCCGGTTCCACCATTTCATCAAGGCCAGCGTAGTGGCCTTTGCCAAGGGATTCGCCCCCATCGTCGCAACTGAGTTCGCCCGCCGCGCAATCTTCGTCGATGTGAGGCCGACTTTCGAGGAGATGGAAACCGCCTGCAAGTCGACCAAGGGCAAGTAGAGCGGAGGATCGCATGAACAAGGATCGTGAGGTACCTCTCCGCATCATAGTCCGCAAGAAACGGCACCATGAGGCCCATCACGGCGGCGCGTGGAAGGTGGCGTTCGCTGACTTCATGACCGCGATGTTTGCTCTGTTCCTCGTGCTCTGGCTCGTAAACCAGAGTTCCGATGTTCGTAGTGCGATTGCCGGGTACTTTCAGGATCCGTTGGGTCAGCCAGGTGAGTCGGGCAGTTCTCTGATGCCGAGTGAAGGCCCCGAGGCTTCGGGCATGCGGACGATGCTGCAGCAACCCGTAGACCTGCGTCGTATGCAACTGCAGGAATTAGGTGAGCGACTGCGCGAGCGGATGGAAGAAGTACCAGAGCTGGCGACCCTGTCTCACAACATCGAGATCGGACTCGTCGACGACGGTCTACGCATTCAGCTGTTGGAGGATTCCAGTGGAGTCTTCTTCGCAACCGGTAGCTCGGAACCCAAACCAGAGGGCAGGCAGCTGCTGGCGTTACTCGGTCTCGAGCTAGGATCGCTTCCATACCAGATCATCGTCGAAGGCTTCACGGATGCACGCCGGTACGCCCGCGATGCCCAGTACACCAATTGGGAACTCAGTGCAGATCGAGCAAACGCGGCGCGCCGGATTCTGTTGGCCAACGGTCTGAAGGAAACTCAGATATCACAGATTCGCGGGTGGGCGGACCGTGATTTGCGCGTACCCAGTGATCCGTATTCACCTCGCAATCGGCGCGTCACCATCACGATGCTCGATCGAGATACCGGAGCACCGCGAGACAGCGCGGCAGGCGGCGACTTCACCAATGGAGGGCGGCCATGAGTTCCGCCTTGACCGTTCTCCTGGCGAATGACGATCCAGCGGTTTCGGATGCATTCCGTGACGCAGCTGCCCGAGACCCTGCAGTGCAGCTCGCCGTGACAACCGATGCCATCGAGATGATCGAACTGGCGCAACAGCTTCGACCTGACGCAATCATATGTGCCTCGAAACTCAGCGGAATTGACGGCTTGGAGCTTTGTCGCCAGGTAAAGCGGGACCCCGAACTGAGAGCTGCTCAGTTTCTGTTGCTGGTCCTCGAAGAAGACAACGGACTCAAATCACTCGGCCTCGAAGCAGGCGTGGATGATTTCCTGATCAAGCCGCTGCAACAACCCGAAATACAAGCTCGATTGCGCGGAGTCGCGCGTATCCGGGATCTGCTCGATCGCATGAGGCGGATTGAGCGACGCAGTGCCACTGCACGGGAGCACTTCGATCAGGTAGTAGGTCTGCTTGTCCAGCTGATCGACTTTGGTCTCCCCGGTGCGGCTGCACGCGGTAACGCAATCGCAGACTTGGCATTGAAAGTCGCAGGTCGCTTCGAGATACCGAACCACCTGTTGCAAGATCTGGCGATCGCTGCTCGCCTGCAGGAAATCGGAAAGGTGGTAGCGCCCGACCCACATGGCGGAGGAGATAACGCTCCGGTCAGCGATGGTCCAACATATGCGATCTCGTCGACCGCCATAATGCAACAAGTGGAGTGGCTCCGCCCCGCAGCTGAGATTGTCGCCTCAATTCCCGAGAACTGGGATGGGACCGGCCTGCCGGCTCGGTTGCACAAAGGGCAGATTCCTCTCCGATCGAGGATCCTCAGGATCCTCATCGACTTCCTCGACGCAATGATAGGACCCGAGCGTCTCTCCCCGGAAGTCGTGGCATCCGAGCTCGCGGAGCATACAGGCACCAGGTATGACCCGGTTGTGGTCGTGCACCTTCGGGCGGTGATCGGTGACGTACCGGACCAAGACTGGAGTCACTCCAAGAAGCTGGTACCGATCACGGATCTCCACGCAGGCATGGTGCTGGCAGAGGACCTCTTTACCAGTTCTGGTGTGAAGCTGCTTCGCAAGGGAGCGACCGTATCCCAGGCAATGCTCGACGCAATCCAGCAACGTCATCACGTGGATCCCATACTCGAAGGTGCCTGGATCGAGCATTCGATTGGCTAATCATCGCTTGCGTTTTGGTCCGTTCAGAAGTACAGTCTCCCCAACGCTCATCTCCTGATCATCTAACCCCAGGGTGTTGCTTGCAATGGCTGACACCTCTTTACAACGACATATCGACGCCGGCCTGAAGGCGCTCCAGAACCGCAAAGACCTCGACGAGATGCTCACAGTCCTTGACCGGGCAACGGTGTGGCGCAGCTTGCTCCGGGGGGTGGCACACGACTTGAGCAACACATCGCAGGTTTTCACCTTGAACGACCCAGCCGATTTCGTCGATCCGAACAACGCTGACGAATGGACTGACACGGTTGAGTGGGCAACTGACAAACTGTCCCTCGCCACTATCATACTGCGCGATTTCGCCAAGGTTCAGAATGTGATCGAAGCCCCCGTCTTGGTCGGAGATGTGATTTCCACCGTGGCACAGTGGCACCGATACCAAAGATCTCAGCCTCCAGTGCAGTTACGCTTTGAAGAACCGAAGGAGCTTCCTCCGGTGAGGGCCTGTGAGCCACACCTCAGACAAGTATTGCTAGCCTTGGTCGCCAACGCCAAGGAAGCGACAGGCGACACTGATGAAGCAGACATCGTAGTCGCAGCCGACGGGCACGACGGAGTCGTCAGCATCACAGTCGCTGACAATGGGCCCGGCATCCCGTGTGATCTGCGGAAAAGGGTCTTTGATCCGTTCTTCACAACCAAAGACTCAGAGACACACCTTGGTCTCGGAGCTACAGTAGCGCGTCACTTGGTGGAGTGCTGGGGAGGAACGCTGTCGATACAGGATGGTGATCATGGCAGGGGCGCCCGACTGCTCGTCGAACTCCGCCAGTGGTGAGTCGAGCATCCAAGCACTCGGATTGGAAACAGGCTAGACCATTCTCAGCAGTTCGGTCACCATCTCATCTGCAACCGTCACCAGTCGAGTCGCGGCCGCGAAAGCCTGTTGCTGAGCGATCAACCATACCATCTCTTCGTCGACTGACACACCATTGGCACTATACCGCTGAGCATGCCCTCGTTCCAAGAGTGTCCGGTGGGCGGTGCTGGTCTGAATGGCGTCTTGGACGGTGACGCCGAATGAGGCGACTGTCCCAGAGTAAAACTCCCCAAGGGAGCGACCGCCCAGCGCCGCCACGGGACTGGCTCGAAGACCCGCAATTCGCAGCGCCACATCACCATCGCCGGCCGCTGCCGTCCCTCCAGCTGCTATGGCATCCCCTGAGGCTTGAACAGCCGGAGTCAGACTGAGTGTTTGAGCCGTGAGACCGCCCGCTGCGAAGAAATCCGTTCCCGTCACGCCGGTTGCGGTGAAGCCGGTTTGGTGAATCGCATTCACTTCAGTGACAACCGCGGCCACAAACGAATCGAGCTGGCTGCGAAAGCTGGGCACCTCATTGTTCGTGAACTCAATTAGGCCTTGTAGCCGCCCAGATCTCGGGTCTACGTCGGCACCACTCTGTACTCCCACGCCGATGCCTCCACCGGCCAACGTACGCACTTCCAGTTGCTGAACGTGTGGTCCATCAACCAAAAGGGTGCTTCCGGCCAAGACACCGAGAGTCCCATCGGCACGTTCCAGAACTCGCACATCGATCAGCTCTGACAACCTGTCAATGACCAGATCCCGCTGATCCGCAAGATCGGGAGCCGACTGTGTGGGGCCACCGGCTGCCAGGATTTGCTCGTTCAGGGCACCAATCTCTGACGATAGTCGGTTCACCTCCTCCACGGTGGTGCGCATCATTGCAACGGCATCACTGCTTGCCTGCGCGATTTCCGTGTCCAGGCGTTGCACCTGTTGCACAAACCGCCCGGCGTGCTGCAGTACCAAGCCCCTGTGCACCGAGCCCGATGGATCGGTGGCTAGCTCACTGAACGCGTTGAGCAATCCATCCAGTGCAGCAGTGACTCCGAAATCAGAAGGCTCGTTTATCGCAGCCTCTACTTGCCCAAGGAAGCTCCCCAGCGTGTCCGACCTACCGAACAGACCAGACTCACGACGCACCCCGGCGTCGAGGAACCGGTCCCGAACTCGGGAGACGCCACTGTCGGTTACCCCACGGCCAATCGTTCCCAAGGGTGTATTCATTGGCGTTGACGCAACCAGGTCCAGACGTTGCCGTGTGTAGCCTGGCGTCATCGCGTTCGCGACGTTGTGGCCGGTGACGTCCATCGCCCTCTGGTGGGTCAGCAGCGCCGTGCGCGCGATACTCAGTAGGCTGATCAGCGTCATCTGTCAAGCCGTCCGATTGAACATCAAACCTGCTCCACCCGAGCCGTCACCACCTCGTTCTGGTGGGCGGTACACGGCGTCTGGAACGGATACCGCGGAAAACAACTCCTGGAGGAAAGCATCGGCTGATTCCCGAGCCTTGCGCAGTACTGTCCGATTGATAGCCGCCTCGTGCGCGACCGATTGAGCGGCCAACCGCATCTCGGCCCTCGCGGTCTCCAATCCCAACGGCAGCGGTGCACCTAGAAAGAACTCCAGCTGGGCAAGTGGTGGTTCTTCCTCGCCCGTTAGGTACGTCATCACAACAGCTCTCCGCTTGCGAGCCTCTGCAAGAGTGAACAATGTGCGGCCCAGCTCTTGTACACTGCTATTGAGTTGTTCGTCATCGTCTTCCGCAATGCTATCCCGTTGTCGGACCATGGCGTCCCGCAGTTGCCACATTACTCCCGCTTCGTCTTTCATCGCTTCAGATAGGCTGCCGATCCAATCACCGGCTCGTGCATCGGGCTCTGTTGCCATTGACTTCCCTCAAGTGCACCTGTCAGGTACGATCATCCCGCTTCCACCTCGGGCGATTCAACTAGATAGCGGCTCAACTGACGGTAAAGCACTTCGCTCAACTTCGAGTCCAACCGTTGCGCTGCTTCATTTGCGAACTGCTCATCCAACATCGCTGTGAACATCTCCTCCCCCGGAGAGGATTCGATCAACCCTCCATCAGGAACCGAAGCGCGCATTGCCTGAAACAGCTGATTCAGAAACACACTTTCCAATTCGTATGCAAGCTGCCGCAGTCGCACGTGATCATTACTCGTGGCCGCTGGGCCAGATTGCAGCGATCCTGTTATCTCGTTCACCTTACCACCACTCTGGCCATGATTGCGCCAGCCACTCGCAGCGATTCGAAGATCGCCGCGACCTCCTCCGGTGCAGCCCCCACTGCGTGCAGGCCTGCAGCCACATCCTGAACCGTGGCGCCCTCTCCCACCCAGACACTGCCGGGACTCAGGGGATCGCCGGCAACCGGGGGCGAGCCTATTTGCAGACTCAGTCCATGGTGGCTGACCGCCGCCGCACCGACTTGGGTCCCTCCTCCGGCTACTACCGTACCCTCCCGAGCATCAATGACTACGACCGCCTGCGCGTATGGCTGTACCGGAAGTGTGTCTACCGCTGCTAGGAACCCGTTCATGTTATCGGCAAACTGACCTGCCGGCATTAATGCAATAGCTCCCGGATCCTCCACCGTCGCCGAGCCATCCCCGTACGAGGTGTTGATAACACTAGCGATGCGACTTGCCGTCACCATATCCGGCTGCCTCAGCAACAAGCGTGGCTCCATGACCAACGTTTCCACCGGCGGGTTGACTTCCATGACTCCGCCGTCGGGAATCCTGCCTGAATTACCACGACGGGCATACGATGTGAACGCCAGCCCAGCGTCGCTCACGATGAGTGGCCCCTGTGCTGTGGCAACAGGCGGTGCGTTGGGGTTTTCGACCAACGGTGTCATCCACAGCACGCCACCTCTGAGAGAAACAGCGTCACCGACCGCTGCTACTTGAATTTCGAACCTTCCCCCAGCGCGGAGGAACGGCGACACCTCTGCAGTAACCAACACAGCCGCCACGTTGCGAAGTCGCAAGTGTTCGGACGGCACCTCGACATTGAACCGCCGCAGCAGATTCACCACAGAGCTCACAGTATGGATGGCCCCATATCTGGTTCCAAAGCTCCTATCACCTGTGCCATCCAGTCCGACGACTATGCCGTATCCAACGATCCGCCGCGGCACACTGCCTTGCGGAACGGTTAGATCACTGATACGTGCAGACGTCTGTGACCGTACCCCCCCTGGCAACAGACAGTAAACCAATGACAGCGCGATTAGAGCGCGACCGAATCGATCGAGAGTCATGGCCAGAAGATTGAGAGGATCTTGCCGATGATGCCTTTCTTCGGCCCGATCTTCTTCCCTTCGTAGCTTATCGTCGCTTCGGCGATGCGTGTAGAAAGGATGAGATTGTCGGAGAGAACGTCTTCCGACCTCACGTAACCAGCCAGCCTTATCTCTTGTTTCCGACCGTCTACGGAAACTTCCTTGGTTCCCTCTATGCGCATCACGCCGTTGGGCTCGATCTCCATGACGCGAACGCTGAGAACTGCAGTGAGGTCACCCCGTCGACCGGCCTCCCCGATATCCCGAGAGTTAGCTCCCAGACCCGTGCCGAAGCCCGCCGATCCCGATCCCGAAAGCGGGCTTGTGCTTACACTGGCGGAAGCGGTGGCAGATTGGTCACGATCGGATGTGGCAACTTGTGAGACTCGCTCGCTTGCCGCGGTCTGCTCATCAACCACTATTGTGAGAATGGCGCCTACCTGAAGTGGCAATCGATCGGAGAGCCACGACGCCCGGCTGGCGCTCGGTGGAGCGGCAGCGGCTTGTGCCTGTGTCTGAGCTGCACCGGTTCCCACCACCAGCTGGACAATCACCAGAGCCAGCGTCACAGTTCCATTGTTGCTCAAGTGTCACCTCCCACTAGTCTTGCTGTCCCCGGAGCACTTGCGATCCCGTGCATGCGACCACTGCGGCCTGCCACCCGGGCTCTCACTTGATCCCCGATCCGCGCGGCGTTCAAGGCAACACCACTCACGGAGACCACAACTGCACCGCGGCGCCAGACCAACCGTACCGGTTCGCCTGCCGCTATTACGTAGGGTCTGGAAACAGCGTGTGCAGTCAGTTCGGTACCAGCCGCGATCGCCCTGCGCACCTCCCAGCCAACATCGGGAAACTCTATCTCACCAGAACGCGGGGGCGCCCAGCGTGTCCTGACGGTCCGTTCGAAGTCACCTGCCGTCAGGCTAGTACCAGCTTGGAGTGGACGCGCTGCAACAATCACAGTGTCTGCCACACCGGCACGCACACGTGCGGCTACGACCGACTGGTCGGACCGCTCAAACACAACCGCGAACCATCCGTCTGTACCACGCCCTATTAGCCGCAACGCTACATCGTCAGGAAGTGGCTGATCCGTATTCAGCAGACCCCAGCGCAGCTCCATCAGGGCTGGCTCGGTCCGCCACACCTCGGCTATGCTCCACGCCACCCTCTCTGCGAGAACGGCAGATACCTCAGCCGGCTGCTCGGTCGCCTGCGCCACCAGAGCGCTTGATCCGACAAGCACTGCCAGTAGAGGACTAGCGAATGAGGTCGCTCGTGACATACATCATGTCCTCGCCAACTTGAATGGCCTTGGCGTTGATCTCGTAGGCACGCTGGGCAGCAATCATGTCCGTCATCTCTTTCACCACTTCGACGTTGCTGCTCTCCAACGTTCCTTGAAGGATGCGGCCGAACCCACCTTCTTGTGGAACCCCAATCACCGGAGGACCTGATGCATACGTCTCGGCGTAGAGGTTCTCACCTACGCTGAACAGGCCACTGGGATTGAGGAACCGAACCAGTTCGATTCTGCCAACTTCTATTGGACCCGCTACTCCAGCCGCGTTAACACTCACTATGCCATTGGCAGATACCGATACGCTGGAGGCGTCTTGCGGTATTGTTATGCCGGGCAGGACGAGGTAGCCACTTGTTGTAACCAAGGTGCCCGATTCCGAGAGCGTGAAGCTCCCATCACGGGTATAGCCGATCATCCCGTCCGGCCGCTCCACTTGGAAGAGTCCCTCGCCGTCGATTGCGATATCGAGGTCGCGCTGAGTCATCTCCGGAGCCCCCTGCGTGTGGAGTCTCATGACTCCCGCGACCCTAACGCCTTTGCCGATCTGGATTGGCGCAATGACTTCGCTCCCTTGATAATTGACCAACTCGGCGCCCTGCACGGTCTCATACAACACATCCTGAAAACTCACACGGCTACGTTTGAAGCCGGTCGTGTTGACATTCGCCAAGTTATTTGCGATCACATCTACCATCCGCTGTTGTGCGATCATTCCGGAGGCGGAAGTACGAAGAACAGGATTCATGATGCACCTTCAGTTGGGTTTGGCATTAGACTGTCCCCACCTGGTTGGAAATGGTCCCGAGGACGTCATCCATTGCCTTCAATGCGTCTACGTTTGCAGTGTATGCGCGTTGGATTCTCACTAGATCGACCATCGACAGCACCGGATCGAGATTGGCTTCCTCGACCGAGCCCTGGCGTACTCGCAGATTTACGTCTTCCACCTGCTGTGTAGATCCTGCAGGAACAAACCGACCGCCTCCTTCTTTCATCAACGATGAGAGATCGTCGACCGTCTCGATGCGGATCTGGTCCACGGATACGCCGTCGACCAACACTGCTCCGTCTCTGAGGACTTCGACATTGCCACCGGTGAGAACGATTGGACCATTTTGCCCGAGCACTGTATTACCCTGTGGATCGACGAGCTGTCCCACACGATCGAGTCTGAAGGATCCGCCACGCGTCAAACGCTCACCGGCTTCGGTCCGCACCACGAAGAAGCCCTCACCCTCCAACGCCAGATCCAGTGGTCGTCCCGTCTCGCGCAGAACCCCTTGCTGGAAGTCCGTCTGCTGCACCGGAATCGGCGAGTCAGACCCTGCGAGCAGCCGCGCAGTCATGCGCTCCGCCTTGAATGCCTCGGTATTGGCGTTCGCCAGATTGTTAGCTACAACCTGCTGGAGCCGTGTGTAGAACGACAGTGTGCGGGCTGTATCCACTATTCCCTGTAAGGGCATATGGTCTCCTGCCTTCCTTGAAGCCCCTGCTTGGTGGTGATAAGGCAAGCGCTATGCCGTTCACACCACTCCATCGCTGCGACGGCTAAGTTGTTGTTGTTTATGTGCTTAAACCTGCAGGAAGAGGCTCACGGCCTCACACTGCCAACCCGACATCTCCGCGGACCGGAAAAACCTTCCCGTTTGGCACGGCCACGCTTGCCGCCCGCTGGGTCGACCATCAATCGGACAGCGTCACGCGAGAGTTCCAAGCTGCGAGCGATTCGTGGCAGCGAGCGGCCGAGCCGGTACTGAATGCCAACCACCAGACGACGGCCAACCCAAGTGAGGTGGAGTAGCAAGACAGAGCAACACACGAGTACCGTGATTCCGCTGACGGCCGCGACCAGCAACATCAACTCCCTGACACCTATGGCTGATGGCACCATTCGTTTAAGAGGGGCGAGGGCACCCGAGGCCAAAAGCAGCACGGATACCGTGCTGAGCACAGCCAACCAGAGACGAGCGCTCATACGATTGCCTCCGAGAGTTCAGCATTCTCCCGTAGGCGACGCAGTGCCTGGGTGCGGATTTGGGATACTCGCGATTCGGTAAGGTGCAGCACTTCTCCAATCTGACGGAGGTTCAGTTCCTCGTAGTAGTAGAGTGAGAGCACGGTACGCTCTCTCTGCGGCAGCCCTGCGATAGCCTCTCTCAAATGAACCAGACCATCTTCACGCGTGACGAACTGCGCCGGGTCTTCCGCATCCGGATCGCCAATCGTCTCCTCCATGCGCGCCGTTCCAGGTAGGCTATCTGGCGTGGCCGCATCCAACGGGATCAAGCATGTGCGGTCGCAGTCAGCCCATTGGCGCCAATAGGCCTCCATATCCACACCGAGCTCCGCAGCTATCTCTGGGTGCTCCGGGGGTCTCCCCAACTGCCCCTCGAGAGTCGCGACAGCTTGGGCTAGCTTGCGAGCTCTGCTGCGAGCGGCCCGTGGCAGCCAGTCCCGGCTCCTCAGATCGTCTAGCATCGCGCCGCGAATCCGCTGCATAGCGTAGGTGCTGAACACGTGGCCCCGTGAGGGATCGAAGCCTTCCAGAGCCTGAATCAGACCGAGGGTGCCGGCGCTGATCAGATCGTCCAATTCGACCGATTGCGGGATCTTCGTGGCCAACTCTCTGGCACTGTGGTGCACTAGACCCAGGTATTGGTCCAGCAACTGAGTCCTAGCATCACAGTCTCCCTCTTCTCGGTATCTCTTCCAAAGTTGGTCCGTCAATGTCGTCATAGTTCCTCCCGCCGGGGCTCAGCTGTGCCCAGGTTGCAGCCAAAGAGACCCTGCTGCTCGGCAACAATGACTTGCAGTGCCTGCGCCGCGGGACCTGCTGATTTCCAATGTTTGAAACGATCCGGCTGCCTTACTGTCAGCTGGAGTGTAGGATCCTCAGGAACCGCACCCAGGTACTCGAGCTCCAGATGAAGAAACCGTTGAGTTGCCGTTGCCAAGCGGTCAAAGGCGGCTCGTCCCTCCGCCTCACTTTGTATGTGATTGGTAAGCACCTTTACCTTCAGGCCCGGCACGCGATTGCTGACGATCTTGATCAAGGCATAGGCGTCGGTCAGAGCGGTCGGCTCGGCAACGGTGACCACGAACAAACCAGATGCTCTCATTGTGCAGAGACGCA
>JBDGXD010000014.1:0-30511 GCA_039584755.1 Gemmatimonadota bacterium
TGCGAGGCTTTCGACGGTGGTTACATATCGACCGGACCACAACCCATAGGCAGTTGCGAACCGGGCGTGACCGGTCCTGGACCGGGCTCGGCCACACAGCCTGGGGCCGGAGCCGTCCCGCATACTCGGGTATGGTTCCCTTTGTTGTTGTTGACATAGAGACCCTGACTGCGGCAAGTCCACGGAGAGAGGAAAATGGGGTCACCTGATCTATTGATGGTGTGTGTTTCAGCGTTCTTCGCTGTGTTTCTGCTGCTTTCGTTCCTGGCGTTGGCGATGCGTGGCCTCATCGCAGTCTTTCCTGAAAAGACGGTTACAACCGATCCCGCACTGCTGGCTGCCGTAACGGTGGCAGTCTCCGCTGTGTATCCGGGGTCCAAGATCACGAGGATTGAGGATCAAAGATGATATTCTCACAATCTGGTAAGAAGATTCGGGTAATGTTCACCCCGTTTCGGGATGGCTTGCAAAGCTCCTTTGGTGGGAAGGTCCGGCTACAGGACTTCCTGCCCGCGATGGAAGCCTCTGCCAAGGCAGGTTTCAGGCACTTTGAGTTCGGTGGCGGCGCTCGCTACCAGGCACCCTATTTCTATCTCGGAGAGAATCCGTTCGATGACATGCGAAAGATTCGCGAGGTCGTCGGGCCTGATGCGGATTTGCAGATACTCACGCGGTCGGTATCAGGTGTGACCCTGACCACGCAGAGTATGGAAGGCCTGGATTTGCAGGCCAAGCTGATGAAGGAATCCGGGACCACCTGGGACCGCAACTTCGACTACATGAACGACGTCGACAATCTGATCAAAACCGGGAGACCCATCATTGATGTGGGTATGCACCACCAGGTTTGCATCGCGCTCATGGGCCTGCCGTTCCACTCTGACAAGGTCCATACAGCGGAATTCTACATCAACATAGGCAAACGACTGCTCGATAGCGGCATCCAAATAGATAGCATCTGCATGAAGGACGCGAGTGGCACGACGGATCCGAAGACCATCTACGATACGGCGATTGGCCTCAAGAAGCTCATGCCACCGGAGATGCCGCTGTGGATGCACACGCACGACACAGCCAGTATGGCCGTTTCCTGCTACATGGCGGCTATTGCTGGTGGTGCTGACGGTGTCGATCTTTCGGTAAGACCGTTTGCCAGCGGCACGGTCCAACCTGATGCGCGCTCCCTGGATCACGCGCTCAAAGGTACCGGCTACACACTCGATATCGACGTATCGGTGTTGTCTGAGATCGAGGGGATGCTGAACGACTTGATGCAGGACTACTCGTTCAATCCAACTACCACGACAGCCGACGCCCGCGTACTCGGTTTCCCGATGCCGGGTGGAGCAATCGGACCCAACGTCCACATGATGGTCAAGGCGGGGATCCTCGACAAGTACAACGAAGTGCTGGCCGAGTTTCCGGTGGTCGTGGAAGCCGGCGGGGCCTGGACCAGCGTGACGCCGGGTAGCCAGCAATACTGGCTGCAAGCTTTCAACAATGTCCTTTACGGGCGCTGGAACAAGATCGAAGCTGGCTATGGCAAGGCGGTGCTGGGTTATTTCGGCAAGACGCCGCTGCCACCCGATCCACAGGTCGTTAAGGTCGCGTCGGAGCAGTTGAAGATGCCGGTGTTTGAGGGAGATCCTCTAGAGGTCGCACCCAAGAACATCGGGCCCGCTACGGAGGCTCTGAAAGAGCGGAATCTGCCAGTTACCGATGAGAACATCTTCCTGGTGCTGGCGGCAATGGTTCCCGGCAAGAAGATGGAAACCAACGAAGGCATCCGTCTCCTGACCGGCAATCCGAAGATCGACATACCGCTGAAGAAAAAGGAAGAGCCTGCGGCCGCTGCACCCGTCGCCCCCGCTGCTGCAGCCGCACCAGCGATAACGGGTCCAGTCACCACGCGTTGCACCGTAGATGAAAACGGGTCGAAGCGGACGTTTGTGGTCACGCTCGAGCCTGCGGTAGGTGCTGGTGCTGCCCCCGCGAGTGTCGCAGAAGCGGCTCCGGCGACGACAGGTGGTACTCAGGTTTTCTCGTCGTTTGCCGGTTCGGTAGAGATTGCCGACATCCTGGTGAACGTTGGCGATAGCGTTTTCAAGGGCGGAGTGGTTGCCGAAGTAGAGGCCATGAAGGCGAAACACGATATCAAGGCACCGTGTGACGGCAAGATCACGGCGATACACGCTAAGATTGGCGACGAGATCGATTCTTCGAAGCCGCTCATGACCATCGGGTAGCGAGCCCGCACATGGAAACAGTCCTAGAACTGCTAAGGCAGTCTGGCATTGCCAATTTGAGCATCGGCAACCTCGTCATGTTCGGGGTTGCCGGTGTACTGATATATCTAGCGATCACCAAGGAGTACGAGCCCCTTCTTCTGATCCCGATCGGGTTTGGCGCGATCCTGGCAAACCTCCCGCTCGCGAATATGGGATCGTACGGTGAGGGCATCATTGCTCTCATCTATGAGGGTGGCATCCGAACCGAGCTCCTTCCGCCGCTCATCTTCCTGGGCGTGGGTGTACTAACCGACTTTCGCCCGCTGCTCGGCCGGCCGCTAACGTTCCTGCTCGGTGCGTCAGCGCAGCTGGGCATCTTCGTGGCTGCGCTCAGTGCGGGTTACCTGCTCGGATTCACCAACGGAGAGGCTGCCTCGATAGGGATCATCGGTGGTGCCGACGGGCCTACGTCAATCTTCTTGACGGCCCAACTGGCTCCGCATCTGCTGGGCCCGGTTGCAGTGGCGGCGTACAGCTACATGTCGCTAGTGCCCATAATCCAACCGCCCATCCTGCGCGCCTTGACCACCAAGGAGGAGCGGGCGATAGACATGCCTCAGGCGATGCCGGTTTCGAAGACGGCCGTCATACTATTCCCGATCATAACCGGTGTCCTCGCTTCCCTCGCCATTCCCTCCAGTGCTCCCCTCATCGGCATGTTGATGTTCGGCAACCTGCTGCGCGAGTGCGGAGTTACTGAGCGGCTGCGCAAGACGGCCGGTGGGTCGATGATAGATATAGTGACGATCTTCCTGGGAATTGCGGTGGGCGCCACAATGGATTCGGAGCACTTCCTCACGTTCCGCACCATTCAGATCCTGGTACTCGGGGCCGTGGCCTTTTCGTTCAGCACAGCGGGCGGAATCGTGTTCGCTAAGGGTCTCAACCTGTTCCTGAAGAATAAGATCAACCCCTGTATCGGTGCGGCAGGAGTCTCAGCAGTGCCGATGGCCGCTCGAGTCGTACAGAAGTTCGTGTCTGACAACACCGATGGGAAGGTGAATCCGCTCATGCCTGCCATGGGTCCGAACGTCGCTGGCGTCATTGGTTCTGCTGTGGCAGCGGGCGTGTTCCTGACATTGTTTGGCTGAGTAGTAACTAGGTTCGGTAAACGCTACATCCTAATCGGTACAGGCCGGGTTGGGTGGAGCGTTTTCTCTTGGCTCGACGTCATGACTCCTATCCGCTCAGCGACCACTCCGCGATGTACTGAGCGTGCAGCCTTGTGGTGTCGAACAACGGCACAGTGGAGTCCCGCGCCCCGACGAGCATCGAGATCTCGGTACAACCGAGTATGACTCCCTTTGCACCCCTGCGCACCAACTTCCCGATAATGTCTGCGAACAGAACACGTGACGCGTCTCGGACCTGCCCGAGGCACAACTCATCGTAGATCACGCGGTGGATGAGGTCGCGATCAACCTGATCTGGAAGTAAGACACTCAACGCGAAGTTGTTCTCGAGAAAGCCTCGGTAGAACTCCTGTTCCATGGTGAATCTTGTGCCTAGTAGCGCAACCGTCTCAATCCCCTGGGCTCTTGCTGATGCTCCCGTTGCCTGCGCTATGTGGAGGAAGGGGATTCCCACCGATTGCTGGATTGCTCCCGCCACCCTGTGCATGGTGTTGGTGCACAACGCGACGCACTCGGCTCCTGCTGATTCAACCGCCTCAGCGGCGTGGCCGAGCGTCTTCGCGGTCTCATCCCAGTTACCCGCGTGCTGCAGTTGTTCGATGGGTTGAAAGTCTACACTGTAGAGAACGAGGTTGGCCGAATGAAGCCCCCCGAGCCGTTCCTTGATGGTCTCATTGATTATGCGGTAATAGGGAACAGTTGATTCCCAACTCATTCCGCCTATCAGGCCTATCGTCTTCATCGGTGATTGTCCCCAGACGAGTCACGATGCGCGTTGGGTCTTCTCAGTAAGGTGGCTCGCTCACGTGCCTCGTCTCGTCCAGCCGGATTGCTTGCAGTCTCTCGCCCGCAGGAACCTCCAACCGATCCTCAGGCACGACCAAGAGGGCGTTCGCCCGAGCCATCGACGTCAAGATTCCCGAGCCCTGGGGACCGGTCAACCTGGCCACAGGTTCCGGGTCGGATTCTTCCAGCACGACTCGCAGGAAGTGCTTTAACGGTGCCAGCAGCCTTATCGGCTCGGCGGTGCGAGCCGTGATTGTCCTGCGGAAAGGCCGCGAGTGACCTAGCAGCCTACGGATTGCCGGACGCGCGAAGAGCTCGAAGGTAACCATACTGCTCACGGAATTGCCAGGCAGTCCCAGCCAGGGGATTCCACGCCACAGGCCGAAAGCCACAGGGGCGCCGGGTCTTGTTTTCAGGCGCCAGAACTTGAGTTCGGCACCGAGTGCCTCGAAGACGGGTCTCAAGTAATCATGTTCGCCGACGCTGACTCCACCTGAGGTAACCAGCATGTCGACATCAGGCAGATTCAACAGCCGCCTCCTCAAATCGTCAGGATCATCTCTTGCGATACCCTGCTCGACGGGCATGCCACCGGCTTGTTGTACCAGCGAGACAAGCGCATACGTATTTGAAGATGCGATCTTGTCCCCTCGCAGGATTGCTTCCCTCTCGCTCAGATCGGCGATTTCGTCACCGGACGCCATGATTGCCACTTTCGGCCTGCGGTGAACCTTGAGTGGCTCGTGAGCAATAGACGCCAGGGCACCTATCTGTGCAGGTCCCAGTTCGGCCCCGCGCTCGAGGATAACCGAATTGCGTGAGATATCCTCACCCCGCCGCCGGACATTCGCCCGTGCATCGCGGTCGTCGTTTATCGTCACGCGAGTGTCAGATGTCGAAGTGGTGTCTTCCTGCCGGATTACACCGTCACTCCCCTTTGGGATTGGTGCACCCGTGAATATGCGCGCACATTGGTGTTGGGAGAGCTCCGTTTGCGAGAAACCACCCGCCGGAATCTGCTCTACGACGGACAGTTCGACTGGGCATTTGCCTGCTACGTCTTCGCTCCTCACCGCGAATCCATCCATGGCCGAGTTGTCCCAGTGAGGCAAGTCTATGGGGCTACTGACCTGTGTTGCGGTGACTCTGCCCAGCGCATCGGCAAGTGCTACCTGTTCTGCTGGAAGTGCTGTGATTGCATCGAGAATGATGTTTGCCGCTTCGGCGGGTCCCAACCGTGTGAGCACTAGTGGTATCTCCTCACCGCTTACTCACCTGTTGCCAGTATTCCTGAGCTTGTTTCAAGTCATCTGGCGTGTTCACATTGAAGAACAGCAGGTCAGGGTCTCCAAAGCGTTCTACATCCTGATATGGCAGCCGACCGACTCTAACGGCGTCGAGGAAACCCTGGGCGCGGAAGTCCTCGTCGACGAATTGACTCCTGATCGGCGACAGGCATCCCGGTCCGTATACTGCACACAGCGGCTCGAGGTCCGACTCACTTCCCTTGCTCTCAGGTACAACTGCATCGTAGGCCGCAGCCCGTTGTATCAACTCCTTGAGCAAATCTGCCGGGACGAAGGGCATGTCCCACGCGACCACGACGACCGGTCCTGGCCCGGCCGACAGAGCGGTGTAAATACCGCCGAGGCTGCCACAATTCCGTATCGCGTCATGCATGACCTCCAAGTCCGGTCGCCATTCGTCAGCCTTTGCCTCGTTGGCGATCAACAGAGGTGGCTCGCCGGTGGCTTCCTGAATCGCTTGCGTCACACGGTCGAGGATCCGTTCGCCACCAACCTTTTCTAGTCCCTTCGGTCGGCCACTGAACCGACTTGCGTTTCCGCCTGCCAAAACAGCTCCTCGCACGTTGCTAACCTCCGGGCTCGGGTGCGCTCAACCACTCGCTGCCAACTCAGGCCGCCTCACGCTTCTCCTCGGTACTCGGCGTAAAGCGATGGTTCCTCCTGCACACGGACGCACTCCAAGTCGACGTCGGAGGGCAGTCGCCGCTTCACCGATTTCCAGATATGGACTGCCAGGGCTTCGACCGTGGGGATCCGTTTGCCATACTCGAACTCAGCTATGTCGTGATTGATGTGACGGTGGTCGAAGCGCTCGAAAATCTCTTCATGCAGGATGGCATCCAGCTGGTCGAGGTTCACCACCATGGAGGTCTGCCGATCAAGCGGTCCGCGCAGAGTGACACGGCACTCGTATGAATGACCGTGCCCGTGTTCATTGGCACATGGCCCGAACACCTCAGCATTACGATCGGCTGACCACTCCGGTCTGTAATACCTGTGGGCAGCCGCAAACCTGACCGCACGGGTAAGACTCACAGTTGTCACAGCACTCAATTATACGGCCGTGCGCGAATACATGCAGGGGAGGGCACGCGGCTGATCATGGCACATGGGTGGCTGCTGGCTGTGAGTTCCAACAATGGTCTCCCGCAGTCCAGTCGTCGGGCCAGGCCGCAACAGTCAGAACCCAATAACATAACCGAGCGTGATAGCCAAGGTTGGGTGATGGGTCCAATCACTGTCGCTCTGCACGTTGGGGTTCAGAACCGGGGGAGCCAGTGGATCGTCGTCCGGCCGTGTGAAGAACGACGGTGGGTAGGATAGACGCCATATCACGTCACGGAAATCAACTCGAAACATCAGTCGCTCGGTGGGATACCACCTGACACCCAACGAGGGTGCAAGTTGGAACTGTGTCTTGAAGGCGAATCCGCTGAGGGTGTCCTCCGGTACGCTGCTGCCAAACGCGACTCCGAGTGACAGACCCAAGTACGGCACCATTCTGTGCCAGGTCTTTTGCCCTGTGAGCAAGAGGACGATTCCCGCGTCGAGCATCGTGACCGTCTGCTTGACGGTTTCCAAGATACTGTCGGCAGGCGCTGAGTTTGGATTGATTATTCCTCGGTCGAGATTGGCGACGCTCAGATTGGCGTCAATATCCAAAGCTCCACTGAGATTCATGTTGAACCGCGCGGCAGCCAACGGTCCGTCTTTGGGACCTACACCAGCTGATCCAGCCGAACCGGCTAAGTAACCAACGCCGAGTGACACGACTCGCCGCGCTCGCAGAGGACTATAAGGTGAGGACCCCGTCGGGTGTCCGACCTGAGCGTGAGCTTCGATTGCAGGGCCGAAGAACGTCGCACACACTGCAATCGTTGTGATGGTTCGTTTCACGCTGCTACGAGCTACGTTTGACATCCGGAGACAGTCCTCCTAGAATGCTCGGAACCAACTGAAGAATGAGGCAATCTAGCGGCCTCCCACCCGTGCTACCAGCCTGCCTTGTTGCTCTGACCCTAGGTGCGGCCGGTTTTTCGGCTCCTTTGCTGCACGCTCAGGAGCTGTATCGAGTCGTGCGCACCGAAAATTTCAGACGCGAGGCCTCAGTTAATTCCCCCGCCCTAGCGCGGGTCATCCAGGGGACCGACATCACCGGCATAAGTACCGGAGGCGATTGGATCGGCGTCACTCTCGACGGGTGGATTTGGTCGGCCTCGGTGCGTCCTGCCAACCAGGGAGCGTTGAACCTCCGTGTGATGGCAGACGGTGGAGAGAACCTGCGGGACGCGCCCAGCGGCACCATCTTGGCGCGGGTCTCCGAAGGCACCTATCTCGACGAGGTCAGTCGGAGGGGGGATTGGATCCGGGTGCGGCGAGAAGGTTGGATTTGGGGTAGTTCGCTTGAATTGGCCCAAAGTCCGCAGACCGAACCGCAAGAGCGGCCGCAACCGACGGGTGGTTCTGAGGCGACATTGGATCGTGCCGTGTTGGCCAATTCAGCCCCCCTCTTCAGTATTCCGGGCGGTGGCGAGACAGCCACTCTGCAGGAAGAGACTGCGGTCAGGGTGGTAACTCGCTCGGGGGAGTGGGTGCGGATCCAGACCGAGGGCTGGGTCAGGGAATCTGATTTAAAGCCTGCAGCCGACGGTGTGTTGGAGGGGGTGACCGGAGCCGAAGTTCGCGGTCGGCCGAAGGAGTATGAGGGCAAATTGCTGCAGTGGACGCTGCAGTACCTGGCGACACAACAAGCGGACGAGCTACGTAGTGAGATGCAAGAGGGCGAGAGCTACATGTTGGCTCGCGGTCCGTTGCCGGAGGCGGGCTTTGTTTATGTGACTCTCTCGCCGTCTCAGCTAGCCGACGTTGCGCGATTCAGTCCCCTGACACAATTGGTCATTATCGGGCGGGTCCGTGTCGCCCGATCACGGTATCTTGGCAACCCGATTCTTGAACTGGTGGACCTCGCTGTCCGTCAGGAGTGAGATTTGAGATATGGACGAGAAGCTCAAGGCCACGCTGGTGCAGCGATTGGACGAACTGCCGGACGAGACCGCGCGGCAACTGCTGGATTACATAGAATTTCTGGAGTCGAAGTACAATCGCAGCACGCGGGAACGCAGTCCGTTCGAGCGTCTGGCTGACAATGTTGAGGGCACGCTCCGAGCTAGCCGTATTGGTGGGGCAGCCATAAAAGGTACTGCCCAGGTGATCGATGCTGCCTCGAGCGTGGTGAAGGGCGTCGCCGATGCCGGGCGGGTGGTTGTGGAGGAGCTTCAGCGTCTCGATACCACCGAGGACGGGGCAGCGGAGCAGGCGACAGAGAACCGCCCACAGAATGGCGACCATGACGAAGAGAGTGGGGCAAACGCTGTGGACGGCGAAGCTTCGGCGGGAGAAGCCGGAGTTGCGGAACCGACCGCTTTGGCCGGCGACGACGATGCCGACGTCGACTCAACAGCCAAGAAAGGGGGGGCGTGAAGTTGGCTTGACCAGAAGGTAGCCACCCGGCTACCTTCCGCTATGGAACGCCAGACTAGCTTCGAATTGGCCCGTTACGCGCACGATGTTGGACGGGCTTTCTTGTATCGGGGACGGATGTGATGCCCAATGTGCATCCGAACTACGCTCTGACTTTTGACGATGTTCTGCTCGTGCCCCGCCATTCCACTGTCCATCCGAAGGACGTCAGCGTAAAGAGCCGTCTGTCCCGCGGGATAGACCTCAACCTACCTCTGCTGTCGGCTGCGATGGATACGGTCACGGAATCAGAGATGGCTATCGCGATGGCGAGGGCCGGTGGTGTTGGCGTCATACACAAGAACATGACAATCGATCGGCAGGCTGCAGAGGTGGACCGGGTGAAGCGTTCGGAAAGCGGCATGATCCTGGATCCCATAACTCTGGGCTCTGACCGCCCCCTGCGGGAAGCGGCGACGCTGATGAGCCGCTTCAAGATATCGGGTGTGCCGATTGTGGACGACCGTGGTCATCTCGTGGGGATCATAACCAACCGGGATCTTCAGTTCGAGCGCAACGTGGAACGTCTGATCGGCGAGGTGATGACGAAAGAAAACCTCGTAACCGCTCCGGTCGGGACGACGCTGGATGAGGCAGAACGGATTCTGGGTGAACACCGCATTGAGAAGCTTCCAGTTGTGGACGAGCAAGGGTTGCTGAAGGGTCTCATTACGGTGAAGGACATCTTCAAGCGCAGGCAGCACCCCGATGCAAACAAGGACCGGCACGGCCGGCTGCGTGTTGCAGCTGCTGTCGGTGTCGGCAAAGAAGCCAGGACCAGAGCGCAGGCGCTGCTCGATGCCGGAACGGATGCAGTGGTGATTGACTCGGCGCACGGTCATTCGGAAGGTGTTCTCGAGACTGCGGCTCTCCTGAGGGAGACGTTTCCCGACGCACAGCTGATCGCCGGCAATATTGCCACTTCCTCGGGAGCCAAAGCCCTCGCCGATCGTGGTATGGATGCCGTGAAGGTAGGGATCGGACCGGGCTCGATCTGTACGACACGTGTGGTAACAGGTGTCGGAGTGCCGCAGGTCACGGCGATACTGGATGCGCTGCAAGGTGCCGGGGACGTTCCGGTAATAGCAGATGGCGGGGTCAAATATTCCGGAGATGCCGTCAAGGCTCTGGCGGCCGGGTCATCCAGTGTGATGCTGGGATCGATGCTGGCAGGTACCGAGGAGAGCCCAGGCGAGAGTTTCCTGCTCGAAGGACGCCGTTTCAAGACCGTACGTGGCATGGGGTCACTCTCGGCCATGCAGGAGGGCTCCGCCGACCGGTACTTCCAGGAGGGAGATACGCCGCTCCGCAAGCTCGTACCAGAGGGCATCGAAGGAAGGGTTCCCTACAGGGGACCGGTGGCCGATGTCCTATATCAGATTGCGGGTGGTGTTCGCAGCGGGATGGGGTACTGTGGAGCCGCCACGCTGGATGAGTTGCACAGCGAGACAGAGTTTGTCCAGGTGACGTCAGCAGGGTACCGGGAGTCCCATCCGCACGACGTTGTTGTCACACGAGAGGCTCCCAACTACAGTCTATGAGTGGCATTCTCCCGATTTCGAGGTGTGGGTGAGGTACGACCGTGGTTGTGGTAGGGTAGGGAACACCTCGACGCGGTCCTGAGTAGTCTTCAGATTGAGCTGCCCCGTGCTATCCCGTTCACCGCAACAGTATCGACAAAGTGACGCCGGCCGCAGCGAGCGGCTGACAATTCGACCCCAAGGAGACCTGCATGGACTTCTTTTCCAACCTTCCCGACAAGATCATGTCCGTCAACGATTGGGTGTGGCAGCCCTTTGCCATGCCGATCGTGCTGATCGTCGTAGGTGGTTGGCTCACGGTTCGCAGCGGTTTCGTCCAATTTCGTTATTTCCCCAGAGCTGTGAGAACGACGCTGAGAGGTGCGTTCCGCCACAAAGAGAGCGCGAAGGGCACGATTACTCCGTTTCAGGCGCTGTCCACAGCGCTTGCTGCCACCGTCGGCAACGGCAATATCGGAGGTGTAGCCACGGCGATTCTGGTCGGGGGTCCTGGGGCGATTTTCTGGATGTGGGTGACCGCCACCGTCGGAATGGCAACCAAGTATTCTGAGGCTGTGCTCGGCGTCCACTTCCGGGTTCAACGTGAGAGTGGTGAACTGGCAAGTGGCCCGATGTACTACATATCCAACGGCTTGCCGTTCAAGAAGCTGGGAAAGATACTCGCGATCATGTTCGCGTTCTTTGGAGCTGCCACGGCACTGTTCGGCACCGGTAACATGGCCCAGTCCAACACTATTGCCCGCACGTTTGTCGAGGCGGTCCGTTCCAGTGCGGGCATTGAAGTCCCGTTGTGGGTACCCGGAGCCTTGATCACCGTTGCCGTTGGTCTGGTTCTGCTTGGTGGTATCAAGCGGATAGCAGCCACAGCGGAGAAGCTGGTGCCGACAATGATCGTGGTATACATCGGGGCAGCGCTCACATTCATGCTAATCAACGCTACCGACATACCACGAGTATTCGTATTGATCTTCCAACACGCATTCACTCCCTCTGCTGCAGTGGGCGGCTTCATCGGCGCCGCCGTAGCCCAGTCGATTGCGGCCGGCGTGAGTCGTGGGGTTCTATCCAATGAGGCAGGCTTGGGATCGGCGCCGATCGCACACGGTATCGCGGACGTGAAACATCCCAGTCAGCAAGGCACCGTGGGTGTATTCGAGGTCTTTGTGGACACGATTGTAGTGTGCTCGATGACAGCGTTTGTCATTATCTCTTCGGGGCTGTGGACCGAGTCGGGCTTCCAGGATGCGAGCGGCGATCTGACTGCCGCGGCCATGAGCACATCGATTCCGTTCGCGTCGATAATCGTTGCCCTGTGCAGCTTCTTGTTTGGGTTCTCGACTTTGATCGCGTGGTGTTACTACGGCGAGAAGTGTATGGAGTACATGTTCGGTTCGCGAACGATCACCGCTTATCGCGCCGTGTTTGTGGCGCTCATCATGGTAGGTGCAGTGGTGTCCGTGCCGCTGGCGTGGGCCATGGGCACGTTGCTGAATGGCATGATGGCGTTCCCGAACTTGATCGGTCTTGCCTTCTTGAGTGGTACCGTCGCGAAGTTGAGCAAGGAGTACTTCTCACGTCCGGAGGCCGAGACATAACGACTCCCACCGCTTCGGATAGACCGCCGGGCTCGGTATACTCCGGTCCATGACCGCCCGCAAAGCGAAGACCACACCGGGGCGTGGTGTCAGGGTACCAGCGGCACGTCGCCGTGCGGCCAAATCGGTTGTCGAGATGCTGCGGCCCGGCATGCGGGTGGCGCTCACGACACACGTCAATTCCGACGGTGACGGATGTGGATCGGTTGTAGCCCTGTGGCACCTTCTCAAGGATCTGTCGGTTCGTGCCGCCATCACCAATCCCACCCCATTCCCTGGTCGGTATCGGTTCCTGCTCCAGGGAGCTGAGAGTGCAGACAAGTCCAGTGAGGCGGTGAAGCACCTGCAGAGGGCAGACGCGGTGATAGTCACGGACGTCTCTGACTTGGGCCGCCTTGGTCATCTCGGGAGGATCATTGACAAGACAACCGCTCCGGTGGCCTGTATCGACCATCACGCGAGCGAAGGAGTGTTGCCTGCGGGTCCGCGGATGTTGGATTCTGAGGCGTGTGCGACCGGCGAATTGATCTATGACCTGGCGCAAACGGGCGGTTGGTCGATAGGCGTTGAAACCGCAAGAGCGTTATACGTTGCCATCATGACCGACACCGGCGGATTTCGCTACAGCAACACTACACCGCGGGCGTTGCAGGTTGCCGCTCACCTGCTGGCACACGACCTCGACCCGGAGGAGACGTACCGGCATGTGTACGCCAGTGAGTCGGAAGGCCGCATTCGCCTCATCGGCGAGGTGCTGGACACGCTGGTGGTTGAACCGGAGTGCGGTCTCGCCTGGGTCACTGTGCCGCCGGGAACTCTGGAGAGACACGGTTTGCAGGCTGATGACCTGGAGGGAGTGGTGGAGTATCCCCGCTCTCTCGAAGATGTCCGGCTGGCTCTCCTCTTTCGCCCGCTGGCGAACGGGCGAGTGAAAGTGTCGTTTCGTTCAATGGGGTCCGTCGACTCGGCTAGACTCGCCGAGAGCTTCGGAGGAGGCGGACACCGGAAGGCGGCGGGGGCCTCGCTCGAGGGCGATATGGCAGAGGTGCAGTCAGTAGTGCTGGCCGCGGCACGCCGACTCTTGATTGAATCAGATTGACCTGAAACTTCGACTCTTTGAGATATCAAGCTATGTCTGACAAACTGCAGGCGCTCGTTGCGGGAGCGCTGACAAACGTACGGAACCCGCGGGTCGACAACGACGTCATCTCGGCTGGGATGGTCCAGGCACTGGACATACAGTCGGACGGTCGGGTCTTGCTCACTTTCGCTCTGGGACGTGACGACCCGGCCAATCTCGTTCGCGAGGTTCGCCGCGCCGTTCGCGGTGTTGAGGGTGTGACGGAGGTGGAAATCGAGGTAGTAGAACCATCTGCTTCTCCTGCGGGCGGACAGCGGTCTTCCGGTCCCGCTCCAGGTGCGCAGCCGACTCAGGCCCGACAGCCGGTCGATCTGCCGAGTCTCGGGACGATTCTGGCAATCTCCAGTGGGAAAGGGGGCGTCGGTAAGTCGACCATTGCGGCCAATCTCGCTGCTGAGTTGGTCCGTATGGGTAAGCGGGTCGGTGTAATGGATGCCGATATCTATGGCCCGAACATCCCGCGGATCTTCGGAGTGAGCGAGCAGCCTCCCATCGTTGGTGGCAAGGTCACTCCGCTCGAAAGCCACGGCGTGAAGCTGATGTCGATCGGCCTACTCATCGAACGGGATGCCCCGGCGATTTGGCGCGGTCCGATCGTCGTGAAGGTGATTACTCAGTTCCTCGAGGACGTGAATTGGGGTGAACTCGATTACTTCATCGTAGACATGCCGCCGGGGACCGGAGATGCGCAGCTGTCGCTGACCCAGACCGTACATGTGAAGGGCGCAATCATCGTAACCACTCCGCAAGAACTGGCCGTCGGGGATGCGTTGAGGGGTGCGAAGATGTTTGAGAAAGTCGCGGTACCGGTGCTTGGTATCGTCGAGAACATGAGCTACTTCACGTGTCCCCACTGTGGTGAGAACAGTGACATCTTCTTGCATGGTGGTGGCCAGCGGCTGGCGGATGAACTGGGTGTGAAGTTGCTTGGACGTGTCCCGCTGCAAGCGGGGATGGCAGACTCGGCGGACGCCGGCGAGCCTGTCGTACTGGCGGATCCGGAGTCTCCCGCGTCGCAGGCGCTCCGCGAGATCGCGCGCAACGTCATTGACAGGGCGGGTGGGAAATCAGTTGCTCTTCCGGTGATAACAGGCTGATGTGGGCTGGAGCCGCTAGCGCTCCACCCACTCGATGTCGATGTCTCCTAGAACTGCCTTGAGAGCTATGTGTAGCTTGATCTTGGCAGCATCGTATCCGTGTGACAGGTAGCTCGATCCGGCTTTACTGAGTCCGGCCCGATCGAAGCTGGCCAGGAATCGATCCACCTCGATGGCAACACCGATGTTCTTCGGAAAACGGAGTGTCAACTGACCCAGGCCCAGTTTGATGTCAGCCTGGTATATAGCAGTCTCCTCCGACCACTCACCGGTGAAGTCCAGCGTTACATCACCCACGCCTCCAGCAAAGCTAATCTTCTCGCACCTCGCATTGCCGAGGCTCTCTACACGGAGTTCTGCGGCACCGGTCCCGAGAGAGAGTGCCCTGCAATCGACGCGGTTGGGCTGGCTGAAGTTCACGAGCGTCTGGGCTGCACCGGAGTTGATCTCGACTGAGGTGAGTGAGAGGCCTCCTAGTTCGATTTCCGCCTCGGCTGCTCCCAACGATGTCGTCAAAGCTGTCGGCACCTGCGGCGCAAGTGACAGGTCCAACCGTTGCGGATGCTCTAACCTACCGAGCTTGCCAGATCCCTCTCGTGTCTTCAAGCCGAAATGGAGTGTGTGAGTCCGGGCATCGTAATCCGTTATCGATTGGAACTTGTCCTCATCGTAGAAGATCTCGCCCTGGTACAGGGTTCTTCCATCACCTGGAGTCACACGCAGTTTCCCAGCAGCGAATTCTATGTCGACCCGAAGTGACTTCTCGCCCATGACCAGACGAGAAGCTGACACGCTGCGGTACGACTGGGCAGATAAGATGGCAGGAGTGAAGAGAGCTGCTCCCAAGAAGACTACCGACGGCCACCGTGTGCGAGAGCGTGTCATCGGTGGCGGGCGGTTCGATCGTAGGTTTCTAGTATGGGTGTTGCCCGCGGTGTGTTATACAGGTACTCGTCTGACAGAGCCTGATCAAACCGCCGCGTAAACGTACTGCGAATCCCAGCTCGCGAGAGTATCGCCGCACCAAAACCAGCAGTGGCCAGCATCCAAGTGATAACAATTGCACTAACTGTTGATATGGTCCCTGCCAGCGGCACCCATCCCAACAACACGGCCGGGAGCCACACCGCCATGAGTCCCGCCAATCCATATATGATGTAGCGGTACGACAACCATCCACCGACTGTGTAGCCTTGTGACATCCTGCCTCGCAAGTAGGCTTCGCCTACGGATCGAGCGACAGCTATATAGCCACCCACTACTGCCAACACCGCCGCAATGGCGAAGCCAATTACCGCAAATGGGATCAGAACTACACCGATGACAGTCAGGGCAAGGCCCAACAACAGCATTCCGAACAACGGTATAACTAGTGGTTGTGCGAATAGGCCAACGAGAAACGAGCGCCAAAAAGAGTGCCGTACGGTGTCAGCCACCACTTCCAGCGGTAGTGGTGCGAAGAATGCCAAGCCGAATCCGAGTGCACCCAAGGCGATAAAGGAAGCTAGCAGGCCAAAAAGATCACTCCCTACTTGACCGGCTAAAGAGCCGAATCCCAGGGGCTGAGCAGGTTGAGGTGTGTCGGACTTCAGTTGCTGGAGGCTTTGCAATGCCTCCAGCGCGGATAGGTTTTCCAGCTCCCGGAGTTCCTCCAGGCCCTCCAAGTGTGCAGCCCCCTCCAGGCGCTCGAGCGCCTTCAAAGTTTCGAGCGCCCGCAGCGCTTCGAGTCCCTCGAGGCCTTCCAGTGCGGCGACCGCGTTGGCGATCGTGCTCTCCAGTGGTTCCGCCGGCACGCCGGGTCTGGCTGTCAAACCAACCGGTGAGACCGGGGCCATGACCGGACCGGGCTGTAACTCGGCGAACGGAGCGATCGTTTTCCGCTGTACCTCTACCGCAACTCCGGTGAGCCCATCGACCCGCCATTGTTGCAGTGCCAGCAACGTCTCGGACGGGTCCAACCGCATTGCCTCGCTCACCAGAGTGTGCCAGGCCGCTTCCAGTTCACCACCGAGCTCGTAACGGGCAAGCTCTATGCGGCTGTCACGACGCGTCCCGGTCCGATCGAGGATAACCTCACCCCCGACCAGGGTTACTCGTACTTTCTCGCCACTCGAGAGCTGCAGGGCCATCGAGGCCTCGTCTTCGGTGAGCGTAGTCTCATGTGCAACTACTTGTACGGACTGTTCTGAATTCGATTGCGTTCCGGTAACATCGCCGACCAACACCAATGCCGTGGCGATTCCGATAACGGCTATCGCGATCCTACGGTGAAACATCGAACTTCACTTTCTCGACTTCGGCTGGTTGCATCAGTCGGTGCAGAATCCATGCATTGAAGGTCACAATGAGAACCAAGCTGGCTAGCACTGCTGCAACGACCTGTCCAGATAGTGTAACTGAGTTGATCAAAGAAGAGGCGCCTCGCGCGGCGTGCGCTGTCATACCAAGCAGAGCACGCCAAGCTGGCAATCCCACCTGCGCACAGAGGCTATTGAAGAAAGCGGTGACTGCTCCGGCATTCAGTATTACCAGAGTGGACACAACGCACATGGAGAACACTGAAGCACCTGCGAGTCCGCCCAACAGCCACCTCAGACGACCAGTGTCTACCAGTGCGCGTCCACGTCGTCTGATTCCCCGGATCCAGTTTGGTGCCGGGGGGAAGACCTGTGACATGACACGATCTTCAAAACCAGGTGCAGGCGAGTAGTGCTTCAGTGATGCCAGCTGCCGGTCTAGTATCACATCGTCATCTTCGCGTGAACGATTGCTGTAAGTTCGGTCATTCATTTGTCAGTCTATACGTTTGGCCCCACCTAGAGTTTCATCGCTGCATTACAGTTCAGTTACGGCGAAGTTTCGTTTTGGGTTACATCATCTCGCGCAGAGGATCGAGTATCTCCCGCAGCTCAGCACGGGCACGATGGATGTACGTTTTGACAGTACCCAGCGGCAACTCCAGTATCTCAGCGATCTCATCGTACGGCCTTCCCTCGACGTGTCGCAGAATGATACAAGTCTGATATTCCGGTCTAAGCCTACTGATCGCACGCTCTATTGCCGACCCCAACTCGCGTGCTTCGAGTTCCTCCAGCGGGGATTCGCCTGAATCACCTATCTGGAGAGCTGTGGCCTCCACCCGTTCGGCCGTGGTCGCGTCCGGTCCACCCTCGAGTGAGAGTGTGTCGAGTTCTTTCTTCCTCAGATGATCTATGGCAGCGTTATTGGCAATCTTGAACACCCAGGAGGAGAACTTGAATTCGGGACGATAGCGGTCGATAGCGTTCAGTACCTTTACGAAGGTCTCCTGTGCGAGATCTTCCGATAGCTCACGATCACGTACCATCCTGTATATGAGGGAGAAGACCGGCCGTTGATATCGTCTGACTAGCTCCCGATACGCCGCTTCGAGACCGTCTCGGGCCTGTTCCACGACCTCCTGGTCGGTGGCAGTTGGGAGATCGAACGGGGGAGCCATTGGAGGTAGGAACCCTACGCTGCGTCAGCCTCGGAGGTTTCAACTTGCACCGTTCTTGCGGCAAGTTCAAGAACGCCAGTAACTTTGGCGCCTATGTCTTCGGATCTAGCACCCTCCGACGGTGCAGTGTCAGGCCCTGAGAAACGGTCATACGTTCGCAGCATGTTCACGGCGATAGCACCCCGCTATGACCTCCTCAACCACGTCCTGAGCCTCAACGTTGACCGGTGGTGGCGCGGTCGCGCGGTCAGGAGGTTGGGTTGGGAGGAATCGCCGCGTGGTGTGTACCTCGATCTCTGTGCCGGTACCCTCGACCTCGCCGCAGAACTCGCCAACCGGCCGGGGTTTGGCGGCAGGGTGGTTGGTGCCGATTTCGTCATTCCCATGCTCACACTTGGCCGGCAAAAAGCTTCAGGTCTCCATCCTGTCGGTGCAGATGCACTCTGTCTCCCGTTTCCGAGTCGCTGCTTTGATGGCTGCACTGTCGGTTTCGGAGTCAGGAATCTAACGGACCTGACTGTTGGGTTGACGGAGATAGCGCGCGTACTCAAGAGTGGAAGCCGCCTTGTTGTTCTAGAGTTTTCGACACCTGCCAGCTTGCCGATGCGACAGTTGTACATGTTCTACTTCAGGAACATTCTTCCTTTGATAGGCCGTGTGGTGTCCAAACATATGACGGCATACAGTTACCTGCCAGATTCGGTTCAGCGCTTCCCGAACGGCGGCGATTTTACTGCGCAAATGAGAGAATGCGGATTCACAGACGTTGGGACCGAACGTCTGACCTTCGGTGTGGCTTCACTCTATTGGGGAGTTGTAGGTGACGATCGATAACCAGCAGGACTTCATTGCGGAAGTGGAACGACAGGACCAACTGGTGAGGATCAGCCATCCTGTTTCCGTCGTGCATGAAATCACCGAGATTGCCGATAGATGCATGAAGAGCGCTGGAGGTGGACCTGCACTCCTGTTCGAACGGCCGGTTATGGAAGGCGGTGAAACAAGCGATATCCCCGTTGTTATCAACCTCTTTGGATCCATTAGACGGATGTCCATTGCACTCGGTGTGGAGCGACTCGACGATGTCGCTGTGCGGATCGAGAAACTGATCAAGCTCAAGGTTCCGGAGGGCTGGCGAGAGAAGCTGGAACTCCTTCCGAAGATTGCTGAGATAGCGAAGTACCCGCCGCGTTCCGTAGCACGAGGAGCGGCATGTCAGGAGGTGATACTCCAAGGCGCAGACATAGACCTGAAAGCCCTTCCGGTGAACACATGCTGGCCAGGTGACGGTGGCCCCTACATCACACTGCCACAAGTTGTGACTCGTGACCCGAAAACAGGCATTCGCAACGTGGGGATGTATCGGGTTCAGGTTCTTGGGGAGAAACTGCTGGCGATGCATTGGCAACGGCACAAAGTGGGAGCTGCGCATTGGCGTGAGATGGCGGCGAGAGGGGAGAAGATGCCGGTGGCCATAGTGCTCGGGGGAGACCCCGCTTCCGTCTACTCGGCGTCGGCACCGCTTCCACCGAACCTTGACGAGTATGTATTCGCCGGATTCCTGCGGCGCAAACCGGTAACGATGACCAAGGCGGTGAGCTGCGATCTCAAGGTGCCGGCAGAGGCGGAATTGGTCATTGAAGGCTTCATCGATCCGGCAGAAGACCTAGTTATGGAAGGCCCATTTGGTGACCATACAGGATTCTATTCGCTGGCTGACTATTACCCGGCGGTCCATGTGACTGCTGTGACGCATCGCAAACGGCCGGTATATCCTACGACCATAGTTGGGCGTCCACCAATGGAAGACTACTACTTGGGTCACGCCACCGAGCGGATCTTCCTACCTCTGCTGCAGTTGAGTCTGCCTGAGATGGTTGATTATCACATGCCCGTCGCTGGAGTGTTTCACAACCTCGTGTTTGTGAGTGTGAAGAAGCAGTATCCAGGACACGCTTGGAAGGTCATGAATGGACTCTGGGGCTTGGGGTTGATGTCGTTAGCGAAGGTGATCGTAGTACTCGACGCAGACGTCAACGTCCGCGACACCAATGAGGCTTGGTGGGTCGCGCTCAACAACATCGATCCGGAACGTGATGTGCGGTTCACCATGGGTCCTGTCGATGTGCTCGATCACGCGTCACGCGCGTTCACCTACGGTTCCAAAATGGGGATCGATGCCACCACGAAATGGAGAGAAGAAGGATTTGATCGCGAGTGGCCTGACCTGATAAAGATGAATGCGAAGACCAAGAGCCGGGTAGACGCCATATGGCAGGAACTGGGGATCGCGCTCGAGCACGGCCCGCGATCATGACCGGTTCACGGGTCGAGGGGCAAACGTTGAATGGCGAGTCCGGGGTCATCGCATATGTCAACTTCGTGAAACTACCCCACACGGTCTTCGCGCTTCCCTTTGCCTTGCTCGGCGTAGTGTATGCTTCGTGGATGATCCGCGTGTCGACGAGTCAGGTATTGCTGGTCGTGCTGGCATTCACGGCAGTCCGCTTCGCGGCCATGGGCTTCAACCGGATCGTGGATCAGCGGTTTGACGCACTGAATCCACGAACGAAGGATAGAGAGCTTCCCGCTGGGCGGTTGTTGTTACCGCGTGCCGTGGTAGCAGTGCTTGTGGCGTCGGCGATCTTCGTGGTTTGTGCCGCACTGCTCAACCGGTTGTGCTTGATCCTGAGCCCACTGGCGCTCGCTTGGACGCTGGGATACAGCTACACCAAGCGGTTCACCAGTTGGTCGCACTTGTGGCTCGGTGGGGCATTGGCCATGGCTCCCGTGGGGGGCTATCTGGCGATCACCGCTACCTGGAGCTCACCGTGGTGGACCCTTGTGGTACTGGCGTGTGCAGTACTGACATGGGTAGGGGGCTTCGACATTTTCTACGCACTTCAGGACGAGCAGTTCGACCGCGAGCATGGATTGAGAAGTGCTGTTGTTCGGCTGGGTCGGTCACGCAGCATTCTGCTAGCCAAGTCCCTGCACGGTGTCACGTTGCTAGGACTGTTAGCGTTCGGTGTTGGTGTGGGACTGGGTGTCTGGTACTATGTCGGAGTTACACTGGCAGCCGCGCTGCTGGTCAGGGAACACCAACTCGTCCGACCAGATGACTTGAGCCGACTCGACGCTGCGTTCTACACAATGAATGGTATCATCGCCATAGTGATATTCCTCGGTACGTTGGGAGACCGTTTGCTATGAATTCAACTTTTCATCCAATCGAGTTGTCCGTCCCCAACTGGATATAACAGTGACTGCCCCCTGGACTGTCGCAATAACCGGTGCATCCGGAGCGCCGTATGCAGTACGCCTGTTGGGGGTGCTCGCCCACTCGCGGGTCCCCGTTCATTTGATCGTGAGTGGACACGGCTGGCGCCTGCTGTCGACTGAAGCTGGAATCGCCAGCGAAGGCGCGTTGAGAAGTGCTACAGGCGGAGAATGGCCGTCGATCTCGGTGTTTGATGACAAGGACAGAGGTGCTGTGCCGGCTTCCGGGTCGGCCAAGAGTGCCGGCATGGTGGTCTGTCCCTGCTCCATGGGAACTGTTGCGGCCATCGCTCACGGTACTAGCCGGTCGCTAGTGGAGCGGGCGGCAGACGTAACGCTGAAGGAGCGTAGGCCGTTGATTCTAGTGCCGCGGGAGACTCCGTTTTCGTTGGTTCACCTGAGGAACCTGACGGCTGTCACTGAGGCTGGAGCCACGGTGATCCCGGCCGCACCTGGTTTCTATCATCGGCCCAAGACTTTGGAAGACATAGTGGACTTCATCGTGCAGCGCATCTTGGACCACATGAAGGTGGACGTTGACCTGGTCCAGAGGTGGAACGGAGCAGGCTAGCATGCGTATCGGCGTCATATCAGATACCCATGGCACACTACCGACCGAAGTGTTCGACGTGTTTTCCGGGGTGGATCACATACTGCACGGTGGGGATGTTGGATCGATGGACCTGATCGGCGAATTGAGTGTCTTGGCACCCGTCACGGCGGTCTATGGCAACATCGATGGCTTCGAGGTTCGGTCGCAGTGCCCCCAAGTCGCCAGAATCGATTTGGACGGTTTCATCGTAGTAGTCACGCACGGAGACCAGTTCGGTACTCCCACTCCTGTGCGGCTACATGAAGTCTTTCCAGATGCAGAGATAATCGTCTACGGTCACACACATCGAGCTGTGCTCGAACTCGTCGATAAGACTGTCACGGTGATGAACCCCGGTACCGCCGGGATGGCCAAACCAGGGCAGTCGCCATCCGCTGGAATAATGGAGTTGGAGCCAGGGATACCTCCGCGGGCCCGACTCGTGGAGTTAGGTTCCCCGGACTAGTATGATGAAGCCCATGTAGACGGCGAATCCGGCGAGCAGCACAACGCCGTCCCACCGACCCACCTTCCGTCCGAACCACATCAGCGGGAACATTGCAGCACAGAACCCCAACATCACCCAGTTGTCTATGTCCCTGGCTGCCGAGTTGATAGGAACAGGAAAGATGACCGCAGTAGCACCCAGAACCCCCAACAGATTGAATAGGTTTGAGCCGATGACGTTGGCCAGCGCGATCTCGTGTTCTCCCTTTCTGGCGGCAACTACACTGGTCGCAAGCTCTGGCAGGCTGGTTCCCATTGCAACCACAGTGAGTCCTATCATCCTCTCGGGAACATCCCAAATTACCGCGATCTTGACGGCACCCCGGACCAGCTGATCTGCACCGGCAACGAGTGCGGTGATGCCTAGGACTATGAGCAGTCCGTTGATGCCCCACGCGCGGCGCAGACTGCCCTTGACATTCGCTGTCCGCTGGACCTCACGTTCCAACGCCGCGGCCTCATCGTCGTCAACTTGACGCTGGGCTAGGTAGACCACGTATGCCGTGAACAACATTAGAGCGACCACCAAGAAAGCGCCCTCAAGGCGATCGATCTGATGGTCGCTGCGGCACAGCAGCAAGACGATACAGGCGACCACAAACATGAACGGGTATTCAAGACGAAGTGTCTGGTGCTTGACAATCATCGGTGCGATGACAGCTGACACACCCAGGATCATTCCAATGTTGAAGATGGTTGATCCAACGATGTTCGCGTAAGCGAGATCGGTACTGCCACGTGCAGCTGCACCCATACTGACAGCGAACTCTGGGAGGCTGGTACCCATGGCTACTACCGTGAGGCCGACAACTGCGGTAGACACGCGTGCCAGTAGAGCAGTCCGCGTTGCTCCCTGTACTAGGTAATGCCCTCCACCGAAGAGTAGGAGCAATCCGATGAGAAGTTGGCCCGATGCCAGCAGCAAGAGTGTGTCCTATCCTTCCTTTCGGTCTGCCTCCCGGTTTACCGCAGACATACTAACGCACTCGGCCTGCAACGCAAATCAAAAGGCATCAATGACCGGAGTGTCGTTGAGCCACGAGTTGAGTGGTACAGTACGGTTGAAAGCAGTGGGATGCCGGCGAAACCAGTTCACCAGCAAGAGCATCTCGTCAATGGAATCCGCGGGGAGCGAGCCACCTTCGGGTTCCCAGACAATGTGCTCGGCAACGAGGGCTCGAAATGCCTCTCGCTCGATGGGCGAATGCGGTGCCGGAGCAGAAGCACAGACCGTAGCGTTACGGATGACATACGCCCGGTCGTCTCCGAAAGCCCCAGGATCGGTATAGACAAAGCTGAGTGCGGTGACGGCCGCTCGGGCTCTCACTGCGGCAGACAGCAACCACTCGAGGCGGTCGAATCTATCCCTCCAGCGAGCGGCCAGCTCGAACTCCTTACGATCACTCGCCGTCGTCATGGCTGCTACGACTCGGTCGAGTGGGTCGACGGTCCTGGCCTCGAGGAATGCCACTGCAATCTGAAGCCGCTCCCGGTACGCGTGTTCGGTAACGAATCCACCACACGGAGCCGTGCACTGTCCAAAATCGTGACGGAGACACGCAGCGCGATTGCTTGACCTGAAGAGATCTCCTTGTTCCTGGAACACAATCGGCATCGTCATCGAGCAGTCCCGCAGACCCAATAGGTCGTTGAGCGCGCGAACCCCTTCCTTCAGCCGTCCGACGCTGGTGAAGGGGCCGTAGTGCAGGATGCCCTTCGGTCCAGGCGTGCTGCCAACGTAGATCTTGGGTGCAGCCCCCGTCGAGATCTTGATGAATCCGACACGCCGATTGCGGTTCATCCTGACGTTGAAGACCGGCCGGTACCGCTGGATTTGACGTAGTTCCGCCAGTAGTGCGGCGAACTCAGAGGGGGCGTTGTCCCATTCGATGTCCACTGCTGCGTTGAGGATTCGTGCTGCCTTGTCCTCCGGATATCGGGCGCGGAAGTACGAAAGCAAGCGATTGCGTAACCGCTTTGCCTTGCCGACATATACCACCCTGCCGGTCGGGTCGAGCATGCGGTAGACGGCCGGCCGGTTCTCGGCCAGCGCACGCACCTTGCGCTGCAAACGACCGAGATCTGTGAGGGGAAGGGCCAGTGTCGACACTATTGCAGAATCCGGAGACGGGAGTTGGCGGGAATCACTCCTGGCTGTCCTGACAACGCCAACAGAAGGTGGTTGCCCGTCCGTCGATCGCATGCGTCGTTGCCAAACGAGTTCCACAATGCACACACGGTTCGCCTCCGCGGCCGTAAACTTGGAGCAGGAATTGAAACGAGCCCGCCTCACCGGTAGCGGTTCGGTAGTCACGAAAAGTAGTTCCACTTGCGGCAATAGCCTCGTGCAACACGGCTCTTGCTTCGTTGTGGATCCGACTCATTTCGTCAGATGTCAGGCTGTCGGTCGGCCGAGATGGATCGATTCTGGCTCGGAACAGTGCCTCGTTTGCATAGATGTTTCCAATGCCAGCTATGCGTTTCTGATCCATCAACACCTTCTTGATGGCCTGCTGACTTCCGCCGATCTGTGTGACAAAGCGCTCAACGTCGAAACTGGCGTCCAGCGGCTCGGGACCGATCCTAGCAGTATAGGTCAACCACTGTCTCTCGTCCAAGAGCCAAATGGTGCCCAGGCGGCGCACATCGCGGTAGGCGAACGTCGCCCCGTCCCCAATGTTCACGAGTAGTACCGCATGTCGGCGATCATGCTGGTTCAGCCGCCGTCGATAGATGGTGAGGACACCGGTCATGCGTGGCTGTATCACCATGCGGAAGCCGGTGTCCAGGAGGAACACTGCGTGCTTTGCTCGGCGAGAAACAGATACGAACTGCCGCCCCCTGAGAGATCTCAGTAACCTCTTGCGGCTGACCTTGCGGAGGACGTTCGACTTGAGGAGACGGGGGTTGTTGAGCTTGCGACCCCGAAGCTGTGGTTCGAGGTCGCGGACGATAGTCTCGACCTCAGGCAGCTCCGGCACGCGCGACCTCGCGCCAGGCAATGTCTTTGCGATACACCTTGCCCTCAAACTGGACTAAGCCCGCGAGTTCTTGGCTGTGCTCCAATGCTTGCGGCACATCCGCTCCGAGCCCGGTGGCGCAGAGTACTCGGCCACCGGAGGTCCGGAGCACTCCGGCTTCATCCCGGGCGGTGCCGGCGTGGAACAACAGCGTCTCGGCCGGCAGGTCCGGGGGAATGGTGATTGCCGCACCCTTCTTGGGTGCCACTGGATAGCCCGGAGCTGCCAGTACCGTTGTGACTGCAGCCCGGGTCCCCGCCTGACTGAGATCTTCCGGAGTCCAACCCTCGCCTGCTGCGATGCGCCACATGTGCTCCGACAGATCGACGTCGAGCACGGGGAGCACAACCTGCGCTTCCGGATCGCCGAAACGGCAGTTGAACTCGAGTACCTTGGGGTTCCCCGCCAGGTCGATCATGATTCCGGCATAGAGAACTCCCTGGTACGGCGTGCCAGACTCTGCGAGTCTCGCCAGCACGGGCCGCATCACCCCGTCCAGCACTTGGGCGAGAAGTTCTGGCCCTGCGATTGACACGGGAGAGTACGCCCCCATCCCACCGGTGTTGGGTCCCGTATCACCCTCACCTATTCGCTTGTGGTCCTGAGAGGAAGGCAGCAACATGACCTGCTCTCCATCCGACAACGCCAGCACTGAGAGCTCTTCTCCCTCCAGAAACTCCTCCACCAATATCAACTCGCCGGCTGTGCCGAATTTTCCTCCCAGCATCTCGCGGACAGCAGTCTCAGCCTCGACTCGCGTCTGGCAGACTATTGCCCCCTTGCCGGCAGCGAGGCCCGAAGCCTTCACCACCAAGGGCTCAGGGTGTGAGGCTATGTAGTCGAGCGCTTTGTTCTGATCCGTGAATGCTTCACTTGCCGCCGTCGCCACCCCTGCCGAGACCATAACTTCCTTGGCGAACGCCTTGGACGACTCGAGCCGGGCGGCGGCGGCAGTGGGTCCGAACGCTCTGTGGCCGGAGCGAGCGAGTCGGTCAACCAAACCGGCTGCAAGGGGAGCCTCCGGGCCAATCACCGTGAGGTCGATTCGGTGTTCGGCGACCGCAGAGATCACGGCCTCTGGGTCGTCGGGGTTGACGGCCAGATTGGTGCCGGTTTGTTGCGTGCCGGGGTTCCCGGGAGCGCAAAAAACCGTCGCTGAGCGGGAAAGGGCCCAGCACAGTGTGTGCTCACGGCCACCTCCCCCGACGACCAGAATTCTCACTCTTTGTCCTTGAACGCGTCGGAGAACGCCTGAGCCGCGCGCTTCACTGCATCTGCCACGTCACCAACGGTCTCTTTGGCGCTCTTGGCATAGTGAGAAGCGGCTTCGCCCACGTCCTCGACCACCGAGCGCTTTGCTTCCTCCTCACCCCGGTGAGTGTACTCGCCCCGCACTATCCTGTCGTATGCACCGTCCGAGATCCACTTCTGAAGCTCGGCCGCACGCAGGGTATTGAATGGGTGCGTGAGGCTCAAGGTGTTGAGAATCTTGTAGACCTTGTCCATGGGGCCGCCCAGAGTGTCGTACTCGCGGGCCTGCTCCATGAACGCGTCCAGATCCGTTTCGGAGGCCTTTCCTCCACCCGCCAGCTTGAGAAAGACTCGCATGGAGGAGACCGGATCCTGGGTGGCCAGTAGGCCGGCTCGGTCGGATGACAGCTCTGCCTTGCGTGACCACTCGAGCAAAGCCAGCTGTATCGGAAGTAGTGCAACCCCCGCCAAGAACGGCAGGTTGTTGAACCCGAACAATAACAGAATAAAGAGAACCGTGCGGTAGAGCGAGTGCCCGCTCATCACGTGGCCCAACTCATGTCCCAGCAGGACCCGTAGCTCATCTTCGTTGAGCAGGGTTACCGCTCCGGAGTTGAGGGTAATGAAGGGATGGTCCATGCCCACGGCGCCAGCATTGACGAACGGCGTCTGCGTCACGTACAGCTCCGGCTGCTCTGGCCAGTCCATCGTGGTCGTCACTTCGGTCATGAGACCGTGCAACTGGGAAAACTGTTTGGGTCCGACACGAACGGCATTGGCCTGAAACAGCAGCCTGATGCCTCTTTCGCCGAAAAATCCGAAAATACGCCTCACGACCTCATCGAATCCGGGGATGGCTCGTAGTGCTTGGAGTGTCGCCCGATCCGCCGGGTGTTCCCAGGCCGTAGCCGAGATGTTCGTAAGGATGACTCTCGAGCGTTCGGCCAGAACGCCTGTGTCTTCACTCATTGCTGCCTCCAGATATCTGAGAGTGCCGCGCAGGGGCTTTCATTGCTGTTAATCCGTACGCTGCCGAACCGGCGGGGTTTCACTCTGCGACCTCAGGCTCTTGTCGCCAGCGCAAGAGCCCGGTCCAGGTCACGCATCAGATCGTCGGTCTCCTCGATCCCCACCGACAGCCTCACCAGGCCGTCAGTCAGTCCCATGGCCTCACGCATTTCACGGGGCACTGAGGCGTGCGTCATCGATGCCGGATGCCCGATCAGGCTCTCTACCCCACCCAGAGACTCGGCCAGAGCGAAGAGCTGCGTGGCCTCGACCACGACACGGGCCCGCTCGATCGAGCCCAGTTCCAGCGAAATCATTCCGCCGAATCCCGACATCTGCCTACACGCCAGCTCGTGCTGCTCATGGCTAGGCAGCCCGGGATAGTACACGCGATTGACAGCTGGGTGCTCCGTCAACCAGGTGGCAATGGCTCGTCCCGATTTGTCGTGCTGGTTCATCCTGACCGGCAAGGTCTTGACCCCTCTGAGTGCCAGCCAACAGTCCAGCGGCCCCGGTACTGCCCCACTCGCGTTCTGGATGAATTCCAACTGCTCGGCGAGATCGTCCCTGGTTGTGAGCACGGCACCGCCCACCATATCGCTGTGTCCGTTGATATACTTGGTCGTGGAATGAACGACGACCTCGGCACCCAACTCGATGGGTCGCTGGAAACAGGGCGTGGCGAAAGTGTTGTCCACCACCAAGATGACGCCGCGGTCACCCGCCAGATCTCCCACAGCCGCCAGATCTGTGAGGTGCATCATAGGATTCGTGGGGGTTTCGATGAATATCATCTTGGTGGCCGCGGTTACCGCATCGCTGACTTTGGCTAGCTCTCGCGTATCCACGAAATCGAATTCGAGACCGAGGCGGGCGAAGATATGAGTCATGATGCGGTGCGTTCCGCCGTAGACGTTCTCGCCGCAGATGACGTGGTCGCCGGATTGGAGGAGCTTTAGCACTGCATCTGTGGCGGCCAGTCCTGAGGCGAATGCGTGCCCGTGGGCGGCACCTTCTAACGCGGCGAGGTTGCGTTCGAGGGCGTCCCGAGTGGGGTTACGGGTCCGGGCGTACTCGAAGCCTTTGTGTTGCCCTAAACGCGGCTGCACGTAAGTTGATGTCTGGTACACCGGAGTCATGATTGCTCCGGTAATCTCGTCGGGTTGTTGACCCGCATGTACGGCACGGGTAGCGAAACCGTTCTGTTGGTCTTCTTGCTGGACTCGTGTCATGGTATTCGCGGGAATGATGTGGTGCGGGAACGTTACGCACGCACTGTGTATACGGCAAGCGTTGTCCTGAAGTCGCTGGAGGGGTACGTTAACACCCAATGACCGAAGCACCGATATCCTGCCTGGTTGTAGACGATGAGCCGCAGTTGCGCGATGCGCTGCGCCGGGTACTCGAGTTATCCGGTTATGAAGTTTTTGTGGCCGCTTCCGGTCTCGAGGCAATCCAGGTGTTGGAGACAACCCAGATTCCGCTCGTCATCTCCGATATACGCATGCCTGAGATGGACGGCTTCACCCTACTGCGGAGAATACGGGAGCGGTGGCCAGACATAGCTGTGGTGATGGTGACGGCTGTGACTGAGGTCGATGTTGCCGTGGCCTGCCTCAAGCTGGGTGCGCTCGACTACATCCTCAAGCCGTTTCAGATCGAGGAAGTCGGTGCACGTGCGGAACAGGCCTTGGACAAACTTAGGCTCATCTTGGACAATCGTCGCTACCAGAACAACCTCGCAGAGTTGGTGGAACAGCAAGCGCGGAGGATCGAAGAGCTGTACCTGGAAGGGGTGCAAACGCTGGTAGAGGCTCTGGAGGCAAAGGACGCATACACCCGAGGGCATTCTACTCGGGTGGCGCTGTACTCCGGCAGGATAGCAAATCAGTTGGACATGAACGAAAAGGACATCAGGTTGATCGAGCTCGGAGCGGAGCTCCATGATGTGGGGAAGATAGGTGTCCGGGAGGCGGTGCTGATGAAGCCAGGCAAACTGGAACCTCACGAGTACCAGCACTTGATGGAGCACACGGTCATAGGGGCACGCATATTGGACCCACTACTGAAGGACGTCCCAGAGGTTCTGTCAATAGTGCGGTCGCACCACGAGCGGCTGGACGGCAACGGTTTGCCCGATGGACTCGAGGGTGATGCGATACCGATTCACACCCGCATCGTAACGGTTGCGGACTCCTTTGATGCCATGACTTCGGCGCGACCATACCGACCGGCGATGACGGCCGACGCGGCGATCGCCGAACTCCAGCGTTGTTGCTCCGCTCAATTCGATTGCGACGCCGTCGCAGCATTTCTGCAAGCGTTCCCTGATAGGGCGGGTTTGCCGCTGCCGACCCCTCGCAAGGTTCGCCGCACACTACCTGAAGGTGTGGCCATGAGTGGGATGACGACCGACTCGCCCTAGAACTTCAACACCGCTGAACAATCACATGAGTGATACCCTAGTTGTCAGTGTTTCGGGTGTGCGAGGCATTGTGGGTACCAGCCTCACGCCCGAGGTTGTGGAACGATACGCCACCGCCTTTGGAATCTTGGTGCGTGAATCCGGCGGTCACGCGGTCGTGCTTGCGCGTGACGCACGAACCTCGGGGCCAATGTTCGCAGCCGTCGTAACCTCTGCGCTGCAGTCTGTGGGGGTGTCGGTCATTGATTGCGGGTTGATCCCGACACCGACCGCGCAACTCGCCGTCGAGCACCACGGTGCAGCCGGTGGGATAGTGATTACGGCGAGCCATAATCCTGTCGAGTGGAACGCACTCAAGTTCGTAGGCTCGGACGGGATGTTCCTGAATAGGGAGACGGCCAAGCGGTTGTTTGAACTCGCCGACAAAACCGGCGGCAATGCTTCAGACAAGCCTGGCGGTATTGTGGAGGATGACCAGGCGGTGAGCCGTCACTTGGAACCAGTTCTGGCCCTGGATCTGGTTGACGTCGAGGCAATTAAGCAA
>JBDGXD010000015.1:0-30766 GCA_039584755.1 Gemmatimonadota bacterium
CCGAGTTCGATCATCTGGTTAGTCCCTACTTGCTGTATGATTGATCGCCGGTCGAACCACCGCTAGAGAGTCGCCCGAGTACGCAGTCTCTTGAAGAGGTAGTATACCCCCACTCCAGTGGCGGTGAAGATGAGCCCCACCCCGGAGGCTATTTCAGTTGGCGAATCAAATCGAACAGCCGCTCATCATTGCCGCCCAGACGCCAGATCGCCAGGCGTCTGAAGCCTGCATTCCACGCAGCTTGCCACTTCCCCAGCACGCTCGTGGGATCCTCGAACCATATCTCGCTGCCATCCCCAAGCAGTGCACTGGGAACGTCAGCGGCATCACGTCGTGTGCGAGAGGACTCGGCGGCGCGCTCTCGAGCCTCGGACCAGTCGATTGGATCGACTGCACCGTCAGCATCCCAGGAGAATCCACCCACCGCGACCGCCAGAGCTGCAGCGCTGTCGCTGTCGACCGCTCCACGTGAGCCAAGTTCGGTCACAAAATCAGGTGTTGATCTCGGACCAGGGCCTGAATGCTCTCCGAACAGGTCGTAAGCCATGACCACCACACGGGAGTTGCCGGCTGCAGGCAATGGTCCCGTTACCGGCTCAACCACAACTTCCAACCCTAGGCCGCGTTGTCGCAGCTCGCTGCCGAGCACCCTGATGAACGCTTGAAAGGGAACTCGATCGGACTCTGGGACTCGTTCGTAGTCCAGGTGCAGTCCCCTGAATCCATCATCTGCCACCCGGGCAGCCAGTTCTCTTGCGTGCCTCACCCGCCTCGCCGGATCGGCCAGTAGCTCATGGATCAGGGTGGAGTCCTTCGCAACAACGCGGTCAACATCAGATCGCACGTCGTTGACCACAGTTACCCACGGCTCGAATCCCTTGACTGCCGCCAGATCGAAGAAGGGGGCAATCATGGTGTCCATGTTCGGCGCCGGCGTCGGTGAGCCTGCGGGATCCAGTTCGTAGGCGAAGAGTGACACACGATCAAACAATTCACCATGTTGCTGCAGCTCGGCCAGACCGCGCTCGCTGTCGAAATAGACTGCCCACGCCTGTATCTCGACCGGACCGGGAACGGCGATGCCCGGAGCACAGGCAAACACAGCAACTGGCAGTACGGTTGCCAGACCCCACTGGCGACCACGTATCATTCGTACAGACACGCCGCAGCCTCGTCAGCAAATGCTCGTATCAACTCGACATCGGCATCAAAGAAGTGATCGGATGGAGCCAGAATGAAGCCTCCTCCCTCGCCTGCATCTTCAAAACACCGGCGCACGGCCTTACGGGTCTCTTCCGGCGCGCAGCCATGGAAGAACCGGGCCTGATCGAAGCCGCCGATCATGCAGACCCGCTCCCCAATTCTCGCCTTTGCCTCCCGCAAGTCGGTGTCACCACCCAATGATGGTGGTGTGAGAGTCTCCATTGCGTCCGGGCCCATGTCAGCAATCTGTTCCAGGATTGGCATCATTCCACCACACGTATGATACACCACCATCTGACCGACCCGATGTGCCTCGGCAATGATCTCCCGATCGTAAGGTGCGACGAACTCGGTCAAGATCTTGGGCGAGATCACGGTGGACGATGCATCGCCACCACCGTGCTCTATCAAGTCGAACTGCGCCCCCTCCATTGAGGCTACATTGGCAAGCTTGCGTTGCTTCAATATCTCCAGGAACTCATGCACCCATTGGGGATCGTCAAAGGTCTCCATTATCAGCTGCTCGATGCCGTACAACACAGCAGCATCCTGCCAACATCCTGGCTGACCGTAGACTTCAAACCCCGGAACCGAACCTCGCAGAATACCGCGCCCTGCCAGTTCGCTTACCCTCCCATTAATCGCGTCTACGTCGCACAGTGTTCGGGGTGCGTATCTCTCGATCAACTCGATCTGCGACTTGTGCTTTATCAGCTTTTCTACCACCCAGGCCGATTGGCTGCTTTCCTCGAGCACCATGGTTAGAGTGTCTTCGGGAGTGACGATGCTGTACCGGGTAGCCCTGTTACGCGAACCCGTAGCCGCTGAAGCCTCGATGCGCCAGTTGTCCGACGTGATCCAGCGGATGCCCCCACCTACGGCCTCCCGTTCGATCGTGGTCCAATAGTCGCCCGCGGCAGCGTCGGGTTTCTGGTCCCAGGCCCAGGTGACTGGGTCGAGGCCAAAGAACTCGAAGAACCCTGTCTCGCCGATCCCGTCCATGTAGCGGTCGAGGAAATACGGCATCAAGTGGTGGGTAGTTACCGGGAGGCGGTCGGGGCACCCACGATTGAGTGCCGTCAGCAGACGTTCACGAGAGTTCATATGCTCGGGCTGCGTTGCGCTCGATGTACTCCGGATCAATGAACGGTTCGTCCTCGCGGTGAGCTGACATGATGGCGATTCTCTTGGCCAGCAGATGCTTCATATTGCGACCGTGGATCAGCGGAGTCTCAGTCAGATCAGTTGTGGCCATGAATTCGACACGGGATTCGAGCAGGCGAAGTAGCACCTCTGAGTTCTCGATCTCCTTGTCAATCATCTCATCCAAGATCGCGCGGCACTTCTTCTTCCCCACACCGCTCGTTGCCTCCAGGTACCCGCACACACCGACAATCCACGCGGCAACGTTCCGTTGGGTCATGAACCAGCAGCGCAACGCCCGCAGCCGAACCAGGAAATCCGCAACTGCATTGCGGTCTTTCAACGTTTCCTTTGCTTGCTCTGATGCCTCCTGCAACACTCTGATCGCACGATCTATCGGTTGCCACACATTGTCATCGATTCGCTGCAACGCTCGCCGGCTATCATTCACCGTCGTCAACTGGAACAGTACGTCTCGACTCAAGTCAACATTGTTGGGGTTGTGCGGTGTGGTACACATGAAATCCTGATAGTAGGCACGCTCGGAATCAGGTATCCCTTCTATGTTGGGCACCAGCGGACGCGCCCAGAGACGGTACCACACAAACCCCATCGTCGAATAGAGTGGCGTGACGTGGGGAAAAGCCAGAATGGCTCGCTCTGCGAAGTCCCAGGCTTGTAACAGCACCCCGGCAAGTTCGTCACCGACCCAGTCGTTCGCGATTCTCGCGAGGAACCGGTCCGGGTCCAATTGGCGGTCAAACTGGAACGCTCTGAGCACCTCGTGGTTGACGTTGAACGGAACCAACTCCCGTGGTGACGATCCGCCCAGGTGTGCCAGGTACTTCACCCCATTCTCGTGCAGCAACTTGAGACGTCGGTGGGTCAGCTTTGGGTAGGGTACTCCCACCAGCGGCGCGAATACCGTATGCGGTCCGGCAGCGAAATAGAAATGGGCGTGTGAACCCAGCTGCTCTACCTCTGCTGTCTCGCGTGTTTCACGATCATCAAACTCCAGTTGGTACACCGTCCCCGCACCCATGGATGGTGTATCAGGATAGATGGGATGTGAGTAGGGCATATCCCAACCCCTCATGATGAGCGATGCTGCCTCCACATCCAATCCCCCGCTCAGACCGCTCTTTATCACCTCATGTTCGCCGTAGAAAGATTCCATACGGGTAATGACTCGGAACTCTGAGTTCACCTCCCGAGCCGTGTCACGTAGAAGAGAGAGAAAGCGCAACACGTTCTCACCGGCCACCTGTGCTATCTCAGCTTCATTCTTCCATTCGCGAATCAAATAGGGTCCGCCATTGCGACCCACGTAGAGTGACTGGGTGTGCTCAAAGCCTGCACCACTGTCGTTGGTCCAGATAGAGAGAAATCCCAAGTCCGATACTTCGCGCATCAGTTTGCGAATCATATCAGCGTAATGCTCGCGCACCAATGGATGAGTGACGGTCATGTTGTAACGCGGCTTGAAGCTGCGGAACGGATGGTCTACACGTGCCCCGCGTAGCATCGGATAGCGCGTGAAGAACTCCTCTGGAACGTTGCGCGGCTCGAAACAAAGCAACCCGGGCACGAGACCGTACTTGCGGGCCAGCTCCGCGTTGCTCTTGAGGTATTCCAAGTTGGCCGACAGGTAGTCTATGGGATAGAGCCCCTCATTCAGTTCGGTGGAAACAAACTGATCCAATGCTGGACAGTAGGTATAGAACATGGGATAGGCTTCACCAGCTGGACCCCGCTCGATTCCCGCGGCGGATGCGAGACCGTTTATCTCGAGATGAGTAAAACCCGACTCCGCCAGGTGCCGGATGTGGCTTTCCCTATCGAGACCGTGTTGGATGCGGCCTTCCTGCGTGAGGAAGAAGTCGTAAGTGGCGCGCTGCCATGAGAAGCTAGGGTGAAACATCCTGCCATGTTCGACCGGACCCAACTCTGTATCGGCCAGATCGCGCATCAGATGGGTGAGAAAGGAATACAAGAGACAGGTGTGCGTAGCGGCAAGTATTCCCGACCCGGCTTGATCCAGCTTCAGATACACCGTACCGGGGTCGCGATCTATGTCCCTCTGGCCTTGGTCCAGCTCCGGCAGCTCGTCAAGGCTGGCAATGATGTGGAACTCACCCGCTTTGTATTCGGTAGGTTTTCCTGTGCTGTACGTGGCCAACTGTCCGTCGGTGACTCTAGCTAACTCGGCAGCCACGGTGTGCAACACAACAGGTGAGTCCACCGCCACGGAGATCGATCTCACCGCAGTCAACGCCTCAGCTATCGTCATACGATTCCAATCTCACGAACCTGGCCTTGGATACTAGGAAAAACTGATTGCTATGTCTGCCTTACCGCTCACCTGGGCGGTGAAGTCTATGTAGCTGCTTTCCCGGACCTGAACCGTCTCATACGTCGTCTCCCTACCAGACACAATGACCCTTCTTGGTCGGATGCCAGACGGGAGCAACACGTGGAAGCGGGCCACCGTCTCGGGACACATGACAACCATGTTGATGCCTGTGTCACTCAGGCGATAGTCATAGCTGAGTCCCACACCGGAGCTCTGGTACTCCAGATTCACATCCGCCCGGTCAACCTGTGCCGCCGGCCACCGCGGCGACAATCGGACCTCGTCGAACCCTCTGCCCAAGTCCTCAATGCCGGCAAGGCCATCAGTGAGGGCGTAAAGCATGGCACTTGATCCCCACCCATCTGTCGGTTCGGCTTCGGGGCTCGTGCTCGCCTCGACACTCGCCGGAGTACCGTCGGGGAAGTACCACAAGTAGGTCTCTTGCTTCTGCGAAATCAGCGAATGATACCGTGTGAGGATGTCAACTCCATACTCCTCGAACCCGTGGTCAAACGCTGCCTTGGCAAGCTCTCCTCCGACGAGAGGCATGATGCCACCGTTGACATAGGCTCCACCGACGAGCTTGTCGTCCCCGAAGATGCCATCGGGAAACGGAGGATCGATGGAGAACCACTCCGCAAAGGCGTCAGTTTCAGCACGACGACGCCGATACTCCTCAATGATCGCCACAGCCATATCGTGAGTTGCGACGCCGCGGTTGATGGCCATCGGATTGCTGAGGCTGAGCTGGGTCGATTCATCCACCCCTGCGATCACAACGGGATTGAGCTTCACGAAATGCGTGTAGAAGTCTCCATTCCAGCATGCTTTGTTCATGTTCTCGCACAGTGCCTCCGCCTGCTGCCTCCACTGTTCCGAGCTGGCTCTTTCCCCAAAGCGGTCATACAGATACGCCATGATCCGGAACGCCTCGTAGTAGCCGCTGTTGTCACCGTGCATGATACCCCAGAAGGTATGCTCGTTGAACTGGAACTGGAGCCAATCGTGCGTACCCGCCGAGTAGGCGAAATCCCACGTGTCAATGGTGTACGCTCGTTTCACTAGCCCGTGGGTATCGTCCCAATACCAGGAATGGCCTTGGATGTATCGCAGCGCCTTTTCCATAACTGGCAGTAGTCGCACTATCCACTCGTCGTCACCGCAAGCTTGCCACGCAAGGTAGGCCCCCTTCACGAAGCGATACTCGACATCTGCTTCCACGGGAACCCGTACATACTTGGTCCAATTCTCGCGTTCACAGGGAAGCTTCTCTGGAAAAGTCGTGAAGTAGTCGAATATCCGACCACTGGCGGATTGTGTCTCAGCAAAGTGCTGCACGACACTGGTCACATCGTGATGGAAGTATCTCCCACACCGCAGCATGTCACTATGGTCTCGGATCCACAGTGACTTGGCATCGGGTGTACGGAATCCACTCAGGTTCTTGCCGTCAATCGTGAGCTCCAATACATCCTCGCGTAGGAACGAGCCAATCAGTGGAACCAGCTCGTCGAGATCCTTTCGTCCTGTCTTGATGTGAGTCTCGTAAGGCATTGCTCCAACATCCAGCCTATCTGAATAGATCGAATTGCCTGTTGTATTTGATTATGAACGCTCGATCGACAGGGCCACTCGGATTGACGGTGTGCTGTATCTCATTATATACGAGATACAGTCCAGTTCCAGCGGTGTTCAACCAGCCAAACCGAGCATTGATCGAGAATCGATTTGTGTCTCTGTTGTACTGCACCAAAGATTGCACGAACATTCGTGGCGTGAACGAATATGCCAACCGCAATCCAAAGAGAGTCGCCTTGAAGCTCCCTTCAGCCAAGTCGACGTCATCATACGACGCGGTGAGAGCAGCCAGCCAGCTCGATCCAATTCGGTTTGTGACACTACCAGCCACGCCCTTACGATGCCCAGAGTAGAACCCACCCGCAGTCAGGGTACCATTGACTGACCATGCCGCACTCTCGTTGGAGTTGAACCTGATCACGGCCTGAGTGAAATCGTAGCTGCCTTCTGGAATCACGATGTCGTCCCGGATCTCAAACGGAGCTTTGAGACCTTCCCGATGCAGGTTTACTGCGGTTGAGATGAATGCACCGTTTTCGAATTGAGTGGCGTTGTCTATGTGGATGTATCGAGTCTCCAGAAACCAATCGAAGTCATAGAAATGACGCATCACCACATGTGGACGGAACTCTCGTAACCAGCTCACGGACGGAACACGGATGTTGTGTTGCAGACGCTCTATGAACAACCGGTAACCCCAGCGCGGGAGGAAACCAACTTCGGGGTTGAAGTTGTCTCCTATCTCGCGATACTGCAGTGCTACGTCCCACTCTCGAGTCTGATAGCTGCCGGTGAAGCCAAGCCCGTGCTCCCGACCACGGAGGGAGGGCGTTTCAGTCCGGGATACGTACGCATCGAGATTGATATTCTCGCCAATTCCCACGCGACCGTCAGCCGAGAAGGTCAAGTTGTAGTCTGCGGTCGAGTCTGTGTTCAACCGGCTCACCAGCATGACGCCGGCCTGCGAGCGATTGGGCAGCTCCTTTAGCAACCGCGCAACCGAGTAGTTGTTCGCCGGAATCCCGTGGCGACCGACCTGCTCCGTTTGGATGCTGAGCAACCCGACTGTGAGACCGGCCGCCCTGCCGGTAAGCCGTCCGCCCGCGACGATCGGCACGAGGTCCCCCGCGACACCAATGCCGATACGACGGCTGTAGAACAGATCAAGACCAAGGTCGGTACCGGCGCGAGGTGTTCCCACTGAGAAAACTCCTGCGTTTTCCAGAAAGAACGGCCGTTTCTCGGGAAAGAAGAGACTGAACCGGGTGAGGTTTACTTGCTGCTCGTCGGCCTCGACCTGGGCGAAATCGGTATTGTAGGTGAGGTCGAGGTTCAAGCTCGAGGTTACGCCGAGCTTGGCATCGAATCCGAACTCTCCCGTCCAGACGGTGTTCTGCCTCGGCAGGGATACAAAATCGTTGTGTGCCGACCCAAGTACGTATGGGGTGAAAGTCACGTATCTGCGCCCTGGTGTCTGCAAGCCTTCCAGAGTCCCGGCTTGCGATACACGGTACAGCGCGTGCTGTCGCGGTATCGGGGCCCAGAACACTTCCTCATTCAGCCGTCGCACCACGCGGCTGGCATTCATACCCCACACCTGTTCTCCACCGCCGCGGTACCTGAGGGTTGAAAAGGGTATACGAAACTCGGCACTCCAACCCTCATCATCGATCGATGTGGCGACCTCCCAGCTGCCATCCCAATTGAGGTTGAACCCTCCACCCGACCCCGCACCACCTTGTTGCCGGCGCGCAGTCGTCAATCCACCCTGGCCATCTTTGGTCACTTGTCCGTCGTACTCGATGCCGACCGGAGTGGTGCCAAAGACAAATGCATTCTGACGATCGACGTAGGTGTCGAGTACGATTAGGATGGCATCGGCGTCCTGTAGATTCGCGTCGCGGCGGTTCTCTCCCAGCCTTATTGCTGCCGCGTCGCTGTCGTACAATCGAGCACCAATGTACAGCGCGTCTTCGTCATAGAGAAACCGGATTTCGGTTCGCTCGTTCGGTGGTGCCCCTTCCAGCGGTTCGTGCTGTACAAAATCCTGGAGGGTGGGAGCAGCCGTCCATGAGTCTTCATTGAGTCGACCGTCTATCGAGGGAGCCGAATCGGCTCTAACCGCATGTGCAACAGGTCCGGCGGCCTGAATCGTGTCACCGGCCGCTTGTCCTGCCAGCACGGAAGGACGGTACGCGCACTGGCATATTGTGAAGATGCAAACTGCAGGGAAGAGTCTATGCCCGGTCAACCACTATTCCTCGTTGGGACGGGAGCACGGCTGCCTCCTATCGTTCTTCGTCGAGTCGACCACCTAACAGAATACATCTACATTATAGCTGGCAAGCGGAGGCACGCTGCTATGGCTGTCATCTAACTGATCACCTGAAAGCTGTAATCTGGATAGCCTCATGAGGTACACCCTTGGATTCTGCTCGCTGCTTCTCCTCTCGAGTATAGCCTGTGACTCCACCTCCCACGCCGATTTGGTACTTCGCGGGGGCAAAATCGTCGCGGTGCACGGTGACTTTTCCATTCAAGAGGCTGTTGCATTTTGAGAAGATCAGATCGTATTCAAGCTTCCTCCCCGAACAGCTCGTTCTCGACCAACTCACACATGATGTGCCCGGTGGTGATGTGCCCTTCCTGAATACGTGCAGTGTCGTCGCTCGGCACTCGCAAACAGTAGTCGACCCCTGTCTTCATTCTACCGCCACTTACCCCGGTGAACGCAACGGTCACCAACCCCTGGGCCCTTGCCGTATCGAGTGCACGAATCACGTTGTCCGAATCGCCGCTCGTCGAGATCCCGATCGCCACATCGCCCGGTTGGCCCAGTGCTTTGATCTCTCGCTCAAATACTTCGGCAAAGGAGAAGTCGTTCGAGACAGCAGTGATAGCAGAGGTGTTGGTGATCAACGCGATGGCTGGAAGAGGTTTACGGTCCTTGTAAAAGCGACCGACCAGTTCGGCCGCGATGTGCTGCGCATCCGCGGCGCTGCCACCGTTGCCGAAAAGCAACAATTTGTTCCCAGTGCGGTACGCTTCGATCACCGCCACGCTGACCGCTGCAAGCGTTGAAGTGAACTCGTCGTCCCGCCTCATGACCTGCTTGAGGTAGGCGCTTTCGGCCAATCTGGTTTGGATGAGGCTGATGGATGAGTTGCTCATTGTCGGCTCTTAATTGGAATCGTCGCACTGGATGATCGTGTCCGATCGCGGTACACAGTCCAGACTGGATCTCCCTCCCCGGGGTACCGATCAAACACGGACGCGTCATGGCCGGCAAACGCAATCCGTATCCGGTGCCCTGCCGGAACGAAGACCGATGTGTTGAAGAGGCCGAATCGGAGTCGAGTGACTTCGCCAGGTATCAGTGGAGCAGCATCAGCTTCGTTGAACGAGTGACAAGGACCCCATACGAGGTACGGTGGATCTTCGCTGCATGGCTTACGGTGGATCGCACGCAGTTGACCTTCGGTCACGTAGCGGACAGTGCCGTCCGGATCCACGATCTCCAAGTACGCGTAGAATGCGCCGTCTGCGTGCGTCGAGGCGACATGAAGATCTACCTCGACTACACCAGTTATCTCGACATCAGATTCCAGTCGCTCGCTTGTGTACGCTAAGAGCCTGGCGTCCTGCTGAGCCCGGTTGTTGTAAATGACATCGCTACCACCCAGCTGCGTATGCCATCGGGTCTTGTCACCAGTGGTGTGAGCGAAATCCACGGCGTACTCATCCGTCGCATTGCGCTCCATTGGTGCATCTCGCGTCAATACTCCATCATCACCGAAGTACCATTGAATCGACGTGAAGCCTTCGGGCGGCCATGACGTGGTAGCGTTCCAGCCTTCGTTGAAGGTGTAGTAGCGGATCTCCCCGATTCCGTCACCATGGTCACTGGCATCGCTCTTCACGTAGTGATCGAAGAAGTCCAGCAGCATCTGGTGTTGCTCCGCGCTGGAAGGCTCCGTCGGAGCCGTATCAGGTAGAAACGGATCTGTGTGGTGCCCTCCGCCATGGGACCACGGTCCGATCACCAGGCGTACGGGATTGGAAAACGTCGAGAACAACGCGAGGGCCCCATCCACCGTACCACCATCCATCCATCCAGCCCAGGAAAAGATCACCGCGCCCGACCGCTCGATCCCCTCCTTGTAACCGTTGATTGAAAGGCTGGAGATTGTCTCCGTTGACTCCCCGAAGTATGTGTCACGATACTCTACGTGTCGTGCCGCCAGGGCAACATCCGGTGTATTGTGCTCGGCAAGTGCCTCCGCGTAAAGGCGTTCGGCATCTGGGCCGTCGACTCGTTTCACTCCCTTGGTTGCCAGCTTCACGACGGTACACTGACTCCTCCCAGTCACACCTGCCAGGCTGCATATGTCACCGGCGTCGAGGTAGCCGACCAGCTCACCCCAATCGTTGATGAAGCCCTGCGCGAAGACGCCGCCCGGCCACAGCAATTGAGACCAGGCATCGAAGTCAGCGTATTGTGGTGCTATGGCGGTCACCGCAGGATTGGCCGGAGCCGCGGTCATAGCAGCCGTATTGCCCTCGTACGAAACACCCCAAGTTCCGACGCGTCCGTTGGACCATGGCTGCTGTGCGATCCAACCGGCCACCGCTCCCAGGTCTTCGGCTTCCCCCCTGCCAAATTCGGTCGGCCGATCGCCAAACGATGCACCACTTCCCCGCACGTCAGCCAGAACGACCGCGTATCCAGCTTCATTAAAGGCCTGTATCTCGGGGGAGACGGCATCGGAGAGATCTGCATCGCCGAACTTGATCTGTGCTCGTGTCAAGAAACCGATGTCCTGTGCTCGCCAGTACCGCGTGGAGCGCATCACAGTGGGAAGCTGCTGGCCAAGTTCGATGTTTTCGGGAAACCACACATCCACGGCGAGCCGCACACCGTCTCGCATCTCGACGTATTGTGAGGTGTTGCGGTTGGATCCGGTGGCCAATACCGACTCCCCGGGGAGTTTCACCGAAAGGATCGAGACCCAGACGTAGACAACGGCAATCACGAGTAGGGCGATTACGGCTACGGTGATCTTCAGGAACAGATTGCGCATCGGGTCTCCGTCGGATTGGCACACGGAGTATGACCGAAGAGAGGCACGTGCACAACCTAACCTCGGGTGCACTCGCGGCGACGCTGTCTACGCGGGACTACACGAGTTGTCCCGGCCTGACTAAGGCCGGGCTCGGCCGAGAAGAGTGTCCTGAAGGACGTCAACCCGCGGTAGAACTGAGGGAGGAGGTCCCTTGGGACGCACGGTTACACAAGATTCCGACAGCAACCGGCCAGCGCGAGGCGGGCCGAGCCCGATTCACAGAGAAAGACATGAACGCGCCTACTGCCCACGACAGTAGAGGCGTTGTCCGTGCAAGATGCATTTAGAGCAGCTTGCTGACTAGATTTTCGATCCACCCTCTGCAGGCGTCAGCAACATTACTCGAGTGGAATCTTACTACCGTTCTGCGCCAACCAAGCCTCGAACGTCTGAAGCTCGGAGTTCAATGCGCGTGTCGTTTCAAGGTTGCGGGCCCCGCAGAAATCCGACTCGAAGTCGTGCTTGACCTGGAACATGTTTCCGAGGTCATCGGCGCCAGGAAAATCAAAACTGCGATACATCTCGAACGGCACGGCGTTGTACTGCACCTCCTGTCCCAGGGCGCTGGTAAGCGAGGCAGCCATCTGTGAACCGGTCAAATGCTCACCTGCGATTCCCACTCTCTTACCGATCAATTCGCTGCCCTTCTTGAAGACGCCGTAGGCGCTCTTGCCAATGTCTTCCGCGGCAATCCCCGGAAGCTTCTTGTCACCCATTGGTAGATTGAATGCCAGCTTACCATCCGGACCCTTCTTGGGACCCATGCCGAAGTAGATGAGGTTGTCCCAGTAGAACGACGTCAGCAGCCAGGTTGTCGGAATGCCTAGCTCCTCGAACACCTTGTCCGCTTCACCTTTGGCATCGAAGTGAGGCACCTTGTACTTGTCCATCAGCGTCGGCATGCGGTCATCGCTGAGCGGGACCCACTTGCGAGTGTCCTCCAGCGTAGACCAGACGACATGCTGCAGGCCGGCATCCTTTGCGGCCTGGGCCATCGCTTTGACCTGTGCCCCTTCCTTCTCCGGCGAGAAATGCTCCCAGAAGAACGTGACGCAGAAAGCACCGTAAGCACCAGCAAATGCCTGCTTCAGGCTCTCCACGTTGTCGACATCGGCCTGCACGACTTCGGCACCTAATGCAGCCAGCGCCTTAGCCTTGTCGGAGTTGACGTCCCGCGTGAGCGCACGGACGGCGAACGGTGACTGCTTGTCGTTCAGTATGGCGCGTACCAGGCCGCCACCTTGAGCACCAGTTGCACCCACCACCGCAATGATCTTCTTGTCGGTCATACCGTCTCCCATATGTTGATAGGGCTGCCGCCTACGACGTATTGGGGGGGATGTACCTACCCACGCCCCCGCCCCAGCAGCAAGCGGTTGAATGTCAGACGACTCCAATGCCGCCCGACTCACTACTCTGTTGTTGTTGGAACCACCGTCACTAGATGCTCCGTGTTCAACCGACTAATCGTTTGATCACAGGCGTTGATGGAGGATCCGTAGCGGCCTGTAGGATAAGGGAGGGTACACCCCAACGCAACGGAACCGAGTTCAAACGAACCAAACCAGAGCCGTGAGCGTGCCGAGCACCAGAGGAAAGGCGCCCTACCTGGCGGGCCGACGAGCCGGCTGTATGCGAGTTGACTCTAATCTGAAGTGAATTGACGTTACATGGTTTCCACTCATCGCAGGCCATGTGCTAATTGACTTCGCCACGACGTCAATTGACTTCAGAGTGTTTCCACTTTACGCAAGCCATATGCAAATTGACTTTGGCTCGGAGTCAATCGACTTCATGCTGTCTCCACTTGACACACGGCTGGTGTAAAGTGACTTTCGCTCGAAGGCCACTGACTTCGTGCCATTTCCACTTAACAAACGGCTGGAGTAAATTGACTTTTAACCGAAGTCAGCTGGCTTTGGTCCGTTTCCACTTTACATGCGACCGGCGTCAGCTTGCATCCTATTGCTACAGGATGACTTAGCTGGAATTCCGCTCGGCACACAACCGGTGTCGACTCGAACAGGAGGATGTGTGGCTCGTTTCCCCAAGACGGAAGCCAAGATTGCGCAGCTGGCCCAACAGATTGCCGATGGGCTTGACCACGCCGCCGAAGAATTCCCGTCACCCACTGTTCCGACGGCAGAACTCCGCGCGCAGCTAGACGATTATCGGGAGAAGAACGCGGCGCTCGCCAGGTCTCGCGCCGAGGCCAAGATTCGGCGCGTCGACAAGATCAACGCGCTCAAGACGCTCAAGGGCAGCATGCGGGCCAACCTGCGCTACGCCGAGGTGATGGCGCGCCGGCACCCCGAGCGGCTGGCCCAGCTCGGCTTGGGCCCGCGGCGACCGCGCACGGCGCTAAAACCACCGGGAGAAGTGCGCAACATCGCGATCCGCGACGAGGGCGACACGTGGGTGTTCCTCACGTGGGAAGCGCCGGGCGAAGGCGGTGATGTCGCGGTGTACCGGATCCAGCGCCGCGAGCCTCGCGGTGAGTGGGAAGATGTTACCACGTCGATCGATCGCATCGAGCTGTTGCGCGACCAGCCGCGTGGCGTAGAGCTGGACTTCCGCGTGCTGGCCATGAACCGGGCCGGCGTCGGCGGACCGAGCGCGACTGTTAAGGCTGTGCTCTAGAGGAATACGGTGCGCTGCAACCGGCAGGCCACCCGGTTGATCTACAGGCCGTTGATGTGGGTCCGTAGCGACCTGTGGGATAGGGGAGGGAACGCAGTTACCGCAACGGTTCCCCGCTCAAACGAACCAGACCAGAGCTGTGAACGTGCCGAACACCAGAGGAAAGGCCACCCGGCCAACACGATCGATCCGCTTCACGATCTCTTCTTGGCCTTGGCTGCGCAAATAGCTCGCCCCCGCCATCACGAACAACGTCAGGACTACGATGCTCGTGGTGCCCAGCATGAAGTAGTCGAGACGGGTCAAGTAAGAGAGCCGCGGCACCAGGTTCCCCAACATAAAACGGTACGCGATGAGCGTGAGCATGGTTGATACGACTACACCCACACGCGTTGGAACGACAGAGGGATCGATCCAGAACACGGTCCAAGCCATCAACACTATCGCAACCAACGGGATCAAGACCTGGATGACGTAATAGCCCCGCTTGCGTCTTGCCTCAACAACGAGGGCCACACCCTGCAGCGGGCCCGCCTGAGGTGTCGCCACGTAATCCTTCGCCACAAGTCTTGGTTCGCCAAGGGTCCAATCACTGATGGACAGTTCATTGTTGCGCAGCACTGTCGCAGTGGTATCGGGGATCAGCTCGACCCGGCTTCCTCCCAACACCGGCGCAATGACCCAAACGTTGAACTCCTGATGGTCCAACGGAAAGTCCTTCAAGTTCATGGTCGAGGAGAATGTGCCAGTGAGTCGCATCGTATACTGCACGTTTCCGTCCGGGGCGACGTTCACGACCTCCGGAAGCGAACGGTCAGCACCCCGCTCATTCACTACCACCAGAATCGGGTGCCACACGTCCTCCAGATCCAGAGTCCGGATGCCCTGGTAGTCACCGGCGAGATTCGGGTCGTTCCAGCGCGCAGCCAAGAACACGTCGGCGACAAACGACTGATCGGAACCTGTGATTTCAACCAGATCACCCAGATAGAGGAATACTCTCACCTGGGGCGTGGAGGGAGCCTGCTGGACGGGCGTTGTCAAGCTCAGCAACGAAACCAACGCGAGCGCTACATTAACCATGTGGATTGGGCCGTTTATGTCGAGGGTCGTCGTGATAGTGCTATGTCGAAACTACCGAGACGGATCGCAGGCTTCAACCGCCTGATGACTTGAGGATCGGTCTCCCCTTGTTCCCACCGGCATTGTCCCACGTAATACGGCCAGTCACCCCTTGGTAATCACGACCCGCGATCGCATCTCTCAGACCGGACCGGCTGAGACCACTCAGCTCGAGCGATCGTACAATCAGGTTCACGGCGTCGTACGTATAGGCGGCACTCGGCGTTGGATCTACACCGTACCGACTGTTGTAGTCCTTGGCAAATTGCGGATATCTGGAGTTGGCGACATCTGAGAATGGCAGAACATATCGTATATCACCATCATAGTGTTGCGTAAGCTCGGACAGCCGCACGCCGGGAATCCACGGCAGCAACACAGGTACCGACACGCCGTGCTGTCGTAACCGCCGCAGCAGCGCAAATGTCGCTGCCGCGGGCAGCCGTACGATTACTCCCTCCGGCCTGAAAGACTGGACACGCAGTGCGATCTCTTCGATGTCGATGTTTGCCAATGATAGCTCGAAGTGAAACACGGGAGCACCTACGTTCGAGTGCATCTCATCGAGTATCTCCTCGGCGAAAACTCGGCCATCATGATCGGTCGACGTGATCAGGCCCACCTTCTCCAATGACAGCGCCTGCAAACCGTCACGTACGAGGACCTCGGCTTGAGCCTGATCGTTGGGTGGCAACCTGAACATCCAAGGGATGCGGATGTAGGTGAGTGTAGGATCTGCGGACACCGGTGAAAGTAGCGGTAACCAAGCCTTGGTGATGACTTGCTCGGCGATGTGAGTGCCCTCGCCGCTCACCGACCCGATCACCGCCCACACACTGTCCTCGTACACCAGCTTGATCATCTGCTTGGAGCCACCACGCCAGGGGTCACTATCCCAACGGGTAACGATGCGCAGCGGTACTCCCGCTAAGCCGCCGCGGTCATTTACCTGTTCGACGGCAAGTTGAGCAGCTTTGTACATGGAACTGCCAACGGGGTGATTTTCATCGGTCGGCGCGAACAAGCCGATTCGTATTTCGCTCAGTTTGGTGGGATCGAGGGTAGCACCCCGCGAGCCTGAAAAGTCGACGGGCGTATCCAGCACCGAAGGGACTTGACGCTGGTCGTCCGGCTCAGGCGATCGTGTGGTGTGGCCCGCGGCATGGCAGGCAAACAGGAAGCCTACTGAGGGAATCCAGAGCCGGCGCATGGTCTCAAGCTCTAATGGGCAACACAGTGTGGTCACCGCTGCTGCAATGACTCAACGTCCACCTTACCAGCCAACACATCTTCCTGTGAGAAGAAGTGGAACTGGCCATCCTTCAAGACAGCCAACGCCGCCGGGCTCCTGTCGCTGAATACCGCATCGTACTCTTGGGCGCCGGTCACACCCACGTAATTCGTCATTGCAGCAAGCTCGTCCCTGATCAACGCCCGATTCAGTCCCGCCTTGACGATGGCTTCAATCAGCATGTTCATGCCATCGTAGGCATGCGCTGCGTATGTTTCGGGGTCCTCGCCATACTTATCCTGGAAGTCTGCCACGAACTGCACGTGCTGCGGATCAGTGCTCGTTGGGTCGTAAGGGAAACCTGCCGCTACCTTGCCATGGTCAAGACCTACGATGTCGAGAAACTCCTGCGTCACCATGCGATCGCTGCCGAAGAACCACTGATCCATGCCCATGTCACGCATCTGCTTGAGGATCAGCGCCGATTCCCGTGAGTTGCCGTACGTGATCACTGCATCAGCATTCAACGACTTGATGCGTTCCAACTGCGCCGTGAAGACCGTATCTCCTTCTTCATATGACAACTCAACCATGAATGGATTGCCCAGGCGCGTCGACGCGTCACGGAATTCGTCTATGCTCATCCGGCCGTAGCGGTTGACCGCTCTGATTGCGGCTACCCTCTCGACACCGAGTTTCTTGTATGCGAAGTCCGCCAGCAGATACGACATCTGCCGGTCGTCGGTGACGTTGCGGAATACCCAGGGTATGTTCGTCTCTACGAAGGTCGGATCGGTATCTGCTGTATTCATCACCGGTACTTCGGCTTTCAGAGCCACGCGAATAAGAATGTGGCTGTTCGCGCCATCGACCGTACCAAGTATGGCCCAAACGCTGTCCTTCCAGGCCATGTGCACCACTTCACGGCCTGAGGAGCGCCAGTTGCCATTGTCGTTGCTGACTTTCAATTCGTACGGGATGCTGCCACGATACCCGCCTCGCGCGTTCGCCTGCTCCACGGCCAGTTGTGCGCCCTGCAGCATCTTGATGCCCAGCGGTGCCAGGTGAGATGCCTGGTAGCCATCCCACCGGATCTGCCGTTGGTTCACCCGCAACGCGACCTCGTCCGGACCGCCAACCGACTCTGATACTGACCCGATGATCGGACCGATGAAGCCGATCTTGACCGTTGCCACATTCTCCGGCTCGGGGATATGGCGACCGTAGCCCGGGTACTCCAGTTGGTCCAGGAAGAAGAGTTTGTACGGGTCTTCGAAACGGCCGTACGGCCTGTACTCGAGCGGTGTCTTACCGTAGGAAGCCGAGTCGGGTTTCGTCTCACCAGCTTGGCCAAAGACCGCGGGACCGGTGGCCGGGGTCAACGCGCCAAGTATGAGTGTGACGAGCAGGTGTTGTTTGACCATGGCGTCAGTCCCGTATCCCCTCGTAGTAGCCTTTGCCGATTCCCCGGGCCAGGCCGTGGCCGGTGCCGATCCACACATCATCACCCATGAAGGCCACCGCGAGCGTGTAGTGATTGGGCAGATCCAGGTTTGTAGGTATAGTCTGGATTATATCTCCTCCCACCATAACATGCGCGTTCCATGTCGCGGCTTCCTCATCGTCTCGCTGGTAGGTAACCCAGGTATCGCTCTCATAATCCGCCAACACGGCAAGGCCCTTGTCCGTACAGTTGTAGTTGGACGTGGCACTCCGCCCGAGAGCGAAGTTGATGAAGACGCTGGGCAGGCCACTGTCGTGGTCCATGTAGCCACGCCAGTTCCGTCCGTCGTATCGGCTCAGGCCGAAGTAGGTCGACGCCCACAAGACATCATCTATATAGGAAGCAGAGGTCGTGATGACATGCACCAATCCATCGTCACGATACAGATCCATCTCCATCTCGCCATCGGGATCGCGGTAGTCCTTCCAAGTCTCGGTCGCCACATCCCACTCCAATATTCCACCACCCCAAACGGCAAAATAGACCTTATCTTCTCCCGCCGACACGTTGTAGGCCCATACCTCTTCCATCGGAGCGTGTTTCTCATTGAAGACGGTCCATTCGCCGGTCACCTGGTTGTAGCGACTGATTCCGGCGGTAGAAGCGATCCAGACATTGTCATCCTGAATGTCTATGCCGTATGACACATCATTGATCAGACCACTATTCATCTGCGTGAAGTGCTGGAACAGCCCGCCTGAGAATCGCGCGATGCCTTCGCCGAACAACGCCAACCATAGATCGCCCGTCTTGTGATCTTTCGCGATGCCCATGATGACGTTCCACGGCAACCCATCGGCTTCGGTCCAGCTCTTCCATTTGTCATTGTGATACAGCACCAGACCACCCTCGGTGCCGATCCACAGGCTGTCACCGTCCGCATGCAAGAAGAAGATGTGATCGTTGATCAATGCACCGTCTGTGGATTCAGTAGTAAACGACTCCCACTCTGTGTACACAAAGGGCTCACCTTGCAGCGTGACCGATTGACACCAACCGTCCAGGGTTGGGTAGAACACTAGAGCTGCTGTCATTAGAACGCGATGCACCATAATGTTGATTCCCGACTATAGCGTCTTCAAGTACTCGATCAAATCGTTCAATTCGTCCTTCGTCAGATCATTGGTGTGACCGTGCGTGTCGTACGGATTGTAGATGGTCCAGATCTCCTCCAGAGACTGCGCTCGACCATCGTGCATGTAAGGAGCTGAATCATAGATGTTGTTGAGGTGCGGAACGTCGAAGTCCTTATTAGTATCCAGCCACGACGACGAGCCCACGTCATACACGTTGCGGTTGGTGAAGTACGGCGGTGCATGACAGAAGGCACATTGCTTGGTCTTCCGCAGCGGATTGCCGGATTTGTCGTACTGGCGGTCGAAAATCACCTTGCCGCGTTGCTGGGCTGGCGTTAGTTGGCTTCCCGTCCGATAGCGGTTTGGTGGTCTGGTTACGGTAACGATGTAACGATCCAATGCGGCGGCCTGTTCGGCAGTAAACGGGTCGACCCTGGTGAAGAACGCAGCCAGCCGTGGACCGCATTGACGCTTCAAGGTCGGATTCGTTCCTTCCCATTTGAACGGGGCGGTATCGTTGATACCACGCAGTGTCCTGTTGTCAACCGGATTGATGCCGAGCCCATCAGGCTCAATGTCGTAGGTCATGCCATCCACATGCCCGTCGGGATGACACGAATGGCAGGAGAACTGGCGCGCGTAAGTGCGCTCAGCGCTGTGGAATATCCTCTCTCCATAACGCGCCTCAGTAATCTCGACTGACCCACCTAGACCAATCACGCCGGTACGGCGGAGGGACTCAACATCGATTACAGAAATCGCATCGTCCAGTCCATCTGCCACGTACAGATATCTGTCGTCCGGTGAAATGGCCATGCCACGTGGGCTCTGGCCCACAGGAATCCTGGCCACAACGAATTCGGTGCTCATTCCCAAGTGATTCGGAATGACCTCGGCACGGTCGCGCTCGGTTGCGCTCTCCACAATCGCTACCAGCTTCGCGACCTCGATCACCGCAACCTCCTGAACGCCACCGCCAGTCACGAAGACGTACCGACCGTCGCTAGTGAATACAATGTCCGTCGGGTCCGCAAAGAAGTCGTTCACTTCGTCTAGCAGCACCTGATCGACACGACCGTCCTGCCATAGAATGCCGAGACCGTTGGTCATGATCCAGCCCTGAACATTGCGCGTCATAGGGACGAGGTTCTTAGTGCGTATCAGTGTTACGAGCGCAAATCTGTCGTCGGGAGCAAACCCAATGCCCTGCACCAAGTTCGCGCCGTCAATCGTGTATCGGTGCGTCACGGTCGAGCGATTGGTCTCGATCACCGTGACCTCCGACTTAGCCGCTGTGCGAAATTCACCATACCGTGGCAGGTTGTTGGTCACATACACGCGATCGCCAGATGGTGAACGAGCCACCCCCCAGGGACCCCTTGCCGCTGCGAGGCGTTTATTCTCCTCGCCTGTGGCCACGTCTATCACTGATACGTCATAAGTGCCGGCATTCGCGACGTAGAGAAGGGATCCGTCCTCGTTGGTCGTCATCTCGTGCGGCTCATCGCCCACCTGAATGGTGGAGAGAACCTGGTACGTTCGAACATCCACGACTGAGACATCGTCAGAGCCACGGTTGCTCACGTACGCGACCTTCTCGTCTGGCGACAGGAGGACATGATGGGGCTGCACGCCGATCGCGACTTCAGCCATTAGCTGACCTGTCTCTGTGCTGACGATAATGAGGCTGTTTGACGCCTCGCAAGCCGCGAACAAACGCTCGCCGTCTCGCGTAATCGCAAGATTGAGCGGTGTCTTGTACTCGGGCCGTGAGTATTCCTGACTCCACTTCGAGTGGTCGATATCGGGCCACATCGTGTCGAAATCGAATTCGTGTCCATGAATTCCTGGAGAATGACACTTGACACAGGTTTGCCGGCCGACTTCCTCCAATCCTGCTTCCACAACGCCAACCGGATCCAACATCACTGCTTCAGGCATGTACTCACTACCCGCACCATGGCAGCTCTCGCACTGCACTCCCTGCACTAGGTCGAAGCTCTCCAAGAAGCGACCTGCCGGCTCCCCCGACCCGGTCGTATGGCATTCGAGACACCGCTCTGACTCTTGTGGGTTTCCCGACACCTGCATCTCACGTGCTATTTCTCTCGCTCTTTCGGTATTGAGGATCGCGTACGCCTGGGCGTGTTTGGAGAAGCGCCACTTGCCGTACACCAGCGAGGCGGACCCTGCTCCGTGGCAGGATCCACAAGCCAGAGCACCGACGTACTTGGGACCCTCGAGTAGAGTTGCCGGCTGCCGGTCTTCCATCGTCGGTAGATCGCCACCGATGCCAGGGTGACCGATCTCCTGCAACGACTCCTCGTAATTGAACTGCCTTACATCCAGTACCGCCTGATGAGACCCCTTCTCCTTGTGGCACACCAGACAGTCACTCTCTTCCGGCGTTCTGAGACCTGCAGCTCTCGCCCGCTCCGGATCCATCATCACTTCTGCATCAGAGTACTCGCTGCCCGGTCCATGGCAGCGTTCGCATTGTATGCCATCTTCGGGGTGGAACGTATCGTCCAGCTCCCACTCATCCGCACTGTATGCTGTCGTGTGGCAGCCCAAGCAGATCGGACTGTCGTGCGGATCAACATCGATGCCGGACAGCTCCGCTATCTGCTCAGACTCCGGCATCGACAGCGCCGCATATGCCTTAGCGTGCTTGGTCAACCGCCAGACATTGAATTGGTCCCGATCACCTGCCATGTGATGACATTGGCGGCACACCTGCTCACCTACGTATACGCGCTCTTGGGTACCTTGATCGATGGAAGACCAACCTGCCAACCCGACGAGTACAATGGGCAGGGACAGTGCGCCGACCTGCCAAGTCATGTTTCCTTCCCCAAGGTGTCTTCTATCAGTCATGTTCTTGCACGATATCTCTCAATTGCGCGACGACTCCTCGTTAACCCGCCGGTTCGGTCACTCGCAGTATCTGGTTGACTGCCACTCCGTCCAACTGCTGTACCTTCCCGCTGGGCCACACGATCTCGATCGTACTGATCTGTGTTGCCTCACCCAAGCCAAAATGCAGGCGGTGGTCGCTTTGCGACAGGTAGCCAGAAGTGCTCACCCTCAATTTGGTCTGCGTCACATCGCCGGCGGTCAGCCGTACCCTGGCTCCGATGGCGTCACGGTTACTCGCTGTCCCGATCAACTGGAGAATGATCCAGCTGCGATCGTTACCACCGTCGTTGCGGAGCAATCGGGGACGCGCATTCAAGTTCAGAATCAGCACGTCCACATCTCCATCGTTATCGTAGTCGCCGGCCGCGGAGCCGCGGCCAACGAACTTCTCTTGAAAATCTGGTCCCAACCGATGCGACACATTGACAAACCGCTCACCAGCTTCGTTGAGCAACAACAGGTCTTCCTCACCAATCAGCCGGTGTGGATGCCCGTTGGTGAGAAACAGATCTCCGTATCCATCGTGATCGAAATCGAAGAAATTGCCGGACCAACTGGTATACTGCCCACAGGCGGCCGCCACACCCATCCGAGCGCTAGCCTCCTCGAAGTACCCCTGCCCACTGTTCCTGTACACGCAGCTGTACGTCATGTCGGGCACGATAATGTCCATCAGGCCGTTGAGATCGATGTCGGCGAACTCAGCCCCCATGGCCGAGGTGGCGTTGCCTCCCTGGCCGTAACCGGTACCAGTTTGCAGTGCGATGTCGGTAAACGTGCCGTCGCCGTTGTTACGGTACAGGTAGTTCTCCATGCCATCATTTGGAACGAAGATGTCCCAATCTCCGTCGTCATCCACGTCACCAGAGACCACACCCATGGCCCTACCTTCCGGATTGAATACCCCAGCCTGCTGTGTTACGTCCGTGAAGGTTCCATCACCATTGTTGCGATATAGCACATCCGCTTGACCATGATAGGAAAGTGGACCAGGGAAGCGTTGGGCAGCGTAGAAGTACTGATAGTCCGGATCGTATTCCACATAATTGCCCAGATAGAGATCCAAGTATCCATCCTGGTCATAGTCCAGGAACGTACTACCGATGCCACTCAGATCATTCTCCAACCCTGCCTGACGCGTGTAGTCGCTGAAGGTCCCATCACCGTTATTCCTAAAGAAGACGTTCGGGCCATAGTTGGTGACGAATAAATCTTGATCGCCGTCATTGTCGTAGTCGGCTACAGCCACTCCCATTCCCATGCCCTTGTCACCGACACCGGCAACGGCTGTCACGTCTGTGAAGGTTCCATCACCATCATTGCGGTACAGTGCGTTTGTGAGCTTATCTCTGTTCCTACGGCCGCGAACACTGCTCATATTCTCGAGATACGCTCCGTTGACGAAGTAGGCATCCAGATCACCGTCTCCATCGTAGTCGAGCCAGGCGCAGCCAGCTGCATTGGACTCGATGATATTGTCCATGTCGTCGTCGCCAATGCTGTGCTCAAATGTGATCCCAGCCTGATCGGTTACATCAACGAGTATCGGGAGATCGCTCTGTTCGCGCAGACCCAGCGCAATCACGAGACTGCCGACCGAGAATACAGCTGCGAGCGTGATGCGTTCTGTACTATGCATATTCACAATGTCACTTCACCATGGCTTAGTTACGTTCGTTTTCCACTGCGACCGCACCCCGCACATCCCACCGGGCTCCGAGGTCTATCCACTCGGTAAACAGGATTCGTTGACGCGGTCGCAGGACGTCATGGGGCGGCATCTGAGTAATCTCACGGGTGTATCGGGTTTGGCCCGAGCCCTTGTTCTCACCAAACAGCAGCCAGACCAACGGGCTCTCCCTGGCTTTGCCTGGAATGACATAGCGCTCATCGCTCCTTCCCTCAATCACCCCCAGAAGTGTCTGGTACACCAGGCCAGCCGACTCGGGCCCATCGCCCACTCCTGTGAGGCGCGGTCCAGGCTGGTCCGTGACGTGACAGCCACCGTTGGCACAACGCGACTCGATGATCGGGGCGATCTGATGGCGAAAGTCTACGGTACGGCGTCGCCCCGGGGGAAGTGTGAGCTCCACCGCCGGTTTTATCACTGCCTGTGTCATCTGGTTAGGAGGGGACAGCTCACGATCTTCGTGGCATCCGATGCAACCGCGACTTTCGTTCCCAATCACCCAAGTCCATGCTCGTTGCGTACGCAGCGCTAGATAGTCCTCATCGAGCAGCTGGAAGGTGACGGGTGTTTCGGCTGGTACTCGTATGTGAAAGGACCCGTCCTCGGCTACTGGGGCCACACCGAGCAGCCGGGTCGCATCGAATGTTACAATGGAACGAGTCCTGCCCCCTGCACCAGCGACGGAACCGTCCAGGTAGTCCCCCAGCGTCATTCTCGCTCTGAGCGGCAGTCCCTCTATGACACGAACATGCTTGACCGTGCCGACGGGGATTTCGCCTGGCTCGGCCAGATTCGTCCTATACGCGTTGAGGCTGTAGAAGACACCAGTCGTCGTGCCCGGGATCAACCAGTTGGACCGGCCTTTTGCAGGTGGCCGAGGCGCAACACCATGCGCATCGAGTGAGTGCCAATTGGGATGCCGCAGTATTTCTTCGAGACGTTCGCCCGACTCGGAGTCAATGCGATAGAGACCGAACACGTCAGCTGGATCGTCGGCGCGATATGAAGCTACGAGCCCGCCATCCGGAAGGGAAACCGGACTGTGATACCTTCCCCGTGATTCGGCAGTCAGTTGTTGGTAGGAATTCAGCGGCCTGCGGCGTGATACGTATGATATGTTACCGCCCCCCAGCCAACTAGCTCGATCAGACTCAACGAAGTAGACACGGTCGTCAAAACTGGAGACGCTCGCCATGTCTTTGTACAACGGCCTCTCGTGATTGCCATAAAACGGCATCAGGTCAGTACCGTCTATGTTGACTCCCATGAGAGTGAGGATACCGTCAGGTTCGTATCGGTCACCATAGCGTTGCCAGCTGGTGTATACAATCCGGCCGGTGGGCAATACAGCTGGAGACAAGTCGCTGTGGAGATTGAAGGTCAGACGGTGGATCGCCTCACCATTGGCGTCGGTACCATATAGCGAGAACACCGGACCGTTGTCATGCTCGCTGATCCAGCCGTGAGCTGTACTGGCATATATGATCTGCGGTGTGGGTTGGGGATCGTCCAGATAGAAGCGGTTGCCGGCAAAGACCGGCGTGATGTTGTCACCCTCACTTCTGGTAATCTGTGACTTGTTGGATCCGTCGATATTCATCCGCCAGATCTGCCAGGTGTCAGCGGGATCCAGCTTACCGGCAAATACGACGACACTGCCATCAAACGACACATCCGGGTCACATGCGGCGGTGAACTCCGGTGTGAGTACCACAGGGTCGGCATCCGATGCAGGCAGCAACACAATACGGGCACCGTCGACATACCTGCCCAACGGTGGTCCCAGGCTCATGTCCTGGTCCAGGGTCGGCACCGTTGATGCGGGGACCTGGACAAACAGCAGATCGTGCGACGGGGGGTCTATCGTTGACTCAACGGCCGTGGAGGCAAAGACCAGCGGTGCAACGAGAATGAAGGAATACCACCTCATCCTCATCGTCGCTCGGACGCTACGGCCGGAAAATGTGGCCTTGGCCTTCGACATACCGCGTAACCATTACTCTGGTGAGTCCAGCGCAATTCTGCTTGCTGCCACAACCACCGCGCACACCACAATGCCACTAGAAAATGGCAGCTGCCAGGCAAATTCTGCCAACCGAAAGCTAACTTGTAAAGGTGCCTTCTTGCCTGGCAATGGCAGGCTCAACGCGTTCCTGGTGTACGGCAGTCCACATCTTACCCCAGGGCGATATGCACGGTTCCTGAGAGGGCTACCATCAATCCAGGCTGCCACTCCTGCCCAGATCTAGTAGAGCCTGGAGGAACCTCGTTCCGAACCTGACTCTCTGAAACGGGGCAAGCGGCAAGCTAAAGAGGCCTGTTACTTTGCTGTAGGTCAAATAGAGGCGCCATGAGCAACACTAGCTTCCCGACAGCCGCGGATCTGGAGATCCAGACAATCGGACCGCTCGCCGTTCCGTCTCCCCTTTTGGGAAGCGGGGCCCCGTTTGCGGCCGAACAGCGTAGAATCCTGCTTCCCTCGGATACCGACGAGTTGCAGCTCCGCTCGGAATCACCGCCATCCTTTGAAGCCGCCGGTCCCCGGCCTTCGATCTACTTCGACCCTGGATCGGTCACCGCTGGAATAGTCACCTGCGGAGGACTCTGTCCGGGACTAAACGATGTCATTCGGGCCCTTGTATTGACCCTGACTTACGCCTACGGGGTGAAACGCATCCTCGGCTTCTGCTACGGGTACTCAGGTTTGACCCGCAATCCCAGCCACGGTCCGATTGAGCTAACCAGCGATGTGGTAGAGAGTATCCACGAGCACGGGGGCACCATCCTCGGCTCGTCGCGGGGCCCGCAAGACGTTGACGAGATGGTCGATACGCTCGAGCGACTGGGTGTGAGCATTCTCTTCACCATAGGTGGTGATGGGACTCTGCGAGGCGCGTCGGCATTGAGCCAGGAGATCGAACGCCGTGGCCTGTCTATTTCAGTGGTCGGCATCCCCAAGACGATCGACAATGACCTGGCTTGGACCGTTCGCACCTTTGGATTCAGTTCCGCAGTCGAGACGGCACGTCTTTCGATCCTCGCTGCCCACAGCGAGGCACGGGGAGCTTGGAACGGAGTCGGACTCTTGAAGCTCATGGGTCGCCATTCCGGATTCGTGGCAGCGCATGCGACTCTTGCCAACGCGGACGTGAACTTCTGTTTGGTGCCGGAGGTTCGCTTTGAACTACAAGGCGAGCATGGGTTCTTAGCCGAACTGCAACGGCGGTTGGAACTCAAGCAGCACGCAGTCGTCGTAGTTGCCGAAGGGGCAGGCCAGGATTTGCTCCAGAATGCCGCGCAAGACCGTGATGCATCGGGCAATGTGAAGCTCGGCGATATCGGGGTATTCCTACGCGATGAGATCCGACGGCATTTCGCCAAGAGCAACCTCCCCGTGGATGTGAAGTACATCGATCCCAGCTACATCATTCGCAGCGTTCCTGCTGACGCAAATGATTCGGAGTTCTGCCTTTTGCTAGGGCAACATGCCGTACATGCGGGAATGGCCGGTAGGACCAACATGGTAGTGAGCTTCTGGAACAGGAACTACGTACACGTGCCGAACCCGATCGCCGTTGCCACGCGACGGCAACTCGATCCATGCGGTGAGATCTGGCGTGGAGTATTGGAAGCTACCGGTCAACCTGCGGCAATGGTGGGTTGATTCCATTGACGCCGCCAAACGACCGTCACCAAACGCGTAATCCTCGCCGCGACATGTAGATCGGTAGGTGGGGATATCCCACTCTTTCCAATGCGGCCAACATTTGCCGCTTCTTGGCTCGGTCACCGTCGCACAACAGAGTCAGAGACCCGCCATCGCCACCGGCACCGTTGACCTTGTATCCGACGATGCCGAATTCTCGTCCAACGGAGATGATTTCGTCGGCCTGTTCGCAGACCAGCGAAGGATGTAGCTGTCGCTGCTGTTCCGTGTTGCGCGACATGACGTCACCCAGTGCAGCCAGATCACCTTGGAGTACGGCGTCTTTGGCCTCTCGTGCAAGCCGGCGCATCGCCGCCAACTGTGGGTTCTGCGACGGATCGTCACCCAGATCGGCAATCACCTGTTGGTGGATCTGGCTAGAGCTGTGCGGTGTGCCGATGTACACCACGGCAAGCCGTTGTTCTAGCTCCCACCAAACTTGATCGGCCAGACGGAGGTTGGAGACCGTGGCGTGAGGGAAGCGCTGCATCTCCAGGAAGTTCACGCCACCATACGCGCTACACAGTTGATCTTGAATTCCACTCTCCAAACCGAGCTTTTCAGTCTCGAGAGCGTGCGCAAGGCTAGCCACCTCGTGGGGAGTCAATCTTCCGGGTGTGAGGTGATCCAAGGCTCCAAGTAGGGCGACTGCCACGGCAGCCGAGGTGCCAGTCGCTGCTCCTGGTGGTGCTTCACTGTATATGTTGATCGTGAACGCCGCATTGTCCGGCAGCTCCATGACGTCGATTGCTGCCTCGAGCAGTGGATGCTGATCGTAGGAGATCTTCTCGGGATCGACCGTGAATCTCTCACCGTAGTTCTCGGCAGTGATCATCACGCGTTCAGACCCATCCAGCCGAGGTGCCACGTGAACCTGCACCTCAACGTAGGGATAGACTGCTATATGAAACACTGCTCCCTGGCTCGCATACCAGGTGTCGGTCCATCCGCCGATATCGCAGATCCGAATCGGGGCGACGGCGTTCACCGTCGACGGTAGATTCACGGTAACTCCAGAGTCCCTTCCCAGAACCGCCACTTGCCGGCACCCAGCCCGGTTGCCCAATCATCGGGCTCCAACGTGAAGGTATTCCAGGGCGCTGCAAACAGTTCTCGGTCTTCGTAGTTGACCCCAACCATGTGCATGCCAGCCCACTTGACCGAGTCGTTGTCACGGCGTGCATAGAGGTAGCTGGCGTCGGTGGCGAATGGCCCATAGGTCACTTTGCCGGACTCGAACGTGTAGCGGGGCCGCTTGTTAGCAGCCGTTATATCTCTCAAGAGATTGGTCTTGGATGCGACAAAGATCTCCTGGCCGTTTGTCTCGAGGACCACTCCAATGCCTGCTCTCGTCTCGGGTGGCTCGAGAACCCTGATGGCGCTGATCGGTGAAGCCGACGGGTTCGCTCGCGCTACCGGAACCAGGACAGTGACGAACGTCTCCACATGACCGGTAAGGTAGTGGCTGGACAAAGTCTGGAAGACGGCTGTCTCGGGTTCGAGGTTGCGATCGAGTTGGAAGGAGCCCTGCTGCCGAATGTCACCCTGCGGGAACTCGATTCGAAGCACCTTGCTCTGTGGCAAAGGGTTACCTCGTATCGCATCTACCGCCGTGACGAAGTGGTGCTCACCCTCTTCAAGTACCGTTGTACCATGCCAGAGTGTTGCCAGAGTGTAGAAATCGGGCTCCAGGAACTTCACGATGTCGAATACGACATAGACATTCTCTCGTTTGAGCCAGGTGATCACGCGGTCGTGCTGCACACCATCACGCTCGTCCTTGAGGCGGGTACGACTGACATCGAATTCGTCAGCTGTCCAGAACTCGATCTTCTCAGTCTCGACAGAGCGATACCCACCGGAATTGCGTATGAAGTCCCATAGCGACTGTCCTCGGGCACGCTTCCCATTGCGCCATACGAGCCGATTGTGGTAGTAGTCTGCCCGGAACTCGCCAGACGGACCCGATGGCATAACAGGACGGTAACCGGCATCGTTCAGCAGCACCGAGCCGCCGCTCATCAGGAGCACAATGGCGTTCTCGTCAGAGTGGCCATGGTGCATTTTTTCCTCTTCGACCGGGATCGTATGGCGGAGGTACTCCCGAGCCATGTAGGCGTACGGACCTTCGTCACGGTAGTTCAGCAGCAGGTAGTTGGCATCGGCGTCCCAGCCGTCGCGGAAGACGATCTTCTTGCCAACCAAGTCCTCCATCACCTCTTCGCTGACCGCAGGCGGTGCCTCTGCTGTAGTACGGTCATCCGACCAGCGATAGGCGTCTATCAAGTTCATCCCGTTGCCGATGCCAACCGTCTCACCCATGCCCGAATGCATTGCAGTGAAGATGCGGCGCGCGGCCCAACGGTAATCGTCGCGGTCGTACTGTGTAGCGGCTCGCTCCAACAATGCGACGTACCAAGCCCAGTTCGCATGCCATCGGTCGAAGTAGTACCGTACTGTCGGGTGGTCGAAGAGAGAGTCGTCACCCAGTGCGTCTGCGTAGCGAACCAGTGATATCAGCCACACCGGATGGTAGATCTGGGCATCCTCTTCCTCCCATTTGTTCCAGCTGTCAGCAGCGAGAACGCGGGCCTGTTTGTCCCAGATGGTTGCATTGGGATGATCGGGTATTGCCTGCGCAGCGAGCAGCAGTGCATACGCCCGCAGCATGGCCCGGTTCATCGGACCCCATTCGGGGAAGAACGACACGTAATCCGCAGCTTCGGCAATGCTAGAATGGATCTGCTCCCGTTGCTCTGCCGTGAGCAACGGACTGTCCTTGACAGACATGTATCCTTCGACGAAGAACGGCATCTCAAAGAAGTTGGTGAGAGCCGGGACACCTCTTGCATAGTCCGGTCGTGCAGCATGCATCTCTTCGGGGAAGAACTCTTTGTACTCCTGCTGTCTCGCAAGCCATTCAATCGCCGTGCGGGCGTACTTCTCGTCGCCGGTCAGGTTGTAAAGGACACCCGCCAATCGGGCGAAGTATGCCGGACCACCGGGGGGAGCATAGCCCCATTCCGGTCGTGGCTCCCATGTCTCCTTCCAACGCTCAACCTGCGCCGGTACTGATTCGAGGCCCTCTTCAAACGCTTGCTCGGCAAGAGCTAGGTAGAGGTCACGTTGTTGGGTGGCTGCTTGATTGGGAATGAAGAGCATGGCGGTCATGCAGCTTGTCAGCATAACCAGCGCTGAGGAACGGTGACCTCTCATTGGTCTTTCACCGAGTTGCATTACAACTCCTAATAGAGTTTGGATCATGGTCCTATAATAGTGTTCCCAACACCTCCACCAGTTGATCCACCTCCGCCTCGGTATTGAACATATGGGTGGAGGCCCGCACCGCATTCAAACCTGCCTCACCCACCGGGCGCAAGCGCATGCCGTGTTCCCTGCGTAGTAAGTTGCACCAATCCCACGGATCGCCACCCTCCTCAGGCAGCCTGAATGCGAGTATGCCTGCACTCAGACCCTT